>NZ_JAFATE010000648.1 GCF_019244115.1 Bradyrhizobium sp.
GAGCGCGAGTACCTCAACAAGTACGGCCGCCCCCTGCTCGGCGCCACGGTGAAGCCGAAACTCGGATTGTCCGGCCGCAACTATGGCCGCGTGGTCTACGAAGCATTGAAAGGCGGGCTCGACTTCTGCAAGGACGACGAGAACATCAACTCGCAACCCTTCATGCACTGGCGCGAGCGCTATCTCTATTGCATGGAGGCGGTCAATCGCGCGCAGGCCGCGACAGGCGAGATCAAGGGCACCTATCTCAACGTGACCGCGGCGACGATGGAGGACATGTATGAGCGCGCGGAGTTTGCGCACCAGCTCGGTTCGAACATCGTCATGATCGATCTGGTGATCGGCTATACCGCGATCCAGTCGATGGCAAAGTGGGCGCGCAGGCACGACATGATCCTGCATCTGCATCGCGCCGGTCATTCCACCTATACGCGGCAGCGCAACCACGGCGTGTCCTTCCGCGTCATCGCCAAATGGATGCGGCTTGCCGGCGTCGACCACATCCATGCGGGCACGGTGGTCGGCAAGCTCGAAGGCGATCCGAACACCACGCGCGGCTATTACGATGTCTGCCGGGAGGATTTCAATCCGACAAAACTCGAGCACGGCATCTTCTTCGACCAGCATTGGGCGAGCCTCAACAAGTTGATGCCGGTCGCCTCCGGCGGCATCCATGCCGGCCAGATGCACCAATTGCTCGACCTGCTGGGCGAGGATGTTGTGCTGCAGTTCGGCGGCGGCACCATCGGCCATCCCCGGGGCATCCAGGCCGGGGCGACCGCCAACCGGGTGGCGCTGGAAGCGATGATCCTGGCCCGCAACGAAGGCCGCGACTATGTCCACGAGGGCCCGGAGATTCTCGCCAAGGCGGCGCAGACCTGCACGCCGCTGCGCGAGGCGCTCGAGGTGTGGAAGGACGTGACGTTCGACTACACCTCGACCGATGCGCCTGATTTCATTCCAACCCCCAGCGTCGCGATCTGAAAGGAGATGATGATGCGTGTCACCCAGGGCTGTTTCTCGTTTCTCCCCGATCTCACCGACGAGCAGATCACGCGGCAGGTGCAGTATTGCCTGGAGAAGGGTTTTGCCGTGAACATCGAATTCACGGACGATCCGCACCCGCGCAACACCTACTGGGAGATGTGGGGCCTGCCGATGTTCGATCTTGCGGACGCCGCGGGCGTCATGCGCGAGCTTGCCGACTGCCGCCGCGTCTATGGCGACCGCTATATCCGCATCTCCGGCTTCGATGCGAGCCACGGCTGGGAATCGGTGCGGATCTCCTTCATCGTCAACCGCCCGGCCAACGAGCCGGGCTTCCGGCTCGACCGGCAGGAGTCCGTGGGTCGCAACCTGCGCTATGCGACGCGGTCCTACGCGGCGCAGCGGCCCGAAGGCGATCGCTACCAGAGTGGCTAGCTCGCTGATCCGGTGAACCGTCCTTGATGGGAGTCGTGGCATTCTCCCGTCCACCGGATACTTGCTCCGTCGTCGCTCGCGGCGACGGCGGAGCTCTTTCGAAGATGGAAAAAGCTCATGCAGGATACGGCGAACGCGCTTCTCACTGAACCCTCCCGAGATGAGCGGCCAGCCTCGATCGATCTGCAGCAGGAATATGCCGATGTCGGCATCGCGGAGGTGCTCGATGAGCTCGATCGCGAGCTTGTCGGGCTGAAGCCGGTCAAGACCAGAATTCGCGAGATCGCGGCATTGCTCCTGATCGAGCGGCTGCGCAAGCGCCTGGCGCTGACCGCGGAAACGCCGACCCTGCACATGTCGTTCACGGGCAATCCGGGCACCGGCAAGACCACCGTCGCGCTCAAGGTCGCCGCGATCCTGCACAAGCTCGGCTTCGTGCGGCGCGGGCAGGTGATTTCAGTGACGCGTGACGATCTGGTCGGGCAGTATATCGGGCACACCGCGCCAAAAACCAAGGAGATCCTCAAGAAGGCGATGGGCGGCGTGCTGTTCATCGACGAGGCCTATTATCTCTATCGGCCGGAAAACGAGCGCGACTACGGTCAGGAGGCCATCGAGATCCTGCTACAGATCATGGAGACCCAGCGCGAGGATCTCGTCGTCATCCTGGCCGGCTATGGCGACCGGATGGAGCGGTTCTTCGCCAGCAATCCCGGCTTCCGCTCCCGCATCGCGCATCATATCGATTTCCCCGACTACGGCGAGGATGAGCTGCTGGCGATCGCGGACATCATGCTGCACCGGATGAACTACAAGTTCACGCCGGCGGCGCGCGAGGCGTTCGTCCGCTATATCAGTCTGCGCCGCACCCAGCCGCTGTTTTCCAATGCCCGTTCGATCCGCAACGCGCTCGACCGCATGCGGTTGCGGCAGGCAAGCCGCCTGATGGCCGATGTCGGCCGGAGTCTTCAGATCGAAGACATCATGTCGCTGGAGGCCGCCGACGTGCTTGCAAGTCGCGTGTTCTCAAGGCCAGCAGCGGCCCGCGACGCCTGAGCGAGGTCGTCGATGGTGTCGGGACAGCGCCGGCATGCGCGTGGCCTCAGGTATTTGGATGCCTGTCTGGCAGCGTAGAACGGCGATTTCTCGCGTGCCTTCCCAATCCTTAAGCCAACTTTAGCGAGTGCAAAATAGACGTTGTGATCGAGCACAACACAACGGACGAGCTTCATGCGCATTGGTCGGCTATTTGCAGTTTCGATGCTGTCGGTGACGGCGCTCGCAATCATCCTGGGCACCGAGGTTCTCGTTCCGCAGTATCGTACGGTCGTGAGCAGGACCGAGGCCATCAAGGCCGTCGACGCGTTCGGCGCAGTTCTCGTCGTCAGTCAGCACATTGCTGCTCACCGCGCGCCCTACGTCACTCCTCTGTTCCAGGAGGGCACCGCCACGCCAGCTCAGCTCGATGCCATCAAGCAGTCGGCGCAGGCTTCGGACACCGCGTTCGAGAACGCGCGAAAGGTGATCGGCGCTCTGAGTGATGACGCATCGATGATCGATGGGCTGAACCAGGCGGCAGCAAGCCTTGCCGAGCTTCGGTCCAGCACAGACCGCGTTCTGAGCGCTGCGATGAGCGGGCGGGACGGCGCGGTCGTCAAGGGCTTCCTGCCTGGGATTGCCAAGGCCATGGCCATCATCGATCCAGTGCTCAATCGGCTGGAAAACCGGGTGGCGGCAGCCGATGCCTCGCTCTCCCCCCTGTTGGGTATCGCACGCGCAGCCCAGGACCTGAGGGTCGCGGCCGGCGGTCGGGCTGCCGCCTTGACGCTTCCGCTCAGCGTCCACCGTCCGCTGACGCCGGCGGAGTTGTCCGCCATGGACCGGGGGCAGGGACGCGTGGATCTCGATCGTGAGCGGATCGAAGCCGCTATCGACCAACTTGGCCAACCGGAGCGCCTCGCCAAGGCGTTCAAGGATGCGATCGAGAAATATTTCGGGAAGGCTGCGGGCGTGATCGACCAGGAAATGCTGATCGGGCGCAGCGAAGGTAATTATAAGATCTCAACGGATGAGCTGTCGTCGATTGTCGTTCCAGCGGTGCAGGCCTTCTTCGTGGTCCGCGATGCCGCGCTCGCCGAGTCGGCCGACCGCGCGCAGGCGGCGCGCGACGGCGCGCTGATGATGCTGGTGCTGACCGCCATCGCGGTGCTGGCGCTGCTCGGCGTGCTCGGCGGCGTCACGCTGATGCTGCGCCGCCGGGTGATCGCGCCGCTCGCAACGCTCACGGGCGTCGTCAGCGAACTGGCTGCCGGCAAGCATGACGTCATGATTCCGGCGATCGGCCGTGACGACGAGATCGGCACGATGGCGACATCGCTGCAGGTCTTCAAGGAAGCGCTGATCGCCAAGGAAGCCGCGGACAAGGCCGCCGGCGTCGAGGCCGATGCCAAGATCAAGCGCGGCCAGCGCGTCGACCGCATCACGGGCGATTTCGAAACTGTCATCGGCGGCATCGTCGAGATCGTGTCCTCGGCCTCCTCGGCACTGGAAGCCTCCGCCGACACTTTGACATCGACCGCGGCACGTTCGGAAGAACTGACATCGGTGGTCGCGGCTGCCTCCGACGAGGCCTCCACCAATGTGCAGTCGGTCGCCTCGGCCACGGAAGAAATGGCCTCCTCGGTCAACGAGATCAGCCGTCAGGTCCAGGATTCGGCGCGGATCGCGAGCGAGGCCGTGAGCCAGGCCCATGGCACCAACGAGCGGGTCGCGGAGCTCGCGAAGGCGGCCGCGCGCATCGGTGACGTCGTCGAACTGATCAACCAGATTGCCGGGCAGACCAACCTGCTGGCGCTGAACGCGACCATCGAGGCGGCGCGAGCCGGCGAGGCGGGCCGCGGTTTTGCGGTCGTCGCCTCCGAAGTGAAGGCCCTGGCCGAGCAGACCTCGAAGGCAACCGACGAGATCAGCCAGCACATCCAGGGCATTCAGTCGGCGACACATGAATCGGTCGATGCAATCAGGGAGATCGGCAACACCATCGGACGCATGTCGGAGATCGCGTCCGCCATCGCGGCGGCCGTCGAAGAGCAGGGGGCTGCGACCCAGGAGATCGCGCGCAACGTGCAGCGGGCCGCGCAGGGCACTCAGCAGGTCTCCTCGAACATCGCCGATGTGCAGCGCGGCGCCTCCAGGACAGGATCGGAATCCTCGCAAGTGCTGTCGGCGGCGCGCTCGCTCTCCAGCGAGAGCAACCGCCTGAAACTCGAGGTCAGCAAGTTCCTGGGCGCGGTCCGCGCCGCGTAGCAGCGCGCGACGTCCGGTTCCGGTTCGTTCGCGGCCGATTGTGTTGCAGCCTCCGTTTCAGACCTAACATGCGACAGCGCTGCCTTGTAAGCGAGGGGAGTAGACCGCATCCTTAAAGAAATGCTTCAATCGCCGCTCGTTGGACTTTGAGTATCGTCTTTGGAAAAGAAGGATCAACCCTCGGGGCGCCAATCGTCGGAGGCAGATCATGCGCAAGCTCGTATTGGCCGCGATGGCCGCGATCTGTCTGCTCCCGACCACGCTGTGGGCCGAAGTCGTCCGCTTCGATAGCGTCGAACGCGTGCCGGCCTTCGCAGGCCGCAGTTTTAGTGATGTCGGGACCTACGAACGGATCACGGCACGCGCGACCATCGCGCTCGATCCCGCGGATGATCGCAATGCTATCATCACCGATCTTGCGCTGGCGCCGCGCAACGCGGACGGAAAAGTGGAGGCTACGGCCGATGTCGTGATCCTCCGCCCCGCCGATCCGGCGCGGAGCAACGGCACGCTGCTGCTCGATGTCCCCAATCGCGGACGCAAGCTCGCACCACAGCTGTTCGACGATTCAGCCCAGCCCGGTGCCAACCGGGCGCAGGCGCCTGATGATGCCGGCATCGGCTTCCTGCATCGGAGCGGCTACACAATGGTGTGGGTTGGCTGGCAGGCCGATATTTCGTCAAAACCCGGACAGATGGCGCTGAGCGCGCCCGTGATCAAAGGCATCATCGGCCCGGCGCGCGAGGAGGTCATCTTCGACAACACGACCAATCCGGCGCGCGCTACACTCACCTGGCCGGCAGCCGAGCCGGCCAATCTCGCGGTCACCGTGCGCGCCGCCTGGTCCGATGCGCGGCAGACGCCGTCTGGCCTGTCGGCGCGCCTCGTCGATCCGACGACGGTGGAGATCACGCGGCCCGACGGCTTTGATGCCGGCGCGCTCTACGAGATCACCTACACCGCGCGCGATCCGGTGCCGCTCGGAATGGGTTTTGCGGCGGTACGCGACGTCGTCAGCTTCCTGCGCCACGATCCGAGCCCCGCCAATCCGCTGCTCAATGGGCTGCATCCCTCGGTCAGCCGTGCCATCGGTTTTGGCGTCTCGCAATCCGGCCGCTTCCTGCGCGACTTCCTCTATCTCGGCTTCAACCAGGACATGCGGGGCCGCACGGTGTTCGACGGCCTGATGCCGCATGTCGGCGGCACGCGTCGAATGGCGACCAACGTTCGGTTCGGACAGCCTGGGCGCAACCCGCGGCATCCGCAAGACCCGGCTTGGCAGGCCGATCTCTTTCCCTTCACCTACGCGACACTGACCGACCCGATCTCGGGCCGGACCGACGGACTGTTGCGGCGCTGTTCGCTCACTGCGACCTGTCCCAAGGTGATGCAGACCGACAGCGAGCATGAATGGTGGGCTTCGCATGCCTCGCTCCTGGTGACCGACCTCGACGGCAATCACCTCGACTTTCCGGACAATGTGCGCGCCTATATGATCGCAGGCACGCCGCATTTCGCCGAAGCCAACGATCACATGCGCGCCGGGGTGCCGGCAATGGCGCTGCCGCAGAACCCGATGCATGCGGGCGCGCCGATGCGCGCGCTGCTGACCGATCTC
>NZ_JAFATE010000728.1 GCF_019244115.1 Bradyrhizobium sp.
CTCGATCGGGCAGATGCGGCCGTAGTGCGTCGGATGCACGTCGCGCACCTCGAAGCCCGCGCGCTCGCGCGTGAGACCACCAGGTCCGAGCGCCGACAGCCGGCGCTTGTGGGTGACTTCCGACAGCGGGTTGGTCTGGTCCATGAACTGCGACAGCTGCGAGCTGCCGAAGAATTCGCGGACCGCGGCCACCGCCGGCTTCGCATTGATGAGGTCGTTCGGCATGACCGTCGACACGTCGACGCTGCTCATGCGCTCCTTCACCGCGCGCTCCATGCGGAGCAGGCCGACGCGATACTGGTTCTCGAGCAACTCGCCGACCGAGCGGACACGGCGGTTGGCCAGGTTGTCGATGTCGTCGATCTCGCCCTTGCCGTCACGCAGGTCGACCAGCGTCTTGATGACGGCCAAAATGTCTTCCTTGCGCAGCGTGCGATGGGTGTCGGGCGCATCGAGTTCGAGGCGCATGTTCATCTTGACGCGGCCGACCGCGGAAAGATCATAGCGCTCGGCGTCGAAGAACAGCGACTGGAACATTGCCTGCGCGGATTCCAGCGTCGGCGGCTCGCCCGGACGCATGACGCGGTAGATGTCGAACAGCGCGTCCTCGCGCGTCATGTTCTTGTCGGCATGCAGCGTGTTGCGGATATAGGCGCCGACGTTGACGTGGTCGATGTCGAGCAGCGGCAGCTCCTTGTAGCCCTGCTCGTTCAGCGCCTTCATCAGCTTGTCGGTGATTTCCTCACCGGCTTCCGCGTGGATCTCGCCGGTCTTCGGATTGACGAGGTCCTCGGCGACATAGTTGCCAACCAGTTCCTCATCGGACATACGCAGCGCCTTCAGCCCCTTCTCCTGGAGCTGGCGCGCGGCGCGCACGGTGAGCTTCTTGCCGGCTTCGAGCACGACCTTGCCGCTGTCGGCGTCGATCAGATCGTTGACCGTGGAATAGCCGCGGAAGCGGTTGGCGTCGAACGGCACACGCCAGCCGTCCTTGGCGCGCTTGTAGAGGATCTTCTTGTAGAAGGTCGACAGAATCTGCTCGCCGTCGAGACCAAGCGCGAACATCAGCGAGGTCACGGGGATCTTGCGGCGGCGGTCGATGCGCGCGAACACGATGTCCTTGGCATCGAACTCGATGTCGAGCCAGGAGCCGCGATAGGGAATGACACGCGCGGCGAACAAGAGCTTGCCGGACGAATGGGTCTTGCCCTTGTCGTGGTCGAAGAACACGCCGGGCGAACGGTGCATCTGCGAGACGATGACGCGCTCGGTGCCGTTCACGATGAAGGTGCCGTTCATGGTCATGAGCGGGATGTCGCCCATGTAGACGTCCTGCTCCTTGATGTCCTTGACGGACTTCGCGCCGGTCTCCTCGTCGATATCGAACACGATCAGGCGCAGCGTCACCTTCAGCGGCGCAGCGAAGGTCATGCCGCGCTGGCGGCACTCGTCGACGTCATATTTCGGCGGCTCGAATTCGTAGCGCACGAATTCCAGCATCGAGGTGCCCGAGAAGTCCGAGATCGGGAATACCGAGCGGAACACGGCCTGCAGGCCCTCGTCGGCCCGCCCGCCCTGCGGCTCCTCGACCATCAGGAACTGATCGTAGGACGCCTTCTGAACCTCGATCAGGTTCGGCATCTCTGCGACTTCCTTGATGTGTCCGAAGAACTTGCGGACCCTCTTGCGACCGGTAAATGTCTGCTGCGCCATCGTGGCCTCTCGTTTCGTCGCTCCCGCCGAGGGAACGAACCTTCCGGACAACGGTTGCCACCGTCCCCCGGGTTGAATTTCGATCCATTTCGAGGCCAAAAGCCCAATTTCAGGGGCAAGTCCTGAATTTGTTCTTCAGACCATCAAAACGCAAAACGACGCGCGGGGCGCAAACACGCACCCGCCCGTCCAAACCATGTCATCGCGGACTGCAAAAGCCCGAAATTGCCCGTCTCCCGACGGCCTGATGGGAAGAAGCGCCGGCCTTCCTGCCACCAACCGTGCTTTCGTGCTGGCAACCCAATATGGGTTGACAATTTTGAAGAATCGAGGGGTAAGCCCCCGATCCCTCACACTTTTCCGTGTACGGCGTGCCCCGGACCGGTCCGTTGCACGCCATTTGCTTGGTCTCTCCCCTCCGTCATGGCCGGGCTCGACCCGACCATCCACGTTTCGGAGCCAGATCCCCGGATCGCGCTCGGCTCGCGCCTCGCTTGTCGGAGGTGGAATTGAAGCAATCTCCGCTTACTTCAATTCCACCTTGGCGCCAGCCTTCTCGAGCTGGGCCTTGATCTTGTCGGCCTCTTCCTTGTTGACGGCTTCCTTGACCGGCTTCGGCGCGCCTTCGACGAGGTCCTTGGCTTCCTTCAGCCCGAGACCCGTGATGGCGCGGACTTCCTTGATGACCTCGATCTTCTTGTCGCCGGCAGCAGCCAGCATGACGGTGAACTCGGTCTTTTCCTCGGCCGGAGCCGCAGCGGCACCACCGCCGGCGCCCGGAGCCGCAACCGCAACCGCAGCGGCGGCAGACACGCCCCACTTCTCTTCGAGCAGTTTTGCGAGTTCCGCAGCCTCGAGCACAGTGAGGCTCGAGAGGTCCTCGACGATCTTGTTCAGGTCAGCCATTGATCAGTTTCCTTAAACGTTGGTTCGAACCAGGGTTGGAGTTTTGCGAAGCGCGTCAGGCCGCTTCGCCCTTTGAGGCATGAGCCTGAATGACCCGCGCGAGCTTGGCGGCCGGCGCGTTCGAGAGCTGGGCGAGCTTGGTTGCCGGCGCCTGGATGAGGCCGACCAGCTTGCCGCGCAGTTCGTCGAGCGACGGCAGCGAGGCCAGAGCCTTCACGCCGTCGGGATTCAGGACGGTTGCTCCCATCGCGCCGCCGAGAATAACGAACTTGTCGTTCGCCTTGGCGAAGTCGATGGCAACCTTTGGCGCCGCAACCGGATCGTTCGAAGTTGCGATCACGGTCGGCCCCTTCAAAAGGGTACCGATGGAAGCGACGTCAGTGCCTTCAAGAGCAATTTTGGCGAGACGGTTCTTCGAGACCTTCACCGAGGCGCCCGCCTGCTTCATCTGCTTGCGCAGAGTCTGCATCTGGGCCACGGTGAGGCCGGAATAGTGAGCAACGATCGCGACGCCCGTGGTCCTGAAGACCGTTTGGAGCTGTTCGACCGCCTCTTTCTTTGCCGCTCGTTCCACAGCAAGCTCTCTCCGGTTGGCGGCCTTCGCGTATCGGAGCGAGGCCGCCGGGTTGCACCCACCGTCCCGCCCAAAACCTGGCCTTACGACATCAGTCGAAGGACACGCCGGGCAAGACGACGACTTAGAAGCCTGCCCTCCCGATGGGCCCTGTGAGGCCGGCGGGGTGTCGAGGTTCGAACCAAACAAGCCACCGTCGCCCGCAAGACGGGCCAGGAGGCGAAATCCGGTTTTCACCCGTCTATGCAGGCCATTCGATTAAGCCATTGAAGAAACTTACGTTTCCTCGCAAGCGCCTGCAGTCTCGGACAGGACCGGGACCATCCGGCGGACCGGGTAGTCCCTACGCCATTCCCGCTCAAAAACGGCGGTTTATCCTCCCTTCGAGCAATCCAAGCGGATATCCTCAGAGGGAATGATCTCCAATCGTTCGCGAGTTTTCGGAATGCGCGCACGAACGGGCCAGCGTTCGCCAGCACGTCCGGAGGACGGGTGTTTAGCCGGTCTCCCGGCGCTTGCCAAGGGCAAAATTCACACCAGTTTTCAATGCCAAACTTCAGCCTAAATCCGCTTGGTCGGGCCCCTCCGCCCAGCTAGCCGGTTTTCACGGCGAAGGGCAGCGCCTGCCCCGCAAAAAACGCCTCCAGGTTGGCGATCACACAGTCCTGCATCGCCGTGTGCGATTCGAGCGTGTGGCCGCCGATATGCGGCGTCAGGACCACATTCGGCAGGGCGGTCAGAGCATCCGGCGCTCGCGGCTCTTGCTCATGAACGTCGAGACCCGCACCGGCGATGGTGCGGTCTGCGAGCGCCGCAGCCAAGGCCGCCTCATCAACGACGGAGCCGCGGGCGACGTTGATGACATGGCCGTCCGTACCGAGCCGCCTAAAAATATCGGCATCGACGGCGTGATGGGTGTCGGCACCGGCGCGAACCGCGATCATCAGGATGCTGCACCAGTCGGCCAGCGCCTCCAGGCTCGGGAAATATTGGTACGGCACGTCGGGCCGGCTGCGGCTGAAATAGCCGACCTCGGTGTCGAAAGCCGCGACACGGGCGGCGATCTTGCGCCCGATCTCGCCCATGCCGTAGACGCCGACCCGGCGTCCGCGCATCCCCGCCTGCGGCCGCATCATCAGCGAGGGTTTTGCGGCGGCCCAGTCGCCGCTGCGCACATAATTGTCCGCGACGACCAGGCGCCGGATCGCCGCGAGCATCAGGGTGATTGCGATGTCGGCAACGGAGGATGCGTTGGCGCCGGGGCTGTGGCCGACCACGATTTTCCGCTTGCGCGCGGCCTCGAGGTCGATGCCGTCATAGCCGGTGCCGTAGCAGATGATGGCGCCAAGCGACGGAAACAGGTCCATCGCCGCAGCGCCGAGCGGTCTGCCGCCGGCAGTAATCATCGCGCGGACGCTGGCAAGCTCTTCGGCCGCGAACAGCTCGCCAGCCGGCTTGCCGGCTGCATCCATCAACTCGAAACGCTCGCCAAAACGCTTCAGCATGGTTCTCGGAAAGCGCGAATGGACCAGAACTTTCTCGGGCATGTTGTTGTTCTTTCCCGCCTTCTTTTCAGTCGCCGCCTGACGCCGCTGTCATCAAACGCAAAAGTCACGCCTTACAAAGACGAAGGGCGGAACCGGTTGTCCGATTCCGCCCACGAGTTCGAACAGTTCCGTGCGCGCCTCAGCCGAGCAGCGTACCCGGCTCGACCTTCACGCCGGGCCCCATGCTCGAGGACACCGCGACGCGCTGGATGTAGGTGCCCTTGGCGCCGGCGGGTTTCGCCTTGGCAACGGCATCGGCAAGCGCGCGGATGTTTTCCACCAGCTTGTCGGCACCGAACGATGCCTTGCCGACGCCGGCCTGCACGATGCCGGCCTTCTCGACGCGGAACTCGACCGAGCCGCCCTTGGCGCCCTTGACCGCGCCGGTGACGTCCATGGTGACGGTGCCGATCTTCGGGTTCGGCATCAACCCGCGGGGGCCGAGCACCTTACCGAGGCGGCCGACCAGCGGCATCATGTCGGGGGTGGCGATGCAGCGATCGAAGTCGATGTTGCCGCCCTGCACCTTCTCCACCAGATCCTCGGCGCCGACAACGTCGGCGCCAGCGGCCTTAGCCTCCTCGGCCTTGGCGCCGCGCGCGAACACGCCGACCCGCAAGGTGCGGCCGGTACCGTTCGGCAGCAGCACCACGCCGCGCACCATCTGGTCGGCATGCCGTGGATCGACGCCGAGATTGATCGCGACCTCGATGGTCTCGTCGAACTTAGCCTTCGCCCGCTCCTTGACCATCTTGATGGCGTCGGCGAGCGGATAAAGCTTCTCGCGATCGACGCCTTCACGGGCCTTCTTCAAACGCTTTCCAATGCTCATGGCGCCTTACCCCGCAACTTCGAGACCCATCGACCGGGCGGAGCCCTCGACCATCTTCATGGCCGACTCGATGGTATCGCAATTGAGATCCTTCATCTTCTTCTCGGCGATCTCGCGCACCTGCTCGCGCGTCACCTTGCCCGCCTTGTCGCGGCCCGGCGCCTTGGAGCCGGACTGGATTTTGGCCGCCTGCTTCAAGAAGTAGGACATCGGCGGGGTCTTCATCTCGAAGGTGAAGGAGCGGTCCGCGTAGATCGTGATGATCACGGGGATCGGGGTGTTCTTCTCTTCCTTCTGCGTCTGGGCGTTGAACGCCTTGCAGAACTCCATGATGTTGAGGCCGCGCTGACCAAGCGCGGGGCCGATCGGGGGCGACGGATTGGCCGCACCCGCCGGCACCTGCAATTTCAGGTATCCGGTCACTTTCTTTGCCATGTCTCAACTCCTGTTGTGCCGGCGATTAAAGCCGGCGGTTTCAGGTGTCGTGGTCGGGATCGGATGCGGCTGGCAGACCGCGCCGTCCTCCCACGCTCCTCTGTCACGCGAGGCGCAAGCCTCGCGTCATCAGATCAGACCTTCTCGACCTGACCGAATTCCAGTTCCACGGGCGTCGCGCGGCCGAAGATCGAGACGGCGACCTTGACGCGCGAGCGGGCCTCGTCGATTTCCTCGACCACGCCCGAGAACGACGCGAACGGGCCGTCGGCGACGCGGACGTTCTCGCCAATCTCGAACGAGATCGACGCCTTTGGCCGCTCCACGCCCTCCTGCATCTGGTTCAGAATGCGCATGGCCTCTGCTTCCGAGATCGGCATCGGCTTGTTTTCCGCGCCCAGGAAGCCGGTCACCTTCGGCGTGTTCTTGATGAGGTGAAAGGCCTCATCCGTCAGCTTCATCTTCACCAGCACGTAACCGGGGAAGAACTTGCGCTCGGCGTCGATCTTGCGGCCGCGGCGGACCTCGGTGACCTTCTCGATCGGCACCAGGACCTGCTCGAACAGTTCCTCAAGGCCGCGCTGCTTGGCCTGCTCACGGATCGATTCCGCGACCTTCTTCTCGAAATTGGAATAGGCGTGAACGATGTACCAGCGCTTTTCGCCCGATTGGAGTGCGGCGGTTGCCATCAGTGAATGCCCAAGATCAAGGTGATCAGATAGCGGATGATCTGATCCGCGGCGAAAAAGAAGATCGACGCCAACGCCACCATGACGAACACCATGATGGTGGTGATCGTCGTCTCGCGACGGGTCGGCCAGGTGACCTTGGCCGTCTCCGCGCGCACTTCCTGCAGGAACTTAAACGGGCTGAACGCCATCGTGGATATCCGCGTCCGTCCTCAAAGACGAAACAAGTTTTGAATTTCAAGCAAACCGAGCAGCCCTGCTAAAGCCCAATCCTCTTCGCAAAGGATAAGCCGGCAACCAGGCTCGATTGTTCGGGGGATTTAAAGCCGCGCCGGATGTCCGCTTCTGAAGCGGGCCGGCTGCAGGTGGCGGGTATGTACTGCCGGGCTCGCCAAAGGTCAAGGTGCGAGCCGCCCCGCAAAGGCCCCGGCCGTTCGATCCTTGGGAGAGCCTGGCTGCCGCGCCTTATCGGCTGGCAGGAGTGGCAGGGCTCGAACCTGCGACCCCCGGTTTTGGAGACCGGTGCTCTACCAATTGAGCTACACTCCTGTGCGACC
>NZ_JAFATE010000818.1 GCF_019244115.1 Bradyrhizobium sp.
TTGCTCTATCTGATGCCGAGCCGCTATTGCGAGACCGACAAGCTCACCGACATCGCCTGGTCGCTGTTCGGCAGCGTCAATGGCGGATGGGACCGCGTCGCCGCCATCACCGAGTTCGTCCACCAGCGCATCATCTTCGGCTACGAGCACGCGCATGCGATGAAGAGCGCGTTCGACGTCTATGAGCAGAAGAGCGGTGTGTGCCGCGATTTTGCCCATCTCGCGCTGACCCTGTGCCGCTGCATGGGGATTCCGGCGCGCTACTGCACCGGCTACATGGGCGACATCGGCATTCCGCCGGTACCGTTCCCGATGGATTTTTCCGGCTGGTTCGAGGCCTATCTCGGCGGCGAATGGCTGACCTTCGATGCCCGCCACAACGTTCCACGGATCGGGCGGATTTTGATGGCGACCGGCCGCGACGCCGCCGACGTCGCGCTGACCACCAGCTTTGGCCGCATGGAGCTGAAGACATTTGTGGTGATCTCGGAGGAGGTGGCGGCATAGCCGTCATTGCGAGCGAAGCGAAGCAATCCAGACTATCCGCGCGGAAAGATTCTGGATTGCTTCGCTTCGCTCGCAATGACATGGATAGCTCATGACCTCCGATCATCTGTTCGTCTACGGCACGCTGATGCGCGGCTTCGACCATCCGATGGCGCGGCTGTTGTCCGCCAACGCGGATTTCCTCGGCAAGGCGCGCTGCCGCGGCCGGCTCTATCTGATCAAGCATTATCCCGGCCTCGTGCTGTCGGACGATGACGGTGATGTCGCGCATGGCGAGCTCTACCGCCTGCGCGCGCGCGACGAACTGCTGCGCGAGCTCGACATGTACGAGGCCTGCGGCGAAGGTCTTGTGCAGCCGACCGAATATCTGCGAAAGCTGCTCAAGGTCGCGCTCGCCAGGTGCGCGGCCGCCGGAACGTCGAACGCGACTTCGAGCGCGGCCCCGACCGGGACTTTGCTAGAGTCTTCGACAGATTCCTGGATCGAGGCCTGGACCTATCTCTACAACTGGCCGGTCGATGGCCTGCCACGCATCGCCTCGGGCCGGTTTCTGGAGCATTGAGGCAGACCGGCGCAGCGACGACGGTTTGCTCCCTCTCCCCGCTTGCCGGGAGAGGGTTGGGGTGAGGGGGAGTCTCAACGGACCGAGATCGTGAAGTGTCCCCTTCACCCGCCGCGCACTTAGCGATGCCAAAGGCATCGCTCTTCGCAGCGACCTCTCCCCGCAAGCGGGGAGAGGTGACGGACAGCCCTGTGCACAAGCCGGGAAAGCGGGGTTAAGGTCGACATCGCTGGTATTTTCCTGAGCCATCCAGCTATGCCTAGCCGGCAGGCCTCGGCTGGATTCTAATGGGGCTTGATTCGATTTCAGATCAGCCCATGGCCATCCGCTTCACGCCGCAATTCCTCGAAGACATTCGTGCCCGCCTTCCGGTCTCGGAGGTCGTGGGCAAGCGCGTGAAGCTGAAGCGGGCCGGGCGCGAGTGGAAGGGGCTGTCGCCGTTCCAGCAGGAGAAGACGCCATCCTTCACCGTCAACGACCAGAAGGGTTTTTATCACGACTTCTCCTCCGGCAAGCACGGCAACATCTTCAATTTCGTGATGGAGACCGAGGGCGTCACCTTTCCCGAGGCCGTCGAGCGGCTGGCGGCGATGGCCGGGCTTGCACTGCCCGCCGTCAATCCCGACGCCGCGCTGCGCGAGGAGCGGCGCAAGACGCTCTACGACGTCATGGAGCTCGCAGCAAAATTCTTCTGTGACACGCTCGCCTCGCGGCTCGGCGCCAAGGCGCGCGGCTATCTCGCCGACCGCGCGATCTCGCCGGCGACGCAACTGCAGTTCCGCCTCGGCTATGCGCCCGGCGAAAAATACGCGCTCAAGGAATTTTTGGGCGGCCACGGCATTCCCGTGCCGGACATGGTCGAGGCCGGGCTGCTCGTCGCCGGCGACGACATTCCCGTGCCCTATGACCGCTTCCGCGACCGCGTGATGTTTCCGATCGCTGACATCCGCGGCCGCATCATCGCCTTTGGCGGCCGCGCGCTGGAGAAGGATGTTCCGGCCAAATATCTGAACTCACCGGAGACCCCGCTCTTCCACAAGGGCGACAATCTCTACAACCACGCCCCCGCGCGCACATCAGCGCATAATGGCGCCTCGTTGGTCGTGGTCGAAGGCTATGTCGACGTCATCGCGATGGTGACAGTGGGCTATGGCGCCACCGTGGCGCCGCTCGGCACTGCGCTCACCGAAAGCCAGCTCGCGCTGCTATGGAAGATTGCCGACGAGCCGATCCTCTGTTTTGACGGCGACCGCGCCGGCCAGAAGGCGGCGTTTCGTGCCGCCGATCTCGCCATCCCGCATCTGAAACCCGGCAAGAGCCTGCGCTTTGCGCTGCTGCCCGAAGGCCAGGATCCCGACGATCTCGCCCGCTCCGGTGGCCGCGCGGCGATCGACGAAGTGATTTCGGCCGCGCGCCCGCTCGCCGAAGTGATCTGGTCGCGCGAGATCGAGGGCCAAAATTTTGCCACGCCCGAGCGGCGCGCCGCCCTGGAAGCGCGGATCGGCGAGCTCGCCAATTCGATTCAGGACGAGGTGGTGCGCCGGCACTATCGCGACGACCTGATCCAGCGCCTGCAGCGCGCCTTTGCCCCCGAGGGCGGCCGCTTCTTTTCCGGACGCGGCCGCGGCGGCGAATCGCCGGGGCGCTTTCCCAGCCGTTTTGCTCCGCGCGGCGGTCCGGCCGGCCGGTTCGCGGGGGCCGGCGGCCGCGGGCAGGGGCTGGGGATAAGTCAGGGGATTGGCCGCGGCCCGTACCAGGCCGCGAGCCCGCAGCTCGCGGCAAGTCCGCTGCTGCGCGGCCAGCGCAGCGCGATCTCCCGGCGCGAGGCCCTGATCCTGCAGTGCCTGATCAACCACCCGTGGCTGCTGCACGACCACCTCGAAGAGGTCGCCGCGCTTGAACTCGCCCACGGCGAGGCGCACAGACTGCGCGCCGGTATCATCGCCGCCTTCGCCCACGACCATCACCATTCGCCCGATCCCGAGGAGCAGGCCGAAAAAATGCGGGCCGACCTCGCGGCCGCCGGATTATCGGCCATTCTTCAACGGGTTGAGCGGGCGATCACGACCGATGCAGTGTGGGGCGCAAGGCCCCATGCGGCGCGCGAGGATGTTTTGTCCACCTTCAACCAGCTTGTTGCCTTGCATCACCAATGGCATTCCCTACTTAGGGAATTGAAGGACGCCGAGCTTGCCTTGGGTGCGGAGCCGAGCGAGGCCAATCTGGCATGGCTGCGTGACGTCAAGGCCCGGATGGCCGAGGCTGCGGGTACCGAAGCCCTGATCGAAGGGTTCGGTGAACAGTCCGGCCGCATGTCGCGCAGCGTCTAGGTGCCTCAAAGGACCTCGCAAAGCGCGTCTGGAAGGTAACGGTAGCCGAAGAATCGTACGCAATGGGGCGGGCGGAACCGGAAAAAGACTCGCCAAGCCCGGGCTTTGGCTGCAAATACAAGGGTTGAGCGAGGCGGGTCCCGGACCATTTTCCGGCGGAGTGCGGCGGGTCGGCGATTGGAAAAATGTGTCAGCAGCCTGGCGCGGTTTCCGATCCATTAACCATTATGCATTTTGTCTGGGGAACCAGATCGGGCAGGACGACGAAACCAGCGACGGGCTGACGGGGGTGGCGAGAAATTTGCGCCGCCCTTTTGCGCGTCGAGGACAGTTTGAGTGGATCAAGGCGAGCGCCGCGGTGTTTGTTTTTCGCACGTCTCGCGTTTCGGGAGCAATGAATGGCCAGCAAGGCAAAGACGCTGCAGGTGAAAGACAAGGACAAGGACGACAAGGCGGCTGACGCTCCCGAGAAGGATTCGAGCGACGCGCCGTCCCCGTTGTTGGACCTGTCGGACGCCGCCGTCAAGAAGATGATCAAGCAGGCCAAGAAGCGCGGCTTCGTGACCTTCGATCAGCTCAACGAAGTGCTGCCGTCCGACACCACCTCGCCCGAACAGATCGAGGACATCATGTCGATGCTCTCCGACATGGGCATCAACGTGACCGAGGCCGAGGACGTCGAGGGCGAGGAAGAGAAGGAGGAGGCCGGCGACGACGACACCGACAACGAGCTCGTCGAGGTCACCCAGAAGGCGGTCGCCGAGGTCAAGAAGTCCGAGCCGGGCGAGCGCACCGACGATCCCGTGCGCATGTATCTGCGCGAGATGGGCACCGTGGAGCTGCTCTCGCGCGAGGGCGAGATCGCGATCGCCAAGCGCATCGAGGCCGGCCGCGAGGCGATGATCGCCGGCTTGTGCGAAAGCCCGCTGACCTTCCAGGCCATCATCATCTGGCGCGACGAGCTCAACGAAGGAAAGATCTTCCTCCGCGACATCATCGATCTCGAAGCGACCTATGCCGGCCCCGACGCCAAGAGCAATCCCGGCATCATCGGCGCGCCGATCGGTCCCGACGGCCAGCCGGTGGTCGCCGATGCCGCGGCTGCGGCCGCGCAGGCCGGCACTGCGCCCGCGCATGTCGCCCCGCCGGCCGCGCCTCCCGCACCGACCCCGTTCCGTCCCGCGCCAGCGGCTGCTGCGCCCGTGGGCGCCGACGGTGAGGAGAAGGATCCCGGCGAGGCCGCGGCCGAAGCCGACATGGACGACGACGAGTTCGAGAACCAGATGTCGCTG
>NZ_JAFATE010000832.1 GCF_019244115.1 Bradyrhizobium sp.
TATGCGACAGGAGCCAGCCTTTTTTTAATTGGCTTTCGAATCGCTCATTGTCGATGAAGCCATCGATGGTGCGAAGCAGTGGCTTCAGGCCCATCGCCAGCTTCATGTACTCATCCTGCTTCTCTTTTTTGCGCTTTACTTCAAAGATGACCGAGAACATTTTTAGGCTTCCTCCGCTCGATTGTGCGCAGCGCAAGAGGCTGCATCGTGGGCACTCAGAAAGGAGACGCTTTCTTGCCAGAGCGCGAAGCGCATCTCTTCAAGATGCATCAGATGCGTCGCGCGGCTGATCTTGATATCCCGCTTGGCGGGCGATCGCGTGAACGCGTCGAACAGCCGCCTCGCGTCGTCGTCGCCCATCAAGCCGTCCCATTCGCCTCGTATGATGGCGATTGGGGCCTGAACTTTCGACGGCTCATACGCGAGTTCGCCGTGCCACGCCCTGATAATTTCGCTGAACGGGCCGAGCGGCGTCTTGACCCCCGCAGGACTACGCGTTCGGCTTTCGGCATCACTGTCGAGATAGCGCTGCCCCCACTCCTCAAAATGCGCGCGAGATAGCACCGGCGGCGCTTCCTTGGGAACATCCTCAACAAAGCGCTTCCACTGGTCCTCGACCGTCACGACCCTCCAGGCGGGCAAAGTCGCGGGACTTTCGTACCGGCGCGGTCCACGCGGTGCGATTGGGGCGAAAAGCAAGATCCGATCGATCAACGCCGGGTGAGCGCCGCCAAGCCTGCACGCTGGCATCGATCCCCACGAATGGGAGATCAGGGAAAGATGTCGGAGCCCCTGATGCGTAAGAGCGAACCGCACGGCCGCTTCGAGCTGCCGTTCAGCATCCGCCGCCACACACAAGGGCCCATGCTGCTCGGCCGGCGCGCGCATTTCAGGATAGCGCCCCGAATACCCGAATCCGTAGAAGTCGAGGCCCCAGACGTCGAAGCCCGCCTCGCTGAGCGCATCACGCCAGGATTTTCCGTCAAATCGGTGCGCGATCGATAATGCTGACGGAAAGGTTGCGCCATGCACATACACGACAGCGCGCCGCGCTTTGAACCGAGGTTGAATGGCCGGCAAATAACGCAGGAAGAGGGGCAGGTTATTCAGCGGTCCGGGAATCACAAAATGCTCCTCCCGTTCGTCAAGCTTTGGAAAGCTGTGGTTCATGCGGCTGCCCCTTTTGCGCAATTCGTCGCCATGAACGCCGCCAACGCAGCTGCGGTCGTGCGCGTTCCCGGCGATGCTTCGGCCGCGATCGAAATGACAGCATTTGCGATCAGCGCCGACAGCGTCCACATGTCGGATCAACCGATCATTTCGACCAGAGGACACACGATGGCTACACCGCCGATTGCCGAAGTTGCGCAGCTCATCGGCGATCCCGGGCGCGCAAATATGCTTGCAACGCTTATGGATGGAAGGGCTTTGACCGCTACGGCTTTGGCCGAGGTGGCGCGCATCACGCCCCAGACCGCAAGCTCTCACTTGTCGAAGCTTGTAAGGCAAGAGTTGCTGGTCGCGCAGCGCCGTGGACGCCATCGAATCTTTCGCCTCGCGAGCCCTCTCGTTGCGCAAATGCTGGAGACCATGATGGCCGTCGTGGCCAGCGGTCCACCGCGCTATCGGCCTTCGAGCAAGCTTGATGATGAGATGAGGCGCGCCCGCACCTGCTATGACCATCTTGCCGGCCGCTTGGGGGTCGCGATCGCCGATATGTTCGTTGCACGACGATTCGTACGGCTGGATGACGACGCCGGACAGTTGACTTCAGCCGGAGCGGCGTTCTTGCAAACCGTCGGCGCGGAACGCGCGCAGCACCCAGGATCTCGGCGTCCTTATTGTCGGCGATGTCTTGATTGGAGCGAACGCCGTGCACACCTGGCGGGCTACCTGGGCGCCGCGATCGCGCAAGCTTGCTTTCGGCAAGACTGGATCCGCCGACGTGTGGTGGGACGTTCTGTTGAGATCACGCCTGCTGGAGAAAAGGCATTCCGCGCTCAATGGGGTATTGAATTCTAGGACCCGCGCGCGACCGGACTGTGGCTGGCCATCTCCTATTCTTTAATACGCCCAGCCAACCGGAAGCCTGGCCCCCGTTCGCGCAAGAGCGACACTTCGATCTCAACCGAACTATGCCAGGCGAACGGTCGCAGCGGCCGCGCGTTGAGCGGTTACTGCGATGGAGATGATCATGCAACTTTCGCCACCTCGCCGGGCAGATGATCTCGGAGTGGTTAGCCGCCGTTCGGCAGTTTGAGCTTTCGCTGCCGTTGTGGCTACCTGCACTCTTTCGCCATGGCTGATTTCACCTGCTCGTTCACAAGGAATGGGAGCTACAGCGATGAAGCTATACGCATCCGACAACAAAACGGTCGCCGAAGCGCTCGGCGACGGTGGGCTGCTCGTTGTCGCCCAATGGGAGGCAAAGGAAGGTCAGGCCGATAAGATTGCCGACATCCTCGATCAATTTCTGCCTGAAGCGCAGCGGGATCCCGGCGCCAAGCTGTTTTTGATCGGCCGAGACAAGGAGAACAAAGCGAAGTTTCTCTTCTTCGAACTGTTTCGCGATGAAGCTGCCTTTAAAGGGCACCAGGAAAGCGAGTACTTCAAAAAGTATATCGCCGGTCAGGCACTGCCGCTCTTGGCCAAACGCGAGCGTGCGCAATTCGCTCTGCTCTAGTTGCCGGGCCTGCTGCTCCGAGGGACACAGGCGCCAAACATGAATGCTGCGCTCGGCGCGATCGAACAGCGTTGCGGCTCCTTAGTCGGGATTGAAAGCTGATCGGCGTGGTGGCCCGCAGTGTGCTGAGACGAACGACCGGCTCTGCTTCTGGCCCACAGGCGGTAAACGGAGGCCGCTTTCACGCCTTTTTCACCCACGCCGTGACGGCGGGATGGTCTTTTGTCGTCGTGTGCTTCGCATCGGCGCCGCCGGGGCGGCCCCAGCCGGTCACTTCGCTTCCGAAGAAGTCCGCATTGATGGCGATCCAGGGCTTGAGCTCATCCGGCAGGCGATCATCCGCATGGATTGCTGCGACCGGGCATACCGTCTCGCACAGACCGCAATCGATGCACTCTTCCGGCTGGATATAGAGCGTGCGGCCGCCCTCGTAGATGCAGTCGACCGGGCAGGCATCGAGACAGGTCTTGTCCTTCACGTCGATGCAGGCGTCGGTGATCACGTAAGGCATCTACTTCCCCTGCCACACCGGCTTGCGCTTCTCGATGAAGGCGCGCACGCCTTCCTTCGAATCTTCCGAGCCGAGCGCTTCGGCGAGCGCCGGCAGCAGTTGCTGGCGTGCTTCGGCG
>NZ_JAFATE010000023.1 GCF_019244115.1 Bradyrhizobium sp.
GGCGAGATAGACCTGAAACCAGCCGGAGAAATCCATCGGTGCCGGGTCGGGTGGAACGCCGATGTCGCCCAGATAGCCCGTGCAGTAGCGGGCCGGGATGCCCATGCAACGGCAGAAGGTCAGCGCCAGATGCGCGAAGTCGCGGCAGACGCCCTTGCGCTGCTCATAGGCATCATGCGCCGACTTCATGTGATGGGCGTGCTCATAGCCGAAGCTGAGATGGCCGTGCACGAAGTCGCAGATCGCCTGCACCCGCGCCCAGCCCGGCGCGACATTGCCGAACAGCGACCAGGCGATGTCGGTCAGCTTGTCGGTCTCGCAATAGCGGCTCGGCATCAGATAGAGCAAGAGCTCGTCGGGCAGGCTTTCGATCGGCGTCTGCTGCGCCGATGGCATCACTTTGTCCGGCAGGCCACTATCGCGTACGCGCGCGCTGCCGCGCAGCGTGATACCGCCGGCGGGCGCCACCAGCCGGCCGCAGATGTTGCCGAAGGAATCGCGGTAGTAGCCGATTTTCACATCCGGCTCAGTGACGATGGTCTCGGCGCCTACGATGTCGGCGCGACGCGAGGGATGGATCGAGAGCATCATCACCATCGGCGTCGGCTGCGCGGCCTGATAGCTGATCTCGAAACCGACCTTGATCTCCATCCGTCAAACCTCCGTCTCCTGTGCGCCGGGGCCGGCCGGCCGTACACCTCCACACCACTCGGCAACGCCACCGCGCGCGCACTTGTGATGATCGTCTAAGGCCCGCACACTATGCAAAGACGCATCATCGTGGTTTTCGAGGAGCGGCGCCATGACGTTGGCTGCTCATTTGCTGGAATCCAACTGCCGCAACAACAGGCAGCAATGGGGGAAAATACCTTTGTCGGATGGACTCGAATCCAAAACGCTCGAACTTGGACCTGTCGCGCCGGTCCATCAGACCAACGCCGCGGGACGCTCGCCGTTCCTGCTCACCTGCGATCACTACGGCCGCCTGATTCCGCCGTCGCTCGGCGATCTCGGACTGCAAGAGGATGAGCTGACGCGGCACATCGCCTGGGACATCGGCATCGCCGGCGTCGCCGAGCGGCTCGCCAACATGCTGGGCGCGCATCTGATCGCGCAGCGCTATTCGCGACTGGTGATCGACTGCAACCGTCCCCCTTGCGTCAAGAGCTCGATCCCGATCCTCAGCGAGGCGACGACGATCCCGGGCAATGAGGGCCTGTCGCGCGAGATGGCGGAGGCGCGGCAACGCGCGATTTTTGATCCCTATCATCGCTGCATCGACGAAGCCGTCACCCGCCGCCTGCACGAGAACCGGCCGACAGTGCTGGTGGCGTTGCACAGTTTTACGCCCGTCTATGCCGGCATCGCGCGGCCCTGGCACATCGGCACGCTTTATCACCGCGACCACGTGCTGCCGCCGCTGCTGCTGAAGGCCTTGCGTGCCGAGGGCGACCTCGTGGTCGGCGACAACGAGCCCTATGCGGTCAGCGATCAGACCGACTACACGATCCCCGTGCATGCCGAGGCGCGCGGGCTCGTGAGCAGCGGCATCGAGATCCGCCAGGACCTGATCGCCGACGAGACCGGCCAACAACAATGGGCCGACCGGCTGGCCCGCGTTCTCGGTGCGCTCGAGCCGCAGCTCGGCCTGCATCTGCCACCGATGCGTTGAAGCCCCCTACTCGGTGACGTCGGTCTCCTCCGGGCGCGAGGCCAGCAAGGCGTTGAGCCGCGTCAGCGCAGCGCGCAACTCCTCGTGGCTCGGGTGGCCGAGTGCCAGCCGCACCGCGTTGGGCGAATGGCCGGGCGCAACGGCGAAGTTGCTCGCCGGAGTGATCGCGATGCCGGCGCGGGCGGCGGCTGCCGTGAGCGTCTCGGCGCGCCAGCCGTCGGGCAGGTGCAGCCAGACATGGTAGGAGCGCGGATCAGCCTCGATGCGATGGGGCGCGAGACATTCGGCGACGATGGCCTGGCGCGTGGCCGCATCGCTGCGCTTGCGGCGCGTGATCTCGGCCGCCGTGCCGTCGGCAAGCAAACGCATGCCGGCAGCGAGCGCCAGCGACGTGACGGACCAGGCACCGGTGCGCACGACGACCGCGAGGCGCTCCCGGAGCGACACCGGGACCTGGAGGAACCCGACCGCGATCCCCGGCGCCAGGCGCTTGGAGAGGCTGTCGACCACGATCGTGCGCTCCTCGGCCTGAGCGGCAAGCGGCGGCACGTCGGTGAGAAAGCCGTAGACCAGATCCTCGACGATCATGATATCCAGCTTGCGCACCAGGCGGATGATCTCCTCGCGCCGCGGCTCGCTCATGGTGTGGCCGAGCGGGTTGTGCATTACGGGCTGCAGGTAGACGGCATTCAGCGCGCCCGCGCGATGCGCCTTGGCGAGCGCTTCGGGCCGGATGCCCTCGCCGTCCATCGCGATCGGCACCAGCGTGACGCCGAGCCGCGCCGCGATGCCCTTGACCATCGGATAGGTCACAGCCTCGACCGCAAGGCGGCCGCCAACCGGCACCAGTGCCGACATCGCGGCCGCGACCGCTTGCCGGCCACTGCCCGCGAACAAGAATCCTTCCGCCCGCGGCCGCCAGCGACCGGTTGCGAAAAAGCCAGCGCTAACCCGGGAAGCCTCGACAAGGCGCCGCTCCGTGACCGGCGCAAGCGCCGCACCCAGGGCCTCCGGCCGCTGCCAGGAGCTGAGCGATCTGGCGATCAGCGCGGCCTGGTCCGGCAGCGTGGGAAAGTTGAATTCGAGATCGGTGCGGCCCTCGAATGGCTCCGCCCGCAGTGGCGGCAGCGGTGCCTCGGGCCCGGCAATGAAGGTGCCGCGCCCGACTTCGCCGACCACGAGCCCGCGGCGCAGTAGCTCGGCATAGACCCGCGCCGCGGTCGAGGCGGCGATGCCCCGCTCATAGGCGAACTGGCGCTGCGGCGGCAGCCGCTCGCCGGCCTTCAATTGTCCTGAGGCGATCGCGCCGGCCAGTTCATCGACCAAGACGGCATAGGAGGCAGTCATGCCAGATTGCTCCGAGAGCAATGTTTCGATTGCTCCGAGCTTTGTACTGAGCGATTGTACATTCCACAAGAGCAATATCGAGACGCAATAGGTGCAATCATGACGATCTCCCTGGTGGAAAGGCAGGCCGAACGGCGGCCGCTGTGGACAGCCGGGACCCTGCTGCAGCTGCCGAGCCTCTGGCTGCAGCGGTCCTCCCAACGCAAGGTGCTGGCGACGCTCGATGCCCCGCAGATGCGGGATTGCGGGCTCAATTCGCTCGACGTGTACCGCGAGGCCACAAAACCGTTCTGGCGCGCCTGACAGGAGGAGAGCCATGCCCATGCTGCCGTTTCATCAGGTCGACGTGTTTTCGTCGGTGCCGTTCAAAGGCAATCCGCTGGCCGTGATCGCCGGGGCCGATGGCCTCGATGATGACAAGATGCGGGCGATCGCGAGCTGGACCAATCTCAGCGAGACCACCTTTTTGTTGCCGCCCAAGGATCCGGCTGCCGACTACCGCGTTCGCATTTTCACGCCGGTGCGCGAACTGCCATTCGCAGGCCACCCGACGCTTGGCTCCTGTCACGTCTGGCTCGCGCTCGGCGGCCAGCCGAAAGCTGATGCGGTGGTGCAGGAATGCGGCGCGGGCCTGGTGCGGATCAAGCGCGACGGCGCACGGCTCGCCTTCGCTGCGCCGCCGCTGCGCCGGTCTGGCGAGGTCGAGCCGGACTTGCGTGGGCGCATCGCGCGCGCGATCGGCATCGCCGAGGACGTGATCTGCGCCGCGCAATGGGTCGACAATGGCCCGGGCTGGGTCGCGGTGCTGCTCGGCTCGCGCAGCGAAGTGCTCGCTCTCAAACACGATGCCCGTGTACTGGGCGACCAGTCGCTCGGCGTCGTCGCGCCCTGGGATCCCGCGCGCGACGGCGGCGAGGTGCAGTTCGAGGTGCGTGCCTTCATGGGCCGCGGGGGCGAGGACCCGGTGACCGGCAGCCTCAATGCCAGCCTTGCGCAATGGCTGATCGGCTCGGGCGTCGCGCCGAAGCGCTATGTCGCGGCGCAAGGCACCGTGCTCGGCCGCGCCGGCCGCGTCCATGTCGTACAGGAAGGCGAGGCGACCTGGATCGGCGGCGACGTCGCGACCTGTATCGCCGGCACGATCACTATTTGACACAGCATGTAGGATGCGTAGAGCGGCAGCGAAACCCATCACCTCTGCGATCACGCAGGCGGCACCATGATGGGTATCGCCTTCGCACAACCTATCCTACGCACCTCGCGACCTAGCAACAGCCTCACCGCGATCGCGTGAACGCGAGCCAGAGGCCGCCACCGATCATGAACGAGCCCGAGATGCGCGACACCAGGCGCGTCCGTTTCGCCGAGAACAGGGTCCGCGCGCGGCCGGCGGCGAGCGCGTAGGCTGCGTCCGTCAGCGCCGCGATCATCATGAAGGTGCCGCCGAGCAGCATCGCCTGCGAGACATGATCGCGGCTCGTATCCATGAACTGCGGCAGGAACGCACCGAAGAAGATCAACAGTTTCGGATTGGACAGCAGCACCAGCAGTCCCTGCAGGAAGAAACCGCCCCGCGGTGGTGGCGGCGGCGCGTCGCAGCCGATGCCCTCGACCGGGAAACGGATCAGCTTGATGCCGAGCCAGATCAGATAGGCGGCGCCTGCGAAACGCAGCCAATCGAACCAGTAGCCCATGGTGGCCATCAGCGAGGTCAGGCCGATGGCGACGACGCCGATCACGATCAAAAGTCCGGTCTGCACGCCGGCGAGGTTGATCAGCGCGGCGCGGGTGCCGTGACGCAGGCCGTTGGCGATCAAGAGCGTGACGACGGGGCCCGGCAACAGCGCAAGCGCGAGGCAGGCGGCGACGAAGGCGAGGTAGACCTGAAGGGACATGGAGGGACTCGCGAGCAAGAGAAGGACTGGTGATATTATGCATGATCGACGCGAGAGCGGAAGGTGGGCAACAAGCAACGATGTCGTCCCGGCCAAGCGAGCCGGGCGGCGCATCGGGCCGCTATGGCGAGCGCAGAGCCGGCCCCATAACCACAAGGCAATTGTTGCAGCGAAGAGAGGCGTACGACCGGCTCTCGCAACAACCGCGGCCTGTGGTTATGGATCCCGGCTTTCGCGGGACTACAGCCAAGGTTGGGGCGCCGACGCGCAGACAGACGCCGAGTTGGCAAAGCTAATGTCCCCTGACCTGCTGCCCGCCCAGCGCGGCCAGCATCCACTGATGCATCTCGTGCTGTTCCAGAAAGCCGCGCGCGGCGCGCTGCAGCGTGGGCGCATCGGCGCCCCCCTGCGCCACCGCCACCATGAGATCGCAGCGATGCGACAGCGCAAAGCCGATCGCGGCGTGGCGTGCGCCGTCCGGCAGCGAAAGTTCATAGGCACGCGCCCGGCCCGACATTTCGGCCACACGCACGACCTGCCCCGCAGCCCGGGGCGCAAAGCGCGGGCTGATCAAGTCGAGATCGGCGACGCGATCGACCTCGTCGTCATCGGCGACGCCGGTGTCGCAATTGCAGAAGCCGATCTTGGCGCGGACATAGAGCTCGCTGCCCTCGCCGCACGCCGTCGACATGCAACGGAAGGCGCGGCCCGCCGGCCAGCCGTCCCTGGAGAACGGCCAGGCGATCTCCTGCCATTGCGCGTGCTCGCCGCCGGCGCCCGCCAGTCGCTGATAGGCGGCAACGCCGGATAGCGCGCCGAACGCCAGTGCCGCGACGATGATGGCAATCAGACGACGCATCGAGCCCTCGACGTCAAAACGAAAAAAGAGTCCTACCGATCAAGATCGTCATTTCGCGCGCAAGCATCACTGGATTGCTTCGCTTCGCTCGCAATGACGGGCGAACTATCATGGCAGGCCGGCGACGGCACGGGCGTCGCCGGTCAGTTCCAGGATGTGCAGGCCGGTATTGGCGCGGTCGACGATGTAGACATAGCCCCGATCGTCGGTCTCGACGTTGTTGGTCTGGATCGCGACCTTGCAGCGCTCCTTCTCGTCGGTCGTGACGCAGCGCTTGTCGGTCTTGTCGGTGATCGCCGGGATGAAATAGCCGACCTCCTTGGGACGATAGGGATCGCGGATGTCGAGCACGCGCACGCCGGCATTGAAGAAGGCGATCACGGCCAGCTTCTTGTAGAACACCGGCGCGATGCTCTCATTCGAGGAGTGCGAGCCGAAACGACCGCCGCGCGTGCAGAAATGTCCGCTCGCCTCCGGCACCGTGTAGCTCGAGATCATCATCGGATGCGCCTCGGTGGTGATATCGGCGAACCACACCATCTG
>NZ_JAFATE010000073.1 GCF_019244115.1 Bradyrhizobium sp.
GAAAGCTGTCGCGCCATGAATTGCGCAAGCAGCAGACGATGCCCTTGCAACAACCCAAACTCGCAACAGGAACCTCGTCATGACCGACGCCGTCATCGTTTCCACCGCCCGCACGCCGATCGGCAAGGCCTATCGCGGCGCGCTCAACGTCACGGAAGGCGCGACGCTGCTCGGGCACGCGATATCGGAGGCGGTCAAGCGCGCTCACGTCGATCCCGCAGAAGTCGAGGATGTGGTGATGGGCGCCGCGTTGCAGCAGGGCTCGACCGGCAGCAACATCGCGCGCAAGGCGCTGCTGCGCGCCGGCCTCCCGGCGAGCGTCGGCGGTACCACGATCGACCGGCAATGCGCCTCGGGGTTGCAAGCGATCGCGCTCGCCGCGCGCTCGGTGATCTTTGACGGCGTCACTGTGGCGGTCGGCGGCGGCGGCGAATCGATCTCGCTGGTGCAGAACGACAAGATGAACACGTTCCACGCCCAGGATCCGGCACTGCTGGAGATCAAGGGCGAAGTCTACATGCCGATGATCGACACCGCGGAAGTGGTCGCCAAACGCTACAACATCTCGCGCGAAAGGCAGGACGAATATTCGCTGGAGAGCCAGCGCCGCACGGCGGCCGCGCAGCAGGGCGGCAGGTTCAACGATGAGCTGGCGCCGATCACGACCAAGATGGCGGTGACCGACAAGGCGACCGGTGCGGTCTCCTTCAAGGATGTCACGTTGTCCAAGGACGAGGGTCCGCGCCCCGAGACGACAGCCGAAGGCCTGGCCGGGCTGAAGCCGGTGCGCGGCGACGGATTTTCCATCACCGCCGGCAATGCCAGCCAGCTCTCGGATGGTGCCAGCGCGACCGTGATCATGAGCGACACGGAAGCCGCGCGGCGCGGGCTGACGCCGCTCGGCATCTTCCGCGGCTTTGTCACCCATGGCTGCGAGCCCGACGAGATGGGCATCGGACCGGTGTTCGCGGTGCCCCGGCTGCTCAAGCGCCACAATCTTTCAATCGACGATATCGGCCTCTGGGAACTGAACGAGGCGTTCGCGGTGCAAGTGATCTATTGCCGCGACAGGCTCGGCATCGATCCCGAAAAAATCAACGTCAATGGCGGCGCGATCGCGGTCGGCCATCCCTATGGCATGTCGGGCGCGCGGCTCACGGGGCATGCCCTGATCGAGGGCCGCCGCCGCAAGGCGAAATACGCCGTCGTCACCATGTGCGTCGGCGGCGGCATGGGCGCGGCCGGGCTGTTCGAGGTGGTGCATTAGGATACGCGTCATTCCGGACAGGCGCGAAGCGCCTGATCCGGAATCCAGAAGTTACTACGTCGAGTTCCGGGTTCGCGCTTCGCACGCCCCGGAATGACGAGATGAAGGTCATCGCTCACAGGAGGATCCGATGGATCTCGCTTTCACGAAAGAAGAGCAGGCGTTTCGCGAAGAGGTGCGGGCGTTCTTCCGCGACAACGTGCCGCCGGAAACGCGGCGCAAGCTGGTCGAAGGGCGGCATCTGTCCAAGGATGAGATGGTGACCTGGTGGCGCATCCTCAACAAGAAGGGCTGGGGCGTCTCGCACTGGCCGAGGGAATATGGCGGCACGGGGTGGAGCTCGGTGCAGCACTATATCTTCAACGAGGAGCTGCAGATGCACCCGGCGCCGGCGCCGCTCGCCTTCGGCGTCAGCATGGTCGGTCCGGTGATCTACACCTTCGGCAACGAGGCGCAGAAGAAGCATTATCTGCCGCGCATCGCCAATGTCGATGACTGGTGGTGCCAGGGCTTTTCCGAGCCGGGCTCGGGCTCCGACCTCGCCTCGCTGAAGACCAAGGCCGAGCGCAAGGGCGACAAATACGTCATCAACGGCCAGAAGACCTGGACCACCCTTGCGCAGCACGCCGACATGATCTTCTGCCTGTGCCGCACCGATCCCTCAGCGAAGAAGCAGACCGGCATCTCCTTCATCCTGGTGGACATGAAGAGCAAGGGGATCACGGTGCGGCCGATCCAGACCATCGACGGCGGCCATGAAGTCAATGAAGTCTTTCTCGACGACGTCGAGGTGCCGGTCGAGAACCTGGTCGGCGAGGAGAACAAGGGCTGGGACTACGCAAAATTCCTGCTCGGCAACGAGCGCACCGGGATTGCGCGCGTCGGCGTCTCCAAGGAGCGCATCCGCCGCATCAGGGATCTCGCCTCCAAGGTCGAGTCCGGCGGCCGTCCGATCATCCAGGATCCGGCATTCCGCGAGAAGCTTGCGGCCTGCGAGATCGAGCTGAAGGCGCTCGAGCTGACGCAGCTGCGCGTCGTCGCCGATGAGGGCAAGCACGGCAAGGGCAAGCCGAACCCGGCCTCCTCGGTCTTGAAGATCAAGGGCTCGGAGATCCAGCAGACCACGACCGAGCTGCTGATGGGGGTGATCGGCCCGTTCGCCGCGCCGTACGACGTCCATGGCGACGAGGATTCCAACGAGACGATGGACTGGACCGCGCAGATCGCGCCGAGCTATTTCAACAACCGCAAGGTCTCGATCTACGGCGGCTCCAATGAGATCCAGCGCAACATCATCACCAAGGCGGTGCTGGGGTTGTAACGGCGTAGGACAAGGAGGAACGGACGTCGTCCCCGCGAAGGGCGGGGGACCCAGTACGCCGCGGCGGTTGTCATTGACGACAAGCGGCCGTGGTTACTGGATCCCCGCTTTCGCGGGGATGACGGCGGAGGACGAGGCGACGGCAACCGAATTGCTCGCGCTGATTTGGAGAGAGTGACGCACATGGATTTCGATTTGTCCGAGGAGCAGCGGCTGCTGAAAGAAAGCATCGACGGGCTCTTGACCGATGCCTACGATTTCGACAGCCGCAAGAAATACATGACCGAAA
>NZ_JAFATE010000099.1 GCF_019244115.1 Bradyrhizobium sp.
GACCATCTGCAGCAGCGCGCGATTTACAAGGTCGATGGCGTGCGGACGCTGAACGAGACCTATTACAACCTGTTCCGGCGCGGCCTGATGGGCCTCGACTACGCCTTCCGCCGCCGTGGTCCGCTGACCATGGCGCCATCGCAGCTCGGCATCTTCACGCGTTCCGACGCGACGCGCGCACGCGCCAACATCCAGTTCCACGTGCAGCCGCTGTCGCTCGACAAGTTCGGCGATCCCCTACACCGCTTTCCAGCCATCACGGTGTCGGCCTGCAACTTGCAGCCGACCTCGCGCGGCATCGTACGCATCCGCAGCCGCGAGATATCAGCCGCGCCATCGATCGCGCCAAACTATCTGTCGACTGACGAGGATCGCCAGGTCGCGGCGGATGCGATCCGCACCACGCGGCGCTTGATGCAGCAGCCGGCGTTGAAGCGCTATTCTCCGAGCGAATTTTTGCCGGGTCCCTCAGTCGGCGATGACGATGCATCGCTCGCGAAGGCCGCAGGCGATATCGGCACCACGATCTTCCATCCCGTCGGCACCGCGAAAATGGGACTTGCCAGCGACCCCACCGCGGTCGTCGACGAGCGGTTGCGCTTTCACGGCATTTCGGGTCTGCGCATCGCCGATGCCTCCGTGATGCCGACGATCACATCGGGCAACACCAACACGCCGACCGCAATGATCGCCGAGAAGGCCGCCACCATGATCATCGAGGACGGGCGGGAAACCATGATCATCGCAGACGCGAAGTAGCTTGAATCTGGCCACTTGCGCGGCTGTCAGTCCTCCCCTCCCCCCTTGCGGGGGGTCCCAGGACTCAGCTCGTCGTGTGGTACCCCCCTCCCCAGCCGTCCCCCGCAAGGCAGGGCAATCGCATATGGGGTTTGAACGCTGGCGGTGCGCTCCCTCCCCCGCTTGCGGGGGAGGGCTGGGGTGGGGGCGTCGTGCGAAAAAGGCTGCAGCTGAGGCCGGGCGGCCCCCAGCCGCCGCGCAAGTGCGGCTACCTCCCCCGCAAGCGGGGGAGGCAAAACGGAGAGAGCGCCACTCATATGCGATAGCCCTGCCCCGCAAAGGGGGAGGGAGCGCAGTGTCGCCGCGGTAACAGCAGACTGTCACCTCAGCAGTCGAACGGAACTACTCCCACGCCCAGGTCGAAAAATCGTTCTCGAACTGCGGCACGTCCTTCCATACGCCCTTCAGCTTCTTGCTCACGATTGTGATCCATTGCGGCTGGTACAGAAAACCGGCCGCCGCATCGGTTGCGAGCATGCGCTGGGCATCGCCGAGCAGTTTTGCGCGGCCGGCCTCGTCCGACGTCGTCACGATCTGCTTGTACAGCGCGTTGAAGGCCTCGGAGTTGTAGCCGAAATAGTAGTCGGGTTCGGTCCACTTGACGAGGTCGAACGGCTCCACATGGGAGACGATGGTGAGGTCGTAATTATGCGGCCCGCCCGGCGTAAAGACCTGCGACAGCCATTGCGCCCATTCGATGTTCTCGATCTTGGCCGTGATCCCGATCTTGGCGAGTTCGGCCGCGAGGATCTCGCCGCCCTGCCGCGCATAGGGCGGCGGCGGCAACTTGAGGCTCACCTCGAGCGGCGTGGTCACACCGGCCTCCGCGAGCAGCTTCTTGGCCTTCTCGGGGTCGTAGGGATTGATGCCGGTGGTATCGACGTAGCCGGGCGAGCCCGGCGTGTAGAAGCTTCCGATCGGCACGCCAAAACCATCGGCTGCGCCGTCGATCATCGCCTTACGATCGATCGCGGCCAAAATGGCGCGACGCACCCGCACGTCGTCGAACGGTTTCTTCTTGTTGTTGATGGTCACGATCGTCTTCGCCTTGGAGCCGCCAATGAGCACCACGAAGCGGGGATCGGCCTTGAACTGCTCGACGATGCGCGTCGCCACTCGGGGAAACGCGTCGACATCACCCGCCAGCAGCGCCGCCGCTTGCGCGGCGGGATCGCTGATGAAACGGATCGTGACCTTGGCGAGCTTGATCGCCGACGCGTTGCGGTAGTCGGGCCATTTGTTCAGCGTGATCGAGGAGCCCTTGGTCCACGATCCCAGCGTGTAGGGCCCGGTCCCCACCGGCTGCGTCGCGTCGGTCGGCGCACTCTTCGGCTCGACGATCGATCCGCTCGCCTGCCCGATCAGGAACGGCAGGTTCGGCTCGGAGTACTTCAACGTGACTACGATGGTATCGGCGTCAGGCGCGCTGACCTGCTCAAAGCTCTGGTAGAGGCTCTTGTCCTTGTTGGTCGAGTTCGGCGCCGCGTTGCGGTCGAAGGAGAATTTCACCGCCGCGGAATCGAACGGCTCGCCGTTCTGGAATTTGACGCCCTTGCGCAGCTTGAACGTATAGCTCTTGAGATCCTCCGTCGCCTGCCAGCTCTCGGCGAGCAAGGGCGAGACCGAGCCGTCCTCGTTGATCTTGGTCAGCGTCTCATAGACGTTGTAGAGCGTGACCTCGGCGATCGCCGCGGCCGCAGCGGTGGTCGGGTCGAGCCCGGGCGGCTCCAGCGCCATGGCCATGACGACGCTATCCTTCTTGCCCTGCGCCTGGCCTTGCAGCGGCACAGATGCGACGAGGGCGGCCACCGCGAGGAGGGATAATCTCTTCATTTGCTTGCTCCGCAGAGAAATCGTGGGAACAGTCTAGCCTTCCGCGGCCACCGGCGGCAACGCCATGACGGCCTCGGCGTGATGGCAGGCGGCCAAATGCCCCGGGCCGAGCCCGCGCAAGGGGGGCGCCACCTCCCGGCAGCGCTGGTCGGCGAGCGGACAGCGCAGGGCATAGGCGCAGCCGGCGGTACTCGCCGACTGCGAGGTAATCGCCTGTGCGCCGCGGCGCCGGCGCGCACCCCCGGCACGGGCGCGCGGCACGGCTTCCAGCAGCGCGCGCGTATAGGGATGGCCGCAATGCGCGAACAGGTCCTCGGGGCGGCCCTGCTCGACGATGCGCCCGAGATACATCACCGCGATCTCGTCACAGAGATAGTCCACGACCGCGAGATCATGGCTGATCAGGATGTAGCTCAGGCCGAACTGCTCCTGCAGGTCTTCCATGAGGTTCAACACCTGCGCCTGCACGGAGACGTCGAGCGCGCTGACCGGCTCGTCGGCGACGATCAGTTTTGGCTGGGTGATCAGCGCGCGCGCGATCGCAATGCGCTGCCGCTGGCCGCCGGAGAACTCGTGCGGGTATTTGTCCAGGTCGGCATCGCGCAGGCCGACCTGCCGCAGCACGGTCGCGACCCGCTCGCGCATTTCGGCGCGGCCGACCTGGGACAAGGCGGTCAGCGGCTCGGCGACGATCCGCGCCACCATCTGGCGCGGATCGAGCGAGCCATACGGATCCTGGAACACCATCTGGAAATCGCGCCGGGCGCGGCGCAGTTCTGCCGGCGCCATGGCGTTGAGATCGCGGCCCGAGAACGACACCGTGCCCAATGATGGACGCTCCAGCGCCATCACCAACCGCGCCAAGGTCGATTTGCCCGAGCCGGATTCGCCGACCACGCCGAGGCTCTGCCCCGCCTTCACCTGCAGGCTGACGCCGTTCAGCGCGTGCACCTGCGCCGGCGCACGGAACAGGTTTTCCCGCGGCAGCGTGTAGCGCTGCACGAGACCCTTAACCTCGACGAGCGTGGGCGCGACGGCGGCTTGGGTGGGGTCGAGCATCATGCGCCCAAGACCTCGGGCAGATTCATCATCGACACGTCAGTTCGGACACAGCGCACGAGATGATCGTCGCCAACCCTGACCATGGCCGGAAAGGCCGCGCGGCAACGACCTTCGACTAGCGGACAGCGGTCGGCGAACGGGCAGCCTGTGGGCAGGTCCGCAAGCTCGGGCACCGTGCCGGCAATGGTCTTCAACCGCGTGCCCTTTTTGGCGCCGAGCCGCGGGCGGGCCCGGAACAGCCCCTGCGTATAGGGATGCCCCATGCGCCAAAACACCGCGTCCGTGATCCCGCTCTCCACGACGGTGCCGCCATACATCACCATCATCTTCTGCACGTTCTCGGCGATGACGCCGAGATCGTGCGAGATCAGGATCATCGCCATGCCGCGCTCGGCAACGAGATCGGCGATCAGGTCGAGAATCTGGCCCTGGATCGTGACATCGAGCGCAGTGGTCGGCTCATCGGCGATCAGCAGGTCGGGCTGGCAGGCGAGCGCGATGGCAATGGTGACGCGCTGGCGCTGGCCGCCGGAAAACTGGTGCGGATAGGCATCGACGCGCCGCGCCGCATCGGGCAGCCCGACGCGATCGAGCAAGGCGATCGCCTCCTTCCGCGCTGCCGCAGCGGAAAAACCCTTGTGGCGCCGCAGCGGCTCGGCAATCTGGCGCCCGATCGTATGCATCGGGTTGAGCGCGGTCATCGGCTCCTGAAAAATCATGCTGATCCGGTTGCCCCGGATGTCGCAATAATCCGCATCAGGCAATCCGACGAGTTCGCGCTCCGCCAGCTTGATGCTGCCGCCGACGACGGCGCTGTCCGGCAACAGGCCCATCAGCGCCAACGCCGTGATCGACTTGCCGCAGCCGGATTCGCCGACCAGGCCCAGCGTCTCGCCGCGCCTGAGCGAGAAGGAAACCTCGCGCACGGCCTGCGCCGGGCCGCGGCTGGTGTTCAGCCGGATGCCGAGGTTTTGGACGTCGAGCAGAATGTTTTGGTTCGCAACGTTCACCACTCAGCGCTCCCGCGCCAGGCGGGGATCGAGCAGATCGCGTAGTCCGTCGCCGAGCAGATTGAGCCCGAGCACCGCGGTCGCGATGGCGACCCCCGGATAGACCGCAAGGCTCGGCGCCTGAAACAGCAGCGTCTGCGCCTCGTTGAGCATGCGACCCCAGGAGGGCTGCGGCGGCTGCGTGCCAAGCCCGAGATAGGACAGCGCGGCTTCGGCGAGAATCGCGAGCGCAAAGCCGATGGTCGCCTGCACGACCAGGACCGAGAGAATGTTCGGCAGCACATGCTCCGTCGTGATACGGAAGGCGCCCTTGCCCGATGCCCGGGCTGCCAGCACGAACTCGCGCGACCAGACCGCATTGGCGGATGCTCGGGTGACGCGCACGAAGGTCGGAATCTGGAAAATACCGATCGCGGTGATCGAGGTCACCATGCCCGGCCCCACCGCGGCCGCCAGCATGATCGCCGACAGCACAGCGGGAAAGGCGAAGGTGAAGTCGCTCATCCGCATGATCAGTTCTTCGGTCCAGCCTTTTCGCGCAGCAGCAAGCAGGCCGAGACACACGCCGAACGAAAGGCCGATGCCGACGGCGATGATGCCGACGGCGATGGTGGCGCGCGCGCCGACCAGGAGCAGCGAGACGATGTCGCGGCCGAACACGTCGGTGCCGAGCCAGTGCGATGATGACGGCGGCTTCAGCTTGGCCGCGATGTCGATGTCGTAGGCAGACCACGGCGTCCAGACCAGCGACAACAGCGCGGCGAACAGCACCAGGAGCACGAGCGCGCCACCGGCTACAAAACTGCGATGCCTGAGCGCACGCCGCCAGAAGCCTGTCGCAGGGCGCTGCACGACGGCCGGCATGCTGATTGCGGTGTCGGGCGTGCTCACAGATGGTGGACCTTGATGCGCGGATCGATGACGGCATAGAGCACATCGACCACGAAGTTGACTGATATCACCATGGCCGCGAGCAGCATCACGCAGTTGCGGACCACGATCAGGTCGCGGTTGGCGATCGACTGGAAAATGAGCCGGCCGAGCCCCGGCAGATAGAACACGTTCTCGATCACGACGGTGCCTGCCAAAAGGTTGGCGAACTGCAGGCCCATCACGGTCATCACCGGAATCATCGCGTTGCGCAGCACGTGCTGCCACAGCACCGCGCGCCTGCTCAAACCCTTGGCGCGTGCCGTGCGCACAAAATCCTCGCGCAGCACTTCAAGCACCGCCGAGCGGGTGACACGCGCCAGGATGGCGGCTTGCACCACGGCGAGCGAGATCGCCGGCAACAGCAGCGAGCGCAGGCCCGGCCAGATGCCATCATCCCAGCCGGCAAAACCGCCGGCGGAGAGCCAGTGCAGCTTGACCGAGAACAGCAGGATCAGCAGAATTGCAAACCAGAAATTGGGCAGCGCGATCCCGACCTGAGTCAGCGACATCACGCCGACGTCGCCGAGCCTGTTGTGGTTGGCGGCGGTGTAGATGCCGGCGGCGAGCGCCAGCACGACCGTGATCGCCATCGACAGCAGCGCGAGCGGAATGGAAAGCCAGAGCCGCTCGCCGATCAGCGCCGCAACCGGCGTGCCATAGGCATAGGAGTTGCCGAGGTCGCCCACCGCCGCGCCCGTGATCCAGTGCAGGTAGCGATAGGCCAGCGGCTGGTCGAGCCCGAGCTTGACAGCGAGCGCGCGTACGGCGTCAGGCGAGGCATCGGCGCCCATTAGCATCTGCGCGGCATTGCCCGGCAGCGCGTCCAGCACCAGGAAAATGATCACCGAGGCCACGGCCAGCGTCGCCAGCAAGGTCAAAAACCGCCGCAGGACGAACAGGCTCATGCCGCGTCCTCTTCCGCTTCGGTAGAGACGTTCGTGTCAGTAAAGACCGTATTCGAAGAGACCGTGTACGAAGAGACGATGTATCCGCGAGCGCGGTGTTCTCCCCTCCCCCTTGTGGGGAGGGATTGGGGGTGGGGGTCCCCGGCCTCAGCTCCTCGTGTGGTACCCCCCTCCCCAACCCTCCCCCGCAAGGGGGGAGCGGGCGCACCTTCGATGCGGCTCCAGTTCAACGCAATCTCACCTTTCTCGCCCTAGCGATCCAACACGCTTCGATCCTGGAGGCAAGCCCGCCCTCATATACCTTTGCCCTAGTCAAGCGAGACCGGGCCACCGGCCGAGCAGATCGCTGGCCACTTCGAACAGCGTTGCGATCCGCAACAGCTCAGCATCGCCGCG
>NZ_JAFATE010000103.1 GCF_019244115.1 Bradyrhizobium sp.
GCCTATCGCCCTGGCCACCGTTTCGGCAACGCGATGCTGACCGGTATCCTGGCGCGGATCTTCGGCCGCTCTTTCACCGATGTGCTGTCGGGTTACCGCGTCTTCTCGCGCCGTTTCGTCAAGAGCTTCCCGGTGCTCTCGACCGGCTTCGAGATCGAGACGGAAATCAGCGTCCACGCGCTTGAAATGCGGATGCCGGTGGGGGAGATGATGACGGCCTACGTCGCACGGCCCAAGGGGTCGGTATCGAAGCTTTCCACCTTTCGCGACGGCTGGCGCATCCTCCACATGATCCTGACGCTGTTCCGGACCGAGAAGCCGATCCAGTTCTTCGGAGCGATCGGCGGCGCGCTCGCCGTATCGGCCGTATTGCTCGCGATCCCGCTGGCGATCACCTATGCAGAGACCGGCCTGGTGCCGCGCCTGCCGACGGCCTTGCTCGCAACCGGCCTGGTCATCGTCGCGTTCCTCTGCCTGTTTACCGGCCTGATCCTCGATACGGTGGTGCGCGGTCGGCGCGAGACGCGCCGGCTTGCCTACCTCTCGTACCAGCCGCCTGATGCTGTTCGGGAGACCGGGAGCGGGCCTTGAACCATATCGATGCTTTGTCGTCCGGCGCGGTTGCGTGGACCATTGCAAAATCCAGCTCCTGCGTTCCGATTCAATCGGAGCCGAAAAGGCTCTAGCTCAGCCGGTTCTCTTGGTGAGGCCCTTGAACGAGGCGGCGCGGAGCAGGCCTTCGGCTGTCGTGTCGCGGTATTCCACGTCGGCCAAAAACTTCGGCTCAACCCAAATGGCCTTCGGGTCCCGGATTGGCCTCGTAAGCTTCGAGGTGGGGATCAGCACCGAATCGAGCTTTTTGCGGATCTGGCCGGACACGGTCCGGGACCAGCCTGTCCCGACCTTGCCCGCGTAGACCAGGTCCTTTCCGTCCTGCCTGCCGAGGTGGAGCGCGGCGACGCCGGCTGCGTCCTTGACGAAGCCGACCACCGGGAATTTGCCGCGCTGCAGGCACTTCACCTTGATCCAGGCGTCGCTGCGCTCGGAGCGGTAGGGCGCTTGCGCGTTCTTGGAAATGATCCCTTCGAACTTCAGCTTGCAGGCATGGGCGAGCATCTGGTTGCCGTCCGTCTGCAGGTGCTCGCTGTAGACGATCGGGCTCTGAAGGCCGGTTTCGTCGAACAACATCTTGAGGATGCGCTTGCGCTCGACCAGCGCTGCCTCTGTCAGGTCAAAACCTTCCAGGTACAGAAGGTCGAACGCATAGAACAGCAGGCGGTCCTGGTTGCCCTTGGCGAGTTCGGCCTGCAGTTCGGCAAAGCTGGTGCGGCCGTCCCTGATGACGACGATCTCGCCATCGAGGATGGCGCGCTCGACAGGGATGTCGAAGGCGCCGGCGATCACCGCAAACCTTTTGGTCCAGTCCAGCCCGGTGCGGGTAAAGATGATCCGCCGCTGCTTGTCGACGTGCAGCTGGACGCGGTAGCCATCGTACTTGATCTCGTGGAGCCACTGGTCGCCCGAGGGCGCCCTGGCGCGGGAGGCCGCGAGCTGGGGCGCCACGAAGCCGGGCATGTCCGAAGGTCTGGCGCCCTGGATCATGCGCGCGGAAAAACGTGTCTGCGTGCGCTTGCGCAACTCAATACCTCACAATAAGCCTGCCGCTCTAGTTCAACGGCATTGGTCCTTATCGCTTACGGTGCTGCCGACACGGGCATTCCATATGACCCCTTCGGTTGAGCCTCGCTGCTGATGCGGAAGGGTCAGCGGCGATCACGTCAGGGTAGGGACGCTGGTAGCCAAGAAGGCGATATAATTTCATATCTGTCCATTTCCGATCAGGAATGTTGGATGTGAAAAGTCCGCTCGGGTGAGCCTGCTTGCAAAGGGCCTGCTTGCAAAGGAAGGTGCGCCATTCCAAAAAACGATGCTTTCAGATGAATTTTATCTGTTTTTCGATAGCCGATTTTCCAGCTTAAGCTGGAGCGCATAAACCGGCGGAAACGAGGCGCTCGCGTCAAGCGACACCTGAAATGATGCAGTGGGTGGGGAGGCATATGGCTGAAGAAGCAGCAAGCGCAGGAGGGGCGCGGAGCGCGGCGCTCGCTCGGCCTTCTCGTTTCCGGTGGATGGTGCTTGCCTTGATTTTCGCGGTCTACACGATCGCGGCGGCCGATCGGGCGAATATCGGCTTTGCGATGCCTTTCATGCGCAAAGAATTCTCGATGTCCAATACGCAAGCAGGAGCTCTCCTCAGCCTGTTTCTGTGGGGATATGCACTGGCGCAAATCCCTTCTGGCCTGGCCATTGGCAGGTTCGGCGTCCATCGTTTTTTCTCCTGGGCAATGCTGCTCACCTCGGGCTTCACCGCGCTGACGGGGTTCAGCAACTCGCACCTGATGCTTCAGCTAAGCCGCCTTGGTCTCGGCGTAGTCGAGGCGCCCCTGCCCATCGGCGTGGCAACGACGATCAACAACTGGTTTTCCGCACGTGAAAAAGGCTTTGCGAGTGGGGTCTTTCTCTCCGCCGTCAAATTCGGCCCGGTGATCGTCCCGCCGATCTGTGCGGTCATCGTGTCCTACTGGAGCTGGCGGGAGATATTCTATTGCTTTGCCATCCCCGGCGTAATTTTCGCGCTTCTTTGGTATTGGCTCGTCAACGAAAGGCCTTCTGAAAGCCGCTTCTGCAATCGGGAGGAGCTTGATCTGATATCGGACAAGACAATTGTGCGGGCCGAGAGGGGAGCGGCGGCGCGCCGTGATCTCGGCTTGCTCGATAAGCTCATCCGTGCGGAAAAAGCGGAAACGCTCGACACGAGGGCGAAAATCTTCGGATCCTGGGACATCTGGGGCTGCTCGCTGGGGTATGCTTTCCAACTCGGCATCTCCAACTACATGCTGGCCTGGATCCCAACCTACCTCATCACCGTCAAGAAATTCTCGGTCGCAGGAAGTGGACTCGTTGCGGCTGCTCCGTGGATCGGAGCCGTGCTCGGCAATCTGATCGGCGGATATGCCTCCGACCGCTGGTTCGACAGGCGCCGCAAGCCCGGCATGATATTTTCTGCTGTGGCCACCGCACTCACGATGTATGCGCTGATCAATTCGCCATCGGAATCGATCGCATTTGCTGCGCTGCTGTTCGTAACTGGCCTTCTTTTCAGCTTCGGTTTCTCGGCCTACATGGCCTATCCGATGGCGCTGGCCAGCCGCGAGACCTTTCCGGTTGTCAGTGCGATCGTGAATACGGGGGGGCAGATCGGCGGCGCCTGTGCCCCGCTTGCGGCCGGTTTTATTCTGGATCGATTCGGCTGGGACTGGGTCTTTCTCGCGATGGCGGGCGCATCGCTGCTGACCTTCCTCGTTATTCTTACTGTTCGAGAACCTCTCACGTGAGTTGCGAGAAATCCTCGTGCAGCGAAGCCAACCGCAGCCAGATAGACGCTGATATTTCCGTTATGCCGTCAGCCCATCTGGACGCGACGACTGCGCTCTTTCAGGATTACTGCCGGTCCAGGAGACTCGGCAAAGATGGGCGAGTATTTAGGGCACCAGCCAAGCAGGAGCAGGCTCGCGGCGATGCCGAAGTCGCCGCGATGCGACACCGGAGCGAAGAACAGAAATTTATCACATCCTGGGAGGAAACGCTGATGAACAGGCGGCAATTGGTTACTGCAGCGGTGGCAATGCCATTCATCGTGCAGGGGCAGGGTGCATGTGCCGCCGAACATACGCTCAAGCTGGTCTATCCGGATACGCCCTCACACCCGTTTATGCAGGTGGCACGCCGCTTCGCAGCTGGGGAGATACCACTTTAGGGGTGCTTGAACGTGTTAACAGCGACGTTCCCGATGGAACGAAGATCGTCCTCCTGTGCGTCAATGCCTGCAACGACAACCATCGAGGGCAGACCAACATCGTCAACAATGATCCCGCTGCGAACATTGCGGCCACGAGCAAGCTGGCGGCCCGGGGCATTAAGGTCATCGACGTGATGCCGATCTACCTGTCCATCAACAGGGAGCGAGGCATGCCTGACCGTGTTCATCTGAGCGTCGAGGGAAACCGGAAGCTGGGGAGGACCGGGGCGGACTGGTGAGATAGGCGCAAGCCCGAAAGCCGCGATGCTTTGGAAAGTGCCGGAAGCGCTTGCGATGTGCTACGTTGATCGATCCGCAGAGGAGCGTCTTGCGCTCCTGGTGAAGCCACCCTGAAGCCGCGCCAACGATCGGCCGGCGCCGCGCGCCGGCCGGCCTGGGGGATAGCCGCCGGGGTAACGCCCGGCCTGCGGATCGGCGTTTTCAGCGCCGGCGCGCGCAGTGCGAGTTCGCCTCACGTGCGCGGCAACAGTCGCCCAACTGCGGCGAGCGGAGGCGGCCTGCGAGCATCGGTGGAAGTCCGTCGATGACGGCTTTGGCTCTCGCCCATTGCTGGGGATGATCGCCCGACCAGGTTGGTATCAATCGCGAGCATGACGTCGCCGCCCCTCCGCGGCGATGCCTGCTTCCATCTCTTCTATGCTCTTTGGCTTGCCTTGATAAGGCAGCGACGCGAAGACGTCCGCCGGCTTGGCCGCCGGGAACGGCGAGGATGGTCTTAGAAGCACCCCGTCCGGTGTGCTCTCGATCGTGAGCCGTGTACCCGCCAGCCAGCGGCGTTCCTCACGGATCGCCTTCGGCAGGATGACCCGACCCTTGGTCGAGACGATTGTTGTCGGCTTGCCGGCAGCCATTCGGTTATCCACGGTAAGCCGAAAGTAAGATAGGTCCAAACCCGCTTCGGGCAAGACTGGGGCCGCGGCAGTCTGCCGCTTCGCCAGGATAGGGGGGCCTTGTCCGGTGCAGCTCGCGAAACATGGTGGGCGCACAAGGGATCGAACCTTGGACCTCTCCGTGTGAAGGGAACGCTCTCCCACTGAGCCATGCGCCGGGGTCTCGCCTGTCGCTGCGTATCCATGGAAACCTCATCGTGCAGGTGCACGCCTTCCGAAAAGCGAGGCTTTTCGGTGCTCTGCCAGTTGACTTGTGCGCCCAATCATGTCGGCTCTGCATGAGCTCTGCGCCAATGGAAGAACGTGATCCAGGTCTCCCAGTTCTGGCAGGTTTCATCAGCATCCATCTTGGGAATACGTCATGCCGTCCGAACCCCGTTCGCCTCGTCTCGCTGTTCTGATTGATGCGGACAATGCTTCCGCGAAGATCGCGGATGGCCTGTTCGAGGAGATTGCGAAGATAGGAGAGGCGAGCGTTCGCCGCATCTACGGCGACTTCTCCAATCCGCGATCGAAGGGCTGGGCCGATACGCTATCGAAGCACGCCATCATCCCTCAACAGCAGTTTGCCTACACCACCGGAAAGAATGCATCCGACATCACGCTGGTCATCGATGCGATGGACCTGCTTCACAGCGGTCGATTCGATGGTTTCTGTCTGGTGTCCTCGGACAGCGATTTCACGCGGCTTGCCGCCCGGATCCGCGAGCAGGGCGTCGATGTCTTCGGGTTCGGTGAGCAGAAGACCCCGGAGAGTTTTCGGCAGGCCTGCCGAAGGTTCGTGTACACGGAGAACCTGCTGACCGGCGCCGCGAACAGCCAGGATGCCGGCTCTGCGTCAAAGCCCCTTCAGCCTCCCAGCGCAGCCACGCCGATCATCATGAGAGTCATCACGCAGATGGAAACCGAAGACGGGTGGGTGGCATTGGGGGAAGTTGGAAAGCAGCTGGCCAATCTCGCTTCCGACTTCGACCCCCGAACTTTCGGCTTTCGCAAGCTGAGCGATCTGGTGCGAAAGACCAATGCGTTCGAAATCGACCATCCAAAAGGCGGCTCCTTGCGCATCCGCACCAAGTCCGCTGCCGGATCGCCGCCAAAA
>NZ_JAFATE010000125.1 GCF_019244115.1 Bradyrhizobium sp.
ATGGGCGTTTCCGACCCGCACCTTTCAGGCCATGTTCGGCAAGGAGGGTGGCACAACAGGCCCTGATGATGCTTTTGCCGCGCGTGGGTTCGACAATATCGGCGCCTGGATTCTCGGGCGAAACATGTTCACTCCGAGCCGCGGCCCGTGGCCGGACGATGGCTGGAAGGGCTGGTGGGGCGACAATCCGCCGTATCACGTTCCGGTGTTCGTGCTGACCCATTATCCGCGCGCCCCGCTGATGATGGAGGGCGGCACGACCTTTCACTTCGTGACCGGCAGTGTTCACGAGATCCTTGGACGCGCCGCCGAGGCAGCGAATGGAAAGGACGTGCGGCTCGGCGGCGGCGTCGCCACGCTGCGGCAATATCTGCGCGCAGGACTGGTCGATGAGATGCATCTTGCGATGGCGCCGATCCTGCTCGGCGCCGGCGAGCATCTGTTCGAAGGTCTGGATCTTTCTGCGCTCGGTTATGTCTGCACCGAGCATGTAGCGACGTCCGATGCCACGCATGTGGTCATCGGCAGACGAAAATAGCGCGTGCGCAATATGTCGGAGAAACGCTCAAGCGCGTCTGGTGAAAATGCCCCGTTATGTTCTTCGCCATCGTCCGGCTTGACCGGACGATCCAGTACGCCGCGGCCCATCGGCTCAAGCACAGCCGCCTCTGGAATACTGGGTCGCCCGGACAAGCCGGGCGACGACATCGGAGGGAGCGGATGCTCACTCCGCCAACCCTGCTAATCCGCGATCACCTTTTCATCGATCTCCGCAATGGTGTTGACGCCGCACAGGCCCATGGTCGTCAAAAGCTCGTTCTTGATGATGTCGATCGCCTTGGCGACGCCGGCTTGGCCGCCGGCGCCGACGCCGTAGGCATAGGCGCGGCCGATCATGCAGGATTTTGCGCCGAGTGCGAGCGCGCGCATCACGTCCTGGCCGGAGCGGATGCCGCCGTCGAACATCACCTCCAGGTGGGAGCCGACGCTGTCGACGATCTCGGGCAGCACCGCGATCGTGGAGGGCGCGCCGTCGAGCTGCCGTCCGCCGTGATTGGACACCACGATCGCCTGCGCGCCGGTTTTCGCAGCGATCTCCGCGTCCTCGACGTCCAAAATGCCCTTCAGGATCAGCTTGCCGGGCCAGATCGAGCGGATCCAGTCGACGTCCTTCCAGTTCAGCGAGGTGTCGAACTGCGTGCCGATCCAGGTCGACAGCGCGGTGATGTCATCGGTGCCCTTGAGGTGCCCCATTAGGTTGCCGAAGGTGCGGCGCTTGCCTTGCAGCACGCCGGAAACCCAGGCCGGCCTGGTGGCGAAATCGATCAGTTTTCCCAGCGACCATTCCGGCGGCACCGTCATGCCGTTCTTGATGTCGGCGTGGCGCTGGCCGATCACCTGCAGGTCGACGGTCAGAACCAGCGCGCTGCACTTGGCCGCAATGGCGCGCTCGATCAGCGACTTGATGAAGCCGCGGTCCTTCATCACGTAGAGCTGGAACCAGAACGGCTTTTCGACACTGGCCGCGATGTCCTCGATCGAGCAGATCGACATCGTGCTCTGCGTGAACGGGATGCCGGCGGCCTGCGCGGCGCGGCAGGCGTGAATCTCGCCGTCGCCATGCTGCATGCCAAGAAGGCCCACAGGGGCGAGGATCAGGGGGAGCGCCGCGGGCTCGCCCAAAATCGTCGTCGAAGGATCGCGCTTACTGACATCGACCAGGATGCGCTGGCGGAACCTGATCTTCTTGAGGTCAGAGCTGTTGGCCTGCAGCGTCTCCTCCGCGTAGGAGCCGCGGTCGGCATAATCGAAAAACGCCCGGGGCACGCGGCGCTTGTGCAGCGCGCGCAAGTCCTCGATGCAGGTGATGTGCTTCATGGAACGGTTCCCACCCTTCTCGCGTTCACGGCTGTTGTCGTCGTTGTTGTGCAGATAGCACGATTGAGCCGGCCGCCCAAAGCGGTGGAACCGGCGCATCCCCTTTGAGGAGGTTGGCATGGCCGGATCCGGTTCCAAGTCCAAGGACGAGAAAGACGACAAGAAGCGCCAAGTCGATTCGGCGCTCGACCAGGGGCTGGAGGAGAGCTTTCCTGCATCCGACCCGCCGAACCTCACCCAGCCACCGCCATCGAAGGGTGACAAGGCGGTCCACCGCAAAGATTGACCGCGGGTCTCCGTTTTAAACACGAGTAATCACAAAGGGTTATGTGCCGCATGGCAGGCGACGGCGGTAATGATTCATCATATTTTTTGAAGCCATGTTAGCGGTGATCCTATTATAACAGCCGACGCGCCGGTCTATTCGAGGTTGAAATCGGCACAGGCGGCGGTTGAAGGAACGTTCAACGCGGGCCGCCGGTTGGTCCGTCGCTTGAAGGGGCTTTGCTGGGGGTGACATGAGCCGCAACTATTTTGGAACGGACGGGATTCGTGGGCGCGCCAACGGCCTGATTACGCCGGAGCTCGCGCTCAAGGTCGGCCAGGCCGCGGGCCTGGTGTTCCAGCGCGGCGACCATCGCCACCGGGTCGTGATCGGCAAGGATACGCGGCTGTCCGGCTACATGATCGAATATGCGATGGTGGCCGGCTTTACCTCGGTCGGCATGGACGTGCTGCTGGTCGGCCCGATGCCGACGCCGGCGGTTGCCATGCTGACCAAGTCGATGCGCGCCGATCTCGGCGTGATGATCTCCGCCTCGCATAATCTGTTCGAGGACAACGGCATCAAACTGTTCGGCCCGCAGGGCTTCAAGCTCTCCGATGATGTCGAGAGGCAGATCGAGCAGCTGCTCGATGAGTCGCTGGAGAAGCGCCTGGCGCAGAGCGCAAGCCTCGGCCGCGCCCGCCGCATCGACGGCGTTCACGACCGCTACATCGAATTCGCCAAACGCACGCTGCCGCGCGATCTCTCCCTCGATGGCCTGCGCGTCGTGGTCGATTGCGCCAATGGCGCGGCCTACAAGGTGGTGCCTGAAGCGCTGTGGGAGCTCGGCGCCGATGTGATCGCGATCGGCGTCGATCCCGACGGCTTCAACATCAACAAGGAATGCGGCTCGACCGCGCCGGAGGCGCTGTGCCGCAAGGTGCGCGAGATGCGCGCCGACATCGGGATTGCGCTCGATGGCGATGCTGATCGCGTCATCCTGGTCGACGAGCGCGGCCATCTGGTCGATGGCGACCAGCTGCTCGCCGTGATCGCGCAGAGTTTCAAGGAAGACGGACGGCTGAAGCGGCCCGGCATCGTCGCGACCGTGATGTCGAATCTGGGCCTGGAGCGTTACCTGAAAGGGCAGGGCCTCGACCTCGTGCGCACGCCGGTCGGCGACCGCTATGTACTCGAGCGCATGCTCGCCGATGGCTACAATCTCGGTGGCGGGCGGTCGGTCCATATCATCCTGTCGGACTATGCGACCACCGGCGACGGTTTTGTCGCCGCGCTTCAGGTGCTCGCGGTCGTGCAGAAGCTCCGTCGGCCCGTGTCGGAGGTCTGCCACCGTTTTGATCCGCTGCCGCAGATTTTGAAGAACGTGCGCTATCGCAGCGGCAAGCCACTCGACGATGCCGAGGTAAAGTCGGCGATCGAAACCGGCGAGCAACGGCTCAACGGACATGGCCGGCTGCTGGTCCGCTCCTCCGGCACCGAGCCCGTGATCCGCGTGATGGGCGAGGGCGACGACCGCATCCTGGTCGAGGAGGTGGTCGATCACATCGTCTCGGCGCTCGGCCAGGCCGCGGCGGCGTGAGGCGCCGACCTCGAGCCGCCATGCAGGGCGAGGTGCATCGCTGCCATCGGCTGGCCGCAGTGGTCAGGACGGCAGAGCTCCCGTAGGACAGATTTCACGGTCAGCGATTCCTGCGGAAGTGCATCCTTGAACAAGCCCGTCGCAGTCTCGGAAGAGGTCTTGGCCACGCCGGTCGTCGCACCGGAGGTAGGGCCGCGCGCGGCCGGCGTGACGGGACCTGCCTATATCGTGCTCGCCGCCATCAGCGTCTCGCATTTCCTCAACGACACCATGCAGTCGCTGATCGCCTCCGTCTATCCGATCCTGAAGGACAATTATGCGCTCGATTTTGCGCAGATCGGGCTGATCACGCTGGCCTTCCAGTTCACCGCTTCGCTGCTGCAGCCGGTGGTCGGACATTTCACCGACAAGAAGGCACAGCCGTTTTCGCTCGCGATCGGGATGTCGTCGACCTTCTTCGGACCGTTGCTGCTCAGCGTCGCGCAGCAATATCTGGTGATCCTCATCGCGGCCGCGCTGGTCGGCCTTGGGTCTGCGGTGTTTCATCCGGAATCGGCGCGGATCGCCCGGCTCGCCTCCGGCGGCCGCTACGGTTTTGCGCAATCGGTGTTCCAGCTCGGCGGCAGCTTTGGCACCTCGATGGGACCGGTGCTGGCGGCCTTGATCGTCGTGCCGTTCGGGCAGGGCAGCATCGCCTGGTTCTCGTCAATCGCCTTCCTCGCCATCATCATCCTGTGGCGGATCGGGATGTGGTACAGGCCGCAGATCGCAACCAGGACGATGGTGCGGATCGAGCCGCATCCGGATGCGCCGAGTTCGCGCCGCGTCACGGTCGCGCTCTCGGTGCTGGTCGTCCTGCTGTTCTCAAAGCAGCTCTACGTGTCGAGCCTGTCGAGCTATTACATCTTCTATCTGATCGACAAGTTCGGCGTCTCGACCCAGGCTGCGCAGGCCTATCTGTTCGTCTTCCTCGCTGCCAATGCGGTCGGCGCCTTCCTCGGCGGTCCGCTGGGCGACCGGTTCGGCCGCAAGATCGTCATCTGGTTCTCGATCCTCGGCGCGCTGCCGTTCACGCTGGCGCTGCCCCATGCGGGCCTCGTCATGAGCGCGGTGCTTACCGTCTTCATCGGGCTCATCATCTCGTCGACGACGTCGTCGATCATCGTGTTCGCGCAGGAGCTGGTGCCGCACCGCTTCGGCATGATCTCCGGCGTGTTCTTCGGCGTGGCCTTCGGCATCGGCGGCTTGGGGGCCGCGGTGCTCGGCAAGCTCGCCGACCACACCTCGATCGCCTTCGTCTACCAGGTCTGCGCCTTCCTGCCGGCGATCGGCTTGCTTGCGGTCTTCCTGCCGAAGATGCCGCGCCACGCACGCTGACGCATCGTCAACACATTGTTAGCAATGGTAATCAGCTCTTGTCTGATCCGATCCAGCGAACGCTCAGAGAAAATCAACCTTAATAATTAGGGTTAAGTGCCGTTTAAGCATTTGATGAGATCGTTCGGCCTGAGGTTTCGATGTGAGGCTTTCGAAAAGCCCGCATCACGGGCAAAGAGGGCGAAGCCAAATGCGTAGAGTTTGTTTATTGATTGCCGGAACGTTGTCTCTGTGGTCGACGGCCACATTTGCTGCCGACATGCCGATCATGCCGCCGCCGGCCTATGCACCGCCGCCGCCGCAGGAATTCAGCGGCTGGTATCTGCGCGGCGACGTCGGCATGACCAACCAGAGCATCAAGTCGCTCAACAACCCCGATCCGAATGCCGTGCTCTTCACGCAGACCGGCGTCGGCTTCGACAGCTCGCCGCTGTTCGACATCGGTGTCGGCTATCAGTTCAACAACTGGTTCCGGGCCGACGTCACCGGTCAGTATCGCGGCCGCGCCAACTTCCACGGCTCGCAGTTCACCAATGTCTTCGCCGGTTCCGCGTTGGTCGACAACTACACCGGCGCGAAGTCGGAGACGGTCGTCATGCTCAACGGCTATGTCGATCTCGGCACCTGGTGGTGCATCACGCCCTATATCGGCGCGGGCGTCGGCGCGTCCTACAACCGCATTCACGATTTCCGCGACGATGGCTTCGGCAACACCTTTGGCGTGGCGCGGCCCGTGAGCTTCGTCTACGCCACTGATGCGGGCAAGTGGAACTTCGCCTGGGCGGTACACGCAGGTCTCGGCTACAAGGTCACCCCGAACGCGACGGTCGAGCTCGGCTACAGCTACATGAACCTCGGCGATGCGACGACCGGCACGAACTCGAACTTCGCCGGCACCACCACGGCGCAATTCCCGTGGACGATGCACGACATCACCTCGCACGATCTGAAGCTTGGCGTCCGCTGGAATCTCGACAACACGCCGGTCTATGCGCCGCCGCCGCCCCTGATCCGCAAGGGCTAGCCAAAGGCGGGCCGCTGATCGCTTGACCATCGTTGACGGCGCGGGTGTTTCCCGCGCCGTTTTCGTTTGCGCGCACGGATTCCGCGGCACGCATCGAAAGAAGCCGCCGATCAAGGCGTCGCGACAACCATTGGTTAAGGTTAACGGGCGATGATTGGCGCAGAAGTGGAACGTGTTCGATTGGAGCGTTGCGATGCGTGGAGTTGTGGTGGCGGCGATGATGCTTGGAGCGGTGTCCGGAGCGCGGGCTGCCGACCTCTCCGACCTTCCCATTCTTCGCGGCAGCGTCACCGAAGGCCTGACGACCTCGACGGTGAATTGGTCGGGCTTTTATGTCGGCGGCCAGGCCGGCTACGGCACCTCCGACATGAACTTCAAAGGTTCGACGCAGACGGTCGCGGCTCACCTGATGAGCGGCCTCGAAATGGAATCGGAGCAGCAGGTTTCGACCTGGCCGATCATGGGCAAGGTCTCGGCGCACGGCAACGGTTTTGGCGCCTTCTTCGGTTACAACGGCCAGTGGGATGACGTCGTCCTCAGCGGCGAGTTCAACTACATGCACGGCAAATTCGGCGGCACGCAGACCGACAGCATGACGCGGTTCTTCACGCTGAGCTCCGGCTATACCGACGATGTGACCTACCAGGGCACGGCGAAAATGGCGATCTCGGACATGGGGACGATCCGCGCCCGCGCCGGCTACGCGTTCGGTTCGTTTCTACCCTACATGTTCGGCGGTGTCGCGCTCGGGCAGGCGGATATCGTCAGGACCGCGCATATCTTCGGGAACCAGGTGAATGTGAATGCCGCGCCCGGCTTCCAGAACGTGCCGTTCGACGTCAGCGCGACCGACACCCAGAACAGTCATCTGATCTACGGCTATTCCGCGGGCCTCGGCATGGATGTCATGCTCGTCTCCTGCCTGTTCATGCGGGCTGAGTGGGAATACGTTCGCTTCACGTCGACCATCGACACCAGCATCAATACCGTGCGCGTCGGTCTCGGCTACAAGTTCTGATCCAACCGCAATCGAAGCCATCCAGGCACGCCGGTTGACATAAGCGGCCGTGCCTGTTGCTCTGTCGCTCGCCTCAAACGGGAGCGGGCAAATGAAAATCTATGGCGACAACAATTCCGGCAACTGCCTCAAGGTGAAGTGGGTGTGCGATCGTCTCGCGCTTCCCTACACCTGGATCGACATCGACATCATGAAGGGGGAAAGCCGCACCCCCGAATTCCTCGAGTTCAATCCCTGGGGCCAGGTGCCGACGGTCGTGCTCGACGGCGGCCGCGCGCTCGCGCAGTCCGCCGCGATCATCCGCTATCTGGGACGTGACAGCGATCTCATTCCGCAGGATGCCTTTGCCGCCGCCAAAATGGATGAGTGGCTGTTCTGGGAGCAGTACAGCCATGAGCCCTATGTCGCCGTGTGCCGCTTTCACCTCGTATATCTCGGCAAGGATCGCTCCGAGCTCGATCCCGAGAAGGTCCGGCGTGGCTATCTTGCCCTCGATCACATGGAGCGTCGCCTGCAAGCCGCGCGATTCCTGGTCGATACCTTCTCGCTGGCGGATATTGCGCTGCTCGCCTATACGCGCCTGGCGCATGAGGGCGGCTTTGAGCTCGGCCGCTACCCCTCGGTTCAGCGTTGGATCACCGACGTCGAAGCGCATCTTGGGCTGCCGCCGACGCATTGAGCGGGACGAAGAGATCATGACGATTTCGATTTCCATTCGCCGTGCCCGCCGCGACGATGTCGGCGCGATCGTCGGCATGCTGGCGGATGATGCACTCGGCCGCGCGCGCGAGCGGATCGAGGATCCGTTGCCTGCATCGTATTTCGACGCGTTCGACCGGGTCGATCGCGACCCCAATCTCGCGCTCGTCGTCGCGGAAGAGCAAGGCACCGTCGTCGGCTGCCTCCAGCTCTGCATCCTGCCGGGCCTCAGCTCGCAAGGTGCCTCGCGCGCGCTGATCGAGGACGTGCGCGTCGCCTCTGCCCGGCGCAGTCGCGGCATCGGCGAACAGCTCGTGCAATGGGCGATCGGCGAGGCGCGAGCCAGGAATTGCAAGCTCGTCGAACTGTTGACGCATCAGACCCGCGTCGATGCGCAGCGCTTCTACGCGCGTCTCGGCTTCCAACGCAGCCATGTCGGGATGACGATCCGGTTCTGAACCTGACCTGCGCGGCAATGCAGGGAGAACAGCCATGTCGGCCCTCAATCCTCTGACCGCGATCGCCGTTGTGGTGGCGACGGCCGCGACCGACGCCGTTTACGTGATGTTTACCTCGGCGGTGGTGGCGCGAAAGCGCGTCCCGGCGGCGACATGGAGCAGCATCTGGTACCTGCTCTCGTCCTTTGCGGTGATCAGCTATACCGAGAACTGGGTCTATGTGGCCTTCGCGGCGATCGGCTCATGGATCGGCGCCTTCGTCTCGATGACCTATCTGCATCGCCCGGGCGGCGGCACGCCGATCGGGGCTGCACCGGAATAGGCATCGTGCCGAACGCACGCTTACGTGTTTGTCCGGAGGTCGTGTCCGCATGCAAGGCCGCGGAAGCGTCTTGACGTGATGCGCCGATTCCCTTATGCACCGCGGCGGGACACCTCCCCCCAACGGGAGGCTTGCTATCTGGAAGGATAGATCATGACTGTGGCGAAGCCCGCTCGGCGGCCCATTGTGCCGCATTTCTCCTCCGGCCCCTGCGCCAAGCGCCCCGGCTGGAATGCCCAAAATCTTAAAGACGCAGCCCTCGGCCGCTCGCATCGCGCGAAGGTCGGCAAGGCCAAGCTGAAGCTCGCGATCGATTTGACGCGCGAAGTGCTCGGCGTCCCGACCGATTACCGCATCGGCATCGTGCCGGCGTCGGACACCGGCGCGGTCGAAATGGCGCTGTGGTCGCTGCTTGGTGCGCGCCCGGTCACGACGCTGGCTTGGGAATCCTTCGGCGAAGGCTGGGTCAGCGACATCGTCAAGGAATTGAAGCTCAAGGACGTCACCAAGCTGAACGCGGCTTACGGTGAAATCCCCGACCTTGCCAAGGTCGATCCGAACAGCGACATCGTCTTCACCTGGAACGGCACGACCTCGGGCGTGCGCGTGCCCAACGCCGACTGGATCAGCGCGACCCGCGAGGGCTTGACGATCTGCGACGCGACCTCGGCAGCCTTTGCCCAGGCGCTCGACTGGTCGAAGCTCGACGTGGTCACGTTCTCCTGGCAGAAGGCGCTGGGCGGCGAAGCCGCGCACGGCATGCTGATTCTCTCGCCGCGTGCCGTCGAGCGGCTCGAGACCTACAAGCCAGCCTGGCCGCTGCCAAAGATTTTTCGCATGACCAAGGGCGGCAAGCTCAACGAAGGCATCTTCGTCGGCGAGACCATCAACACGCCCTCGATGCTGTGCGTCGAGGATTATCTCGACGCGCTGAACTGGGGCAAATCGATCGGCGGGTTGAAGGCGCTGATCGCGCGTGCCGACGCCAACACAAAAGTGCTCGCCGACTGGAAGGCGAGGACGCCGTGGATCGAGTTCCTCGCCAGCGATCCCGCGATCCGCTCGAACACGTCGGTGTGCCTCAAGATCACGGATCCCGCGATCACCTCGCTGTCCGCTGACGCGCAGGCGGATTTCTGCAAGAAGCTGGTGGCGCTCGTGGAGAAGGAAGGCGCGGGCTTTGACTTCGCGCACTACCGCGATGCGCCCGCGGGCCTGCGGATCTGGTGCGGCGCGACCGTCGAGGCCAGGGACATCGAACTGCTGACACAGTGGATCGACTGGGCGTTTGTCGAGACCAAGGCGCAACTTCCGAAGGCTGCGTAACTCTTCGCCTTCCCTCGAGCGAGAGTCGATCAATCCTGCGTGTCGGGCTGGAGCGAACGTCGTTCCAGTCCGGCGTCCGATCTAGTCCACAATGATCACTTCACCCCCACTCCGGCGCTTGGCGCCGTCCCTCCCCGTGCAAGGGAGGGTGGAGGAACTCACAATGACCAAACCAAAGGTTCTCATCTCCGATGCGCTGTCGCCCGCCGCCGTCCAGATCTTCAAGGACCGCGGCGTCGAGGTCGATTTCCAGCCCAATCTCGGCAAGGACAAGGACAAGCTCGCCGAGATCATCGGCGATTATGACGGGCTTGCGATCCGTTCCGCCACCAAAGCGACCGCCAAGATCATTGAGAAGGCGAAGCGGCTGAAGGTGATCGGCCGGGCCGGCATCGGCGTCGACAATGTCGAGATTCCTGCCGCGACCGCGAAGGGCATCATTGTGATGAACACGCCGTTCGGCAATTCGATCACGACCGCCGAGCACGCCATCACCCTGATGCTGGCACTGGCGCGCGAGATTCCGCAGGCGGACGCCTCGACCCAAGCCGGCAAATGGGAGAAGAACCGCTTCATGGGCGTCGAGATCACCGGCAAGACGCTTGGCGTGATCGGCTGCGGCAATATCGGCTCGATCGTCGCCGATCGTGCCCAAGGCCTGAAGATGAGGGTGATCGGCTATGATCCCTTCCTGTCGCCGGAGCGCGCAAGGGATCTCGGAGTCGAGAAGGTTGAGCTCGACGAATTGTTCAGGCGTGCGGATTTCATCACGCTGCATACCCCGCTCACCGACAAGACGCGGAACATCATCGACGCGACAGCACTCGCCAAGATGAAGAAGGGCGTGCGCCTCATCAATTGCGCCCGCGGCGGCCTGGTCGACGAGCAGGCGCTGCTCGATGCGCTTAATGCCAAGCATGTCGCCGGCGCGGCCTTCGACGTGTTCGTCGAGGAGCCGGCCACCAAGAACGTGCTGTTCGGCCATCCCAACGTGATCTGCACCCCGCATCTCGGCGCCTCTACCACCGAGGCGCAGGAAAATGTGGCGCTGCAGGTCGCCGAGCAGATGTCGGATTATCTGCTGTCCGGCGCCATCTCCAACGCCATCAACTTTCCCTCGATCACGGCGGAAGAGGCGCCGAAGCTGAAGCCATTCATCGAACTCGCGGAAAAGCTCGGCTCCTTTGCCGGCCAGCTCACCGAGACCGGAATCCTGAAAGTTCAGATCACCTATGAGGGCCATGTCGCGGAGATGAAGATCAAGGCGCTGACCTCGGCGGTGCTGTCGGGCCTGCTGCGGCCGATGCTGGGCGAGGTCAACGTCGTCTCCGCGCCTGTTGTCGCCAAGGAGCGCGGCATGGTGGTCGACGAGGTCGTGCGCGCGGCGCAAAGCGATTATGAAAGCTTGATCACGGTCACTGTGGCGACCGAGCGGCAGGAGCGCTCGGTGTCGGGCACCGTCTATCACGACGGCAAGCCGCGCCTCGTCGACATCAAGGGCATCCGTGTCGATGCCGAATTCGGCAAGTCGATGATCTACGTCACCAACGAGGACAAGCCCGGCTTCATCGGCAAGTTCGCGGGCCTGTTGGGTGATGCAAAGATCAATATCGCGACCTTCCATCTCGGCCGGGTCAAGCAGGGTGGGGACGCCATCGCGCTGGTCGAAGTCGACGGCGTCGTGCCCGCTGAGGTGCTCGCCAAGGTGCAAGCCCTGCCGCAGGTCAAGCAGGCCAAGGCGCTGGCGTTCTAAGCGCCCAACTGCCGATCATTTTCCTTTCCTCTCCCCGAAGCGGGAGAGGAAACAGGGCCATCCGTTCATGTAGCTTACGAAGATGAACGGAATCCGAGTGCGATCCCACGGCGTCACTGGCATCGCATGTCGCGGTCGCACTGCTTTTCCAACATTTCGATCGAACCTGATCCTTCGTCCCAGCGTCTCAGTCTGGATGGGGCGGGGTTCGGTCGCGCGGGTGCGGGCGATCGTGCGCGCATAGTTGGGAGCATTGTTATGCGAATGGGAAACTATCTTGTCACGACGTGTCTGGTGCTTGGCGCCGCGGTGTCGCCCGCGACGCGGGTCCAGGCGGCCGACCTGAATACGGCCTCAGCAATCGATGCGGTCACGGTCTTCCCGGACGGGGCGAGCATCACGCGAGTCGTCACGCTCGACCTTCCCGCGGGCGACACCACCGTCGTAGCGAAAGATTTTCCACTTGCCTTGGACAAGTCCTCATTGCGCGTGGAGGGAGAGGCCGGAACAAAACTCGCGATCGGCGCGATCGATGCACGACCGCCGCGGGCCGCACCGCCGGTGGACCTGCCGGAGCTCGACAAGAAGATCGAAGCGCTGAAAGACGCGCGCGCCGATCTCGATGGGGCGATCGCATCCGCCACCGCGAGGCGCAAATTCGCCGAGCGTTTTGCCGATGCCTCGCCCGCCGGTCTCGGCGAAAAGGGCGAGGCGCGTCCGCTCGCCGAATGGCGCGCGGCCTTTTCGGCAGTCGGCGAGGAAGTCGCTGCCGCGGACACAGTGATCCGCGATGCGGAGCGCAAGCAGCGCGAGATCGAACGCGAGATCGCGCGGCTTCAGCAGGATCGTGCCGCCAAGCCGCCAAGCAAGCTCGAGGTCCGCATCGAACTTGCGTCCACGGAGGCAACCCGGGCCACCCTGCGGGTGACCTATGCGGTGAGCCATGCCAGCTGGACGCCGCTCTACGATGCGCGGCTCGATAGCGGAAGCAGGGACCGCAAGGCTGCGCTGGAACTGGTGCGCCGCGCCGAGATCACGCAGTCGACCGGCGAAGACTGGATCAATGTCGCGCTTGCCGTCTCTACGGTTCGCGTCGGGCGCGGCGGCAGCGCGCCCGAGCTGGGGTCGCTGATTGCGCAATATCCGCCGCCGCCGCTGCCGAAAAAGGCGGACGCTTTTTCCCCGGTGGAGATGGACAAGCGGTCGCGGCACATGGAGCTTGCTCCGGCGGCTCCCTCATCGGCGGCAATGCCGTCGGCGGCGCCGGCGCAGCGCGCCGACGAGCAGCAGGCCGCCGCCGATGTCTCGGGCTTCCAGGTGACCTTCAACATTCCCGGGCGCGTCAGCCTCGGTGCGAGCGAGGGCGCCAAGAGCCTGCGCATTTCCTCGGCCCAGATCGCGCCGGATCTTGCCATCCGCGCCGCGCCCGTGATCGATCCCACCGCGTTCCTCGAAGCGAGTTTCAAGCAGACCGAGGACGCGCCGCTATTGCCGGGGCAGGTTGCGATTTATCGCGACGGCGCCTTCGTCGGCCGCGGCAAGATGGATGCGGCGAGCAAGGATGAGACGGTGCATCTCGGGTTCGGCGCCGACGACAAGGTCAAGATCGAACGCAGCGTGGTCAAGCGCAGCGAAGGCTCGACCGGCCTGATCGTGACGACATCGAAAACCGACGAACGGTCGTTCAAAACCAGCGTTCGCAACGCTCATGATTTCCCGATCCGCGTTGCGATTCAGGACCAGGTGCCGGTCAGCGAAAACGACGAAATCCAGGTCGAGATGCTGCCCGCCACGACCCCGCCGACCGCAAGCAACGTCAACGACAAACGCGGCGTACTGGAATGGACTTTTGAGGCCAAGCCCGGCGAAGCCAGGGACATCGCCTTTGCCTGGCGTGTGCGCTGGCCGAAGGACAAGGGCGTGGTCGTGGTCCCGGCGGGCTGATCGGCCCCGGCACGCTTGATGACCTCTCCCCCGCGGGCTGTCAAACGGGGAGGGGGAGAACTGTTAGCTGTTCGGGCCGCGGTCCATGCCGACCGGCTGCCAGCGCTTCAGCTGTGTGTTCTGCAGCACCGCCGGGTTGACGCAGGAGACCGGCCACATGCCCTGCAGCACCAGCGACAATTCATAGCCGACACGGCGCTTGCGCGCTTCGT
>NZ_JAFATE010000167.1 GCF_019244115.1 Bradyrhizobium sp.
TCTTCAGGGTCTGCTCCTTGTCGGGAATCACGAGATCCTCGTCGACATGCTGCTCGACCCCGAGGCCACCGCATTCCGGGCAGGCGCCATAGGGGTTGTTGAAGGAGAACAGCCGCGGCTCGATCTCGGGAATCGTGAAGCCGGACACCGGGCAGGCGAATTTTTCCGAAAACAGGATGCGCTCGGGGCCGCTCTTATCGTGGATCTTTGCGGTCTTTTTCTTCTCGTCGGCGGCAGGCGCGGAGGCCGCCGGCGCATCCGCATATTCGATCACCGCGAGTCCCTCGGCGAGCTTCAGCGCAGTCTCAAAGCTCTCCGCGAGCCGCTGGCCAATGTCAGGCCGCACCACGATGCGGTCGACCACGACATCGATGTCATGCGGGAATTTCTTGTCGAGAACAGGCGCCTCGGCGAGCTCATAGAAGGTGCCGTCGATCTTGACCCGCTGAAAACCCTTTTTCAGATACTCGGCGAGCTCCTTCTTGTACTCGCCCTTGCGGCCGCGCACGACCGGCGCGAGCAGATAGAGCCGCGTGCCCTCGCCCAGCGCCAGTACGCGGTCGACCATCTGCGACACGGTCTGGCTCTCGATCGGCAACCCCGTGGCGGGCGAATAGGGCACGCCGACGCGAGCCCAGAGCAGGCGCATGTAGTCGTAGATCTCCGTGACGGTGCCGACGGTAGAGCGTGGATTCTTCGACGTCGTCTTCTGCTCGATGGAGATCGCCGGCGACAGTCCGTCGATCTGGTCGACGTCCGGCTTCTGCATCATCTCCAGAAACTGCCGCGCATACGCCGACAGCGATTCGACGTAGCGGCGCTGGCCCTCCGCATAGATCGTGTCGAAGGCGAGCGAGGATTTGCCGGAGCCGGACAGCCCCGTGAACACGACCAGCTTGTCGCGGGGAATCTCGACGTCGATGTTTTTCAAATTGTGCTCGCGCGCACCGCGAATCGTGATCGCGCGCAGGCTCGCATTTCCTGACTGCTGGCGCTGCTTGGCCTTGAGCACTTCATCCATGTCGATCGTCCCAGTCGAATTTCGCTGATCAGGCGCCGCATCGGCGGCGGCCCGCGCCTGATTGATCCGGAGGGTTTTAGCCTGCGAACATAGGCAGAACGATTCGATATTTCCAGTGCGGCCGGCTGGTCATCAACGATTTGTTGACGGGCTGGCAGCAGCGGTCAGCAGAGCGCATTCAACAACGAAAAGGCCGGCGCGAGGCCGGCCTTTTCGTCGTTTGACGTCGGTGAAACCAGACCTCAGAAGTGGTAGTTCACGCCGACCTGGAAGCTGTTCACGTTGAGCGTGCCCGTCGACACGCCGCCGGCGATCACGTTGGAGAAAAAGGTGCCGCCCGAGAAGCTGCGATAGAGATACTCGCCCTTGACCGACCAATGGGGCGCAAACATCGCCTCGATGCCGGCGCCAGCGGTCCAGCCGCTGAGGACCTTGCTGTCGGAAAAGGAGACTCCGAGCACGGACACCCCGAGCTTCGTATCTGCCCAGGCATAGCCGCCGGTGCCATACACCAGAACCTGGTCGAAGGCGTAGCCGATGCGGCCGCGAACGGTACCCATATCCTGGATCTTGGCGCTCGCCGTAACGAAGCCGGGAACGCCGGCGTTCGCCTTGATGTCCGACCAGGCGGCGTCGGCCTCGACACCGAAGACGACCGGGCCGGTCTGCCAGTTGTATCCAAGCGTGCCGCCGGCAAAGCCTCCGCTCATGGCCCCGTTATCGGCATTCTCCTTGCCCCAGCCGCCCATGGCGCCGATGTAGAAACCGGTCCAGGTCGGAAGCGGCGCAACGGCGGGCGCCTTGGTGTAAGCCCGTGCCGGCAGATCAGCCGCGAGAGCCGGCGTCATTCCCAACGCAACCAAGCCGACGGTCGTCAGCAGTACTTTCTTCATTGCAGTCCCCAAATTCCTCTTCGTTTCAATCTTGAGCCGACCGGTATGTCCGGGCGGCTGCTTGCGCGGTCGAATACCTACTTACCCCACGTGGTTGCGAAATACCGTCACCCGGCGGCCACAGTTGCGACGAAAGTGGACACATTCTGCCACATGGAGCGCCGCCTTGCGGCCAATCCCTGGCCAACAAAAAGGCCGGCGCAGGGGCCGGCCTTTCGCGGATTGTGATGGGCTGGCCGATCCGTCGGTCGGCTCCCGAATCAGAACTTCAGTACTTGGCGACGACCGGGCCGCCAAAACGGTAGTTGAGGCGCACCATGCCGAGGTCGACATCCTGTTTGATGTTGTCGGTGCGGGTGTTCGCAAGCGCGGTGGCCGGGAAGTTGATGCTGCTGTTGCCCATGAACAGGTGATCGTACTCGACGCCCACCGACCAGTTCGGTGCGAAGGCGACTTCGAGGCCCGCACCGACCGCGCCGCCCCAGCGGGCCTGCGTGACCTGGTCGAACACGGCGCCGTTGGCGGTGATGATGCCGCTGTACTTGCTGTCGGTCACCGCGGCGCCGCCCTTCGCGTACACCAGCACGTTGTTGAACGAGTAGCCGATCTGGCCGGTGAACAGGCCGAAGGCATCGATCTTGGTCTGGTTGGTGACCGCTGCGGTCAGCGCGGCAGGCGAGCTCAGGTTCGAGCCGCTAAGATTCGCCCAATCGCCCTGCGCTTCGATGCCGAACACCCAACTCGCCATCTGCCAGCGATAGCCGATCTGGCCGCCGACGACGGCGCCGGTCGCGTCATGGCAGCCTTCCGACACGCCGCCGGTCGCGATGCCGTTGACGTTGGTGAGATTCCAGCAATTGTGGCTGGAGCCGCCGCCGCCGTTCAGACCGATGTAGAAGCCGCTCCAGTCATAGAACGGCGACATCACCGGCGCCTTGGTGTAGGCCCTGGGCCGCGCGGCCAAATCCGCAGCTTGCGCAGACGCAACGCTCAATACGACCAGACCGACGCTACCCAGCAAAATCTTCTTCATCATCACTTCTATGGTTCTCCGATCCTCGTTCTGCGTTGGCACGGCGCGACGCGCTCCCACGCCAACGATTGTGCGCCGCGTATAGTCTGCTTCGCGCTGCAATGCCGTCACCGAAGAGCAACATCAGAGGCTGAAAGGCGCCGGAGATTTGTCGGATGTGTCGAAAAAAGGCCGGCACGAGGCCGACCCTGTCGAATTCGGGGCGAATTCGCCGTTTTTGCCGCGATCAATATTTTGAGATGACCGGGCCGCCCCAGCGGTAATTGACGTGGACCGAGCCCATGTCGACGTCCTGCTTGACGCCGTCGATTCGCGACAGGCCGCCGGGCGCCGGTGCGGTCGTATTCAGCGTTGCATTATGATTGCCCATGAACATGTGATCGTATTCGACGCCGACCGACCAGTTCGGCGCAAAACTCACCTCGACGCCGGTGCCGACGACGCCGCCCCAGCGCGTGTCGGTCGCCTGATCGGTCACGACGGCGGTGGCGGTCGCGATGCCCTGATACTTGTTGTCAGTCACCACGGCGCCGCCCTTCACGTACCAAAGCACCGTGTTCCAGGCGTAGCCGAGCTGGCCCGTGACCTGCCCGACCGCGTCCACCTTCGTCTGATTCGTGGTGCCTGCAATGAAAGTCGATGGGTTTGAGGCTTTCAGATTGGCCCAATCCCCCTTCGCCTCGACGCCGAAAACCCAGTTGGCAGCCTGCCAGCGATAACCGAGCTGCCCGCCGACGAGGCCGCCGGTGGCATTGTGGCAGCCTTCCGCGGCGTTCGGGATGGTGGCGAGGCCGAGCGAGTTGGTGTTGGTCCAGCAATTATGGCTCGACGCGCCGCCCGCATTGAGCCCGAGATAGAAACCGCTCCAGTCATAGATCGCGGAAACCACCGCAGGGGCCTTGCTGTAGGCCCTGGCCGGCAGATCAGCGCCGCGCGGGCGCGACGCCCAACGCGACCAGTCCAACAGCACCAAGCAATACCTTCTTCATCACTTAAGCTTTTCCGCGGTTCCAAATTCTGGAGCGCGGCCTGTAGATCTCAGTTCACACGTCCCAACTGCAAACGCTCAATCATTGCTGAAATCTATAGCCTCCCGGCGTGGAACTTGCCGTTACCGAAAAGCAACATCCGCTCCAGAAATGAAACCCAGCGGTCCGCAAGCGCCTTTCGAGGTGGCTCGACACGCTATTGCGTCGACAAAAGGCCGCCACGAGGCCGGCCTTTTGCATGTAGCGCTTTTATTCCCTACAGATTGCCCCGGGGTCAGTACTTGGCCATCATCGGTCCGCCCCAGCGATAGTTGAGCCGGACCAGGCCGATATCGGCGTCCTGGCGAATGCGGTCGGTGAAGCCGTCGGTAAAGGTGATGTTACGGCGGCCCATGAACAGGTGGTCATACTCGACGCCAACCGACCAATTCGGCGAAAAGCCGAACTCCAGACCGGCACCGACAGTACTCCCCCAGCGCGTTTCACGCGCGGACGCGAGCAGAGCGCCCGTCGGCACATCGAAGACGTCGTATTTGTCGCCCACAACAGCACCGCCGCCCTTCACGTAAAGGAGCACGTTGTTCCATGCGTAGCCGATCTGGCCGGTGAACAGACCGAATGCATCGATCCGCGACCGGTTGCGCGTCGGGGTCCCAGTGAGGGCCGAGACCTGCGACAAACTGATGTTGGAGCCGCTGAAATCAGCCCAGTTGCCCTGCGCTTCCAAGCCGAACACCCAACTTGCCGCCTGCCAGCGATAGCCGATCTGACCACCGGCGGTGGCGCCGGTTGCGTTATGGGATCCTTCCGCCACCAGAAGACCCGTTGCCGGATCTACAAAATCCCAGGACTTATGCGCCGAACCGCCGCCGCCGTTCACGCCGATGTAGAAGCCGCTCCAGTCATAGATGGCCGCGACGACAGGCGGGGGCGCCTTGGTGTAGGGGCGCGCCGCGAGATCCGCGGCAGAGGCGGGCGCCGACAGGCCGAGTGCAACAAGACCGGCAGAGCCCAATAAGAACTTTTTCATTGCCCAATCTCCAGCTTGGCTTTTTCGCTTCCGTTGGTCCCCAGAAGCGCTTCAATTCGGACGGGACCGCCCCGTCGATCCAAATTCAGGCATCAATATACCTCATTACGATCCCAAAATTGTCTCCGAACGGCAACACACGCGGAGGAAGTGGAGCTAACATAAGATAATGGAACTTCACGGGTTTTTGACCTGTGAGGGTGCCGTTTTCGAAACGCGCTCCGCGCGCGGGGTCACATGCCACAACCTTACGGATTGTTCATGCGGTATGGCGGGTGATGCGGAACAAAGCTGGAACATTGCCCGCCCTGATGCTATATGTGGATAAGCGCGGATCGGAGCCGGCGAGTTGCGGCGGGCAGGGTATAGGATTTTTGCAAGGCGGCCCTCGGCCAGCCGGACTTTGCCGCCGACGACCCGATTCGGGCGGCCGAAAAGTCATTTCAAGTGCGGAGAGTGGCGATGGCAGGAAGCGTGAACAAGGTGATTCTGGTCGGGAATCTCGGCAAGGATCCGGAGATCCGGCGGACCCAGGATGGCCGGCCGATCGCCAATCTGAGCGTGGCGACGTCGGAGACCTGGCGCGACAAGGCGACCGGCGAGCGCAAGGAAAAGACCGAGTGGCATCGCGTCGTCATCTTCAGCGAAGGGCTCGCCAAGGTGGCCGAGCAGTATCTGAAGAAAGGCGCCAAGGTCTACATCGAGGGCCAGTTGCAGACCCGCAAATGGACCGACCAGAGCGGCGTCGAGAAATATTCGACCGAGGTCGTGCTGCAGGGTTTTAATGCGAATCTGACGATGCTCGATGGCCGCAGCGGAGGCGGTGGCGGCGGCTTCGCGGATGAGCCCTCGGGCGATTTCGGCGTCAGCGGTCCCTCAAGTGCGCCACCACGGCGCCCGGTTGCGGCAGGTGCGCGCAACAGCGACATGGATGACGACATCCCGTTCTGAGAAATAGTTCCAGGACGTCGCAAGCTGGAGTTGCGAGGCGGGCCTCTCGCGCGTCGTCGTGCTGGTCATGCTTCCGCGCGCGGTGCGGAAGGCGCACCGCGACCAGGTCGGCACGCACAGGCGCATCATGATCTCCATGTTTCTCGGTGCGCTGGTGGTCGCCGGCCTGTTCACCCTGTTGCCGGGACGGATCCTGCATCAGGTGGTATTCGGCCCGTCCTGAAGGCCCGAAAAGGGGGCGCTGGCGAGCGGTTGGTAGGGACCATTTCCGGGCTTGCCCGGAAGTACGTAAACAGACTGCTAAGTCTCTGGAAAAACGAAGCTAAAAAGCTCTTCCCGCGGCGCTTTAAGGGTGGTCTGAAAGCCCCCGATGCGCTATATGAGTCAAGGTCGCGGTGGGTCTGACTTTGGCGTCCATGCTGTCCCGTCTGTTGCG
>NZ_JAFATE010000276.1 GCF_019244115.1 Bradyrhizobium sp.
AAGAGGAAGAAGACAAGGTCGCCTGATGGCGGCCTTGCAATTGCTGCCTTGCCGAGGCGGCCGTCCTCGGCCCGACCACTGTCGCGCCAGTTTGTGATCTTCACCATTGGCAGCCTCGCATCGAAGGCCGTGCCGCTCGCCCATTCGCTGCGGCCTGCAAGATCACGTCGGCTTTGAAGCCGTCGTCGCGGAGCCCGGGGAATGCCATCTGCACGCGTTGGCGCCAGCGTGATGCACACGCAGGCATGAACGGGCGGCAGCCCCTTCATGCCGTGCCTTTCTGCAGCCGCGCCTTGCTTCAACGGGCCCATAAGGTCATAGTTGTGTTACAAGCTGCGTCGGACCCGTCGAAAAGCGGGCTCGGCGGCTCCGTATTCACGTTCTTCGAGCGAACAGACCGATCATTGCATGCCGATCATCAACCGCGTCGCGTCCCTCTCGGACGAAATGGCCGCCTGGCGTCACGATTTTCACCAGCACCCCGAACTGCTCTACGAGGTGCACCGTACCGCCGGCATTGTCGCCGACCGCCTGCGCGAGTTCGGCTGCGATGAGGTGGTGACCGGGATCGGGCGCACGGGCGTGGTCGGTGTGATCCGCGGCCGCAAGAGTGCGTCAGGCAAGACGATCGGGCTTCGCGCCGACATGGACGCGCTGCCGATCCTGGAAGAGTCCGGCGTGCCCTATGTCTCGAAAACGCCCGGCCTGATGCATGCCTGCGGACATGACGGGCATACCGCCATGCTGCTGGGTGCCGCGAAATACCTCGCCGAGACACGTAATTTTGACGGCACCGCGGTGCTGATCTTCCAGCCCGCCGAGGAAGGCGGCGCCGGCGGCCAGGCCATGGTCGAGGACGGCCTGATGACCCGCTGGGATATCCAGGAGGTCTATGGCATGCACAACATGCCGGGCCTGCCCGAGGGTCATTTCCATATGCGGCCCGGACCGCTGCTGGCTGCCTCCGACAAGCTGGAGATCACGGTCCATGGCAAGGGCGGCCATGGCGGCGCCAGCCCGCACAAGGCGGTCGACAGCATTTTGATCGGTTCGGAAATCGTCAGCGCGCTGCAATCGATCGTCGCGCGCAACGTCGATCCGATCAAGACCGCTGTCATCTCGATCTGCGTCTTCCAGGCCGGCAGCGCGGCCAATGTGATTCCGCCGACAGCCACGCTGAAGGGGACAGTTCGCACGCTGGATCCCGAGGTGCGCGACCTCGTCGAGCGCCGGATCGCCGAAGTCGCTGACGGCATCGCCCGCGCCTATGGCGGCTCGGCCGAGACGACCTACACCCGCCTCTATCCCTCGACCATCAATCATGAACGCGAAACGGCCATCGCTGCCGAGGTGGCGCGCGATGTCGTGGGTAGCGAGCGGGTCAACGACAACACGGCGCCCTTGATGGGCGGTGAGGATTTCGCCTTCATGCTTCAGGCGCGGCCCGGCGCCTTCGTATTTCTCGGCATGGGCGGCGGCGAGGAATGCCACCATCCAGCCTACTGCTTCAACGACGCCATTCTGGGGCACGGCGCATCGTACTGGGTGCGGCTGGTCGAGAAGACGATGCCGGCCGGCTGACGCCTCTTGAGACTGGAGCCGCGTTGCAGGTGCCCCCCTCTCCCCTCTGCCGGCCGCGGCAACCGTTGCGCAGCAAAGCAAACGCCGATCAAGGCCTGCCGTCCTTGCTGCTGCTGTTGATGCGGGCGACCGCCTGGTCGGCGATGACTGAGAGCACGACGCCATCGAGCGGGAAATCGGCGGCGAGCCAGGCATCCTCGGCCAGGGTCAGGACATGGCCGAGCGCGGGACCTTCGGCCACGCCGCGCGCGATGAAGTCGGCTCCCTTGAGCGGAAATTTCGGCGCGCTCCAGCGCTGCGACAGCGTGGCGAGCTCGAGCCAGGAGACCGGATCGGCAGCGGTCCCCGCGCGCGCCCAGGCGAGCAGCAGACGGTCGCGATAGCGGTCAGCGCCGAGACGATAGAGCCGGCGCTTGGCGGTCGCCTCGTCCATACCGCCAAGCCGCCACCAGCGATGGCCCATGGAATCGATCGCCTTGGCCTCGGCGTTGGAGAGCCGCAGACGCAATGCCAGGCGCTTGGCATCTTCGGTCACGGCGACCGCGAGCGCCGCCAGGCGGCGCACCGGATCCGCCGTCAATGCGAGCCTCCGCTCCCCCGCGATCATCGCCGCAAACGGCCCGAGATAGGCGACGCCGCCGAGGATCGGCAGCAACAGGCCGCCGTCGGCCATCGCCGTGACGGCCGCCACCGCCCCGTCCGCGATCAGGAGCTTCAAGAGCTCGGTGCGCACGCGCTCCGCCGACAGCGCAGCCAGGCCCTCGCGCGCGGCAATGCAGGCGAGATAGCCAGGGCGATCCACCTCGCCCGCACCGAAGGCGGCATGGATGCGGAAGAAGCGCAGGATGCGCAAATAGTCTTCGGCGATCCGCTCCGCCGGATTGCCGATGAAGCGCACCCGCCGTGCGGCGATGTCATCGAGCCCACCGACGTAATCGTGCACGACGCCATCCGCGCTGAGCGACAGCGCGTTGATGGTGAAATCGCGCCGGTGCGCGTCGGAGATCCAGTCGCGGCCGAACGCGACCTTCGCCTTGCGGCCAAAAGTCTCGGTATCTTCGCGCAAGGTGGTCACCTCGAACGGCTGACCGTCGACCACGAGAGTCACTGTGCCGTGGTCGATGCCGGTCGGCACGCATTTGATGCCGGCCTCCTTGGCGCGCCGCATCACCTCATCCGGCAGTGCGGTGGTCGCGATATCGATGTCGCCGATCGGAATCTTCAGCAGCGCATTGCGCACCGCGCCGCCGACCACGCGCGCTTCTTCACCTCCATCGTTCAACAATGCGAGCACGCGCCCCGCCGGCCCCCCCGTCAGCCAGGGCGCATCCTCCGGCGTCATCTGGCTCATTTCTCGACTCCGGGAACGAGCCTGCCGTTCTCGATATGCGCGGGGATATAGGTCGAGTGCGGCGGCGCACCGGAAAAATTCGCCAGCATGATGAAGCTCGCAATCACCAGGAGCAACGATCCCAACAAAAGTTTGGCAATCAAAGGCAGTGGCCAGGAAGATTGCGCCACGAGCTCGGAGCGTGTCGCAAGCAAAAACAGCGCATAGACCGCAAAAGGGATGAGGAAAATCCCGATCTCGGTCAACGCCGGACGGATCATGGCAGAAAAATCCGCTCGTAGAGCAGGCGCAGGATGCCGGCGGTGGCGCCCCAGATGTAGTATCCGCCATACGGCATCGCGTAATAGAACCGCTCCATGCCGCGGAATTCCTTGCTGTGAAGCTGATGATTGAGCGGGTTCATCAGGAAGGCGAGCGGCACCTCGAAGGCATCGTCGACCTCGTCGCGGCTGAGGTTGAGTGCAAAACCGGGCGACACGCGCGCCAGCGTCGGCAGGATGCGAAAGCCGAACGCGGTGCCATAGACGTCGAGATAGCCGATCGGATCGATGAAGTTTCGATCGAGCCCGACCTCCTCCCACGCTTCGCGCAGCGCGGCGTCGCGCGGGCTCGCGTCGGCCGGATCAATCTTGCCGCCGGGGAAAGCGATCTGGCCGGCATGATCGCTCAGATGCGATGCACGCAAGGTCAGCAGCACGGTCGGCTCAGGATGCGCGACGACAGGGATCAGCACCGCGGCGGCCCGGATCGGCTGCTCGCGCGCGACGATCTCGAGCATGCGGTCGGTCCCGGCATCGCCGCTCGTCGGCACGATGTCCTGGTTATGCAGCGCGGGTGGAACGTCGAAGCGCAGGCGCGAACGTGCGCGCTCGAAAAAATCTGCCGCATTGATCGTGGCCGGAGCGGTCCGCACCATCGGCTCGTTCAAAGCGCAGCCCTCACCTCGAGCGCATCCGCCATCGGAAAAAACTCCCCTGCCGACTCGATTCCGAACATCTCTCGGCCATCGATCATTCGCTCTTCACCGATGTCAACAAGGTCGTAGTAGAGCGCACGGGTCAGCTTCGCCCAGAGATCGGCGCGGACGTGAAGATAGGGCGTGAGCCCGCCCGCCGCACTGATCTCGAAACGCAGGCGATGGTCACCGTCGCAGTCCACCCAGTCGTCGACATTGGTGCGGAAGCGCAGCAGCGGACCGCGCTCGTCGCGCTCTCTTTGCATCTCGACCGCCACGAACGGCGCATCATCGACGCGGATGCCGACCTTCTCCACCGGCGTGACCAGAAAATGCTTGCCATTCTCGCGCTTCAAAATGGTGGAGAACAAGCGCACCAGCGCAGGGCGTCCGATTGGCGTTCCCATGTAGAACCAAGTACCATCTCCTGCGATTCGCATGTCGAGATCGCCACAGAACGGCGGATTCCACAGATGCACCGGGGGCAGCGCCTTTCCGACAGGCGTGGTTTCTACGGCTTGTTTCTCCGCGTCCTTTGCGGCAGCGGTCAGCCCATCAAGACTCTGGTTGCTGGTCCGCCCTTGCTTCGCCATGTTTGTCCTGACGTTGAAGCGTGATTGGCACGATTGGTGCAAGTCGTCGTTGTATGTACTTGGGGTAAGTTCCGGCCCGAGGCTTTCGCTCTTCAGGTCGCCACATCGTGATGCCGTTGATACCCCGAAATGCCGCTAATGTGGGGAATGTTTAATCCAACAAATACATGGCCTTCTCAAGGGTCTAGCATGCATTCTTGGCATGATGGAACGCCTTAGGCGCCAAAGTTTGGGATCAGAAGGTCAAAGGAGCTGTCGATGGCGGAAAGTGTCGAGAAACTGGAAGATGTGATCGTTCGCTCGGCCGAGCAGGTCTCCGGCCAGATCCGCGCCGCACGGGATGCGATCGCGACGGTCATTTTCGGCCAGGAACGGGTCGTCGAGAACACCCTGGTGACGATCCTCTCCGGCGGTCACGCGCTCTTGATCGGCGTGCCTGGCCTCGCCAAGACCAAGCTCGTTGATACGCTCGGCGTGACGCTCGGCCTCGACGCCAAGCGCATCCAGTTCACGCCCGATTTGATGCCCTCGGACATTCTCGGCGCCGAAGTGCTGGACGAGAGCGGGTCCGGCAAGCGCTCGTTCCGCTTCATCTCCGGACCGGTGTTCGCGCAACTCCTGATGGCCGACGAAATCAACCGCGCCAGCCCGCGCACCCAGTCGGCGCTGTTGCAGGCGATGCAGGAGCAGCACATCACGGTCGCCGGCGCACGTCACGATCTGCCAAAGCCTTTCCACGTGCTGGCGACGCAGAACCCGCTGGAGCAGGAGGGCACTTATCCGCTCCCCGAGGCGCAGCTCGACCGTTTCCTGATGGAAATCGACGTCGACTATCCCGATCGCGACGCGGAGCGCCGCATCCTGTTCGAGACCACCGGCGCCGAGGAGACTGCGGCGAAGGCCGCGATGACCGCCGACGCGCTGATCGCGGCGCAGCGGCTGGTGCGCCGCCTGCCCGTCGGCGATTCCGTGGTCGAAGCCATCCTGTCGCTGGTCCGCTCGGCGCGTCCGGGCCCTGAAGGCGGCGATGCCGGCAAGCTGATCGCCTGGGGACCGGGTCCGCGCGCCAGCCAATCGCTGATGCTCGCGGTCCGTGCGCGCGCGCTGCTCGACGGGCGGCTCGCACCCTCGATCGACGACGTGCTCGATCTCGCCGAGCCGGTACTGAAGCACCGCATGGCGCTGACCTTCTCGGCGCGCGCCGAAGGCCGCACCATTCCGGACGTGATCCGGCAATTGAAGACACGGATCGGTTGATGGCCGCTGACCCCGGGCATGGGAAGGAAATTTTAGCGATCCGACGGGCCGACGGTGAAAGCCGGACGCTTGCCGCGTCGCTGCCGCGCCTCGTGCTCGAGGCCCGCCGTATCGCCGCCAACGTCATCCACGGCCTGCATGGACGGCGGCGCGCGGGCACCGGCGAGAGCTTTTGGCAGTATCGCCGCTTTGTCTCGGGCGAGCCCTCACAGAATGTGGATTGGCGGCGTTCGGCGCGCGACGATCATCTCTATGTCCGCGAGCAGGAATGGGAGGCTGCGCACACCGTGTGGATGTGGCCGGACCGCTCGCCATCGATGGCGTTTGCCTCGCTCAAGGCGCGCGACAGCAAGCTCGAACGTACCCTGATCGTCACCTTCGCGCTGGCCGAACTCCTGGTCGCTGGCGGCGAACGCGTCGGCATTCCCGGCCTGATGAGCCCGACCGCGAGCCGAACCGTAATCGACAAGATTGCGCAGGCGATGCTGCACGACGACGCGGTGCGGCCGAGCCTGCCGCCCTCCTTCGTGCCGTCCTCGCTGGCCGAGATAGTGGTGCTGTCGGATTTCTGGTCGCCGATCTCCGAGATCAAAACCACCTTGGCTGGATTGTCCGGGTCCGGCGCGCACGGCACGCTGGTGCAGGTGGTCGATCCCGCGGAGGAAAGTTTTCCCTATTCCGGCCGCGTCGAATTCGTCGAGCCGGAGGGCGGGGACATCATCACTGCAGGCCGCGCCGAAGCCTGGGCTACCGACTATGTGGCCCGCCTCGCGCTGCACCGGGATCAGATTCGCGAGGAGACCAACAAGCTCGGCTGGTTGTTCACCACCCATAGTACGAACCGTTCGGCCGCCGAATTGTTGTTGTTCCTGCATGCCGGCATGACCGTGACCAAGGGGAGCGTGCGTGCCAACGTCAAGGTAGGGCGCAGCGTATGATCGCCGGTCTCCCCCTTTCCTTTGCCGAACCGCTGCTGCTCCTGGGGCTGCTCAGCCTGCCGGTGCTGTGGTGGCTGCTGCGAGTGATGCCGCCGCGGCCGCGGCGCATCGAATTCCCACCGACGCGGCTCTTGTTCGACATCGCGCCGCGCGAAGAGACGCCCTCGCGTACGCCGTGGTGGCTGACCGCGCTGCGCCTTGCGGCCGCGGCGCTCCTGATCTTTGCCGCCGCAGGCCCTATACTCAATCCGAAGACGGGTCTCGCCGGCAGCACGGCCCCACTCCTCATCCTGCTCGACGACGACTGGGGCGCGGCCTCGAGCTGGGACACGCGGATCAAGGCCGCCGATGAGCTGATCGCCAATGCGGACAACGACCGGCGCGGCGTTGCGATCGCGCCGCTGTCCGAGCCTGCGCGCGACATCACCATCATGCCCTCCGGTGCCGCACGGGTCGCGCTGCAGCAGCTTGCGCCCCACCCCTACACGATCGACCGCAGTGAGGCGCTGCCGACAATCGCGCGCTTCCTGAAAGCCACCGGCGACTGCGAGATCGCCTGGCTATCCGATGGCGTCGATGCCGGCCGCGGCACCGACTTCGTCAGCGGACTGGCAAAAACCATCGGCGAGCGGACGCTGACCATTTTCGAGGGCGGAGCCCCGTCGCCGCTGGCGCTGACGGCGGCGGAAAACGCCGCCGCCAAGATGACAGTGAAGGTGCTGCGCACCGATGGCGGACTTGCAACCGGGGTCGTGCGCGCACTCGACGCGAAAAGCCTGCCGATAGCGGACGCGCGCTTCTCCTTCGCGGCCGGCAGCCGGGAGACCGAGGCGACCTTCGATCTTCCGGTCGAACTGCGCAATGACATCACCCGGCTCGAAGTCGCAGGCGAGCGGTCCGCCGGCGCCGTGCAGCTGCTCGACAAGAGATGGCGCCGCCGCGCGATCGGAATCGTCACCGCCTCCACCAGCGACACCGCGCAGCCGCTGCTCGCGCCGACCTTCTATCTCACCCGGGCCCTGGCGCCGTTCGCCGATATCCGGCTCGGCGAGCGCGTGGCGCCGCAGCAGGCGATCGGGCAGTTTCTCGACCAGAAACTGCCGATGATCGTGATGGCCGATGTCGGCACGCTCGCACCCGACATTCACGACCGGCTTGCCGCCTGGATCGACCAGGGCGGCGTGCTGGTTCGCTTTGCCGGCCCCCGGCTCGCGCAGGGCGATGACGATCTGGTGCCGGTCAAGCTGCGCCGTGGCGGGCGCACCCTCGGCGGCAGCCTGACCTGGGAGAAGCCGCAGCATCTCACCGCGTTCGCCGCCGACGGTCCGTTTGCCGGGCTCGCCATGCCGAAGGACATCACGGTGAGCCGTCAGGTGCTGGCCGAACCCGACGCCGTGCTTTCGACCAAGAGCTGGGCCTCGCTCGAGGACGGCACGCCGCTGGTCACCGGCGAACGCCGGGGCAAGGGCATGCTGGTGCTGTTCCACGTCTCGGCCGACATGCGCTGGTCGGATCTGCCGATGTCGGGCAGCTTCGTCGAGATGCTGCGGCGGATCGTCGACACCTCCGGCTACACGCCGAAACAGGGCGCGGGAGTTGCCGGCGAGGCCAAGGCCGAAACGGTGGCGCCGCTGCATACGCTCGACGGCTTCGGCGCCTTCGGACCGCCGCCCTCGACCGCCAAACCGCTCCCCGCCGACTTCAAGGATCACGCCACATTGGATCACCCGCCCGGATTCTATGGCCCTGCCGAGGGACCGCTCGCCGTGAACACGCTCGCGCCCGCCGATCGCATCGCGCCGCTCGACACCTCCGCAATTTCAGCGCGGCGCGCGAGCTACACCAACGCCGAACCGCGCGATCTCCGCGGCATCCTGCTGTCGGCCTCGCTGGCGCTGTTCCTGATCGACGCGATCGTGGTCGCCGTGCTCGGCGGCGGGCTCGCCGCGCTGGTCCGGCGACGCGCGGCACCGGCGGCGATCGTTTTCGCGCTGGTGCTCGGCAGCCTGCTCGCCATGCCCTCGCCGATCCGCGCCGATGAGGCCAGCGACGATTTCGCGATGCGTGCGGTGTCGCAGACGCGCCTCGCTTATGTCGTCACCGGCAACGCGGACGTGGATTCGATCGTGAAGGCGGGCATGGCAGGACTGACGCTGTATCTGGCGCAGCGCACGGCGCTCGAGGCCGGCGATCCCGTCGGTGTCGATCCCGCGCATGATGAGCTCGCGTTCTTCCCGCTGATCTACTGGCCGATCGTGCCCGGCGCACCAAAGCCGCCGCAGGACGCGATCAACCGCATCGACGCCTACATGAAACAGGGCGGCACAGTGCTATTCGACACCCGCGACGCCGTCGAGGCGGCGCCGGGCGACAACAGCGGCGCTCAAACACCAGGCATGCAGGCGCTGCGCGACATCCTCTCTTCGCTCGACATTCCGGAACTCGAGCCGGTGCCGCGCGAGCACGTGCTGACCAAAACCTTTTATCTCTTGCGTGATTTCCCGGGCCGCTTCGTCTCCGGGCAGACTTGGGTCGAGTCTCTGCCGCGCGAGGATGACGAGGAGGCTGCCGCACGGCCGGCGCGCGGCGGCGACGGCGTCTCGCCGATCATCATCTCTTCGAACGACCTGGCCGGCGCCTGGGCGATGCGGAGCGATGGCCAGTACATGCTGCCGCTGGTGCCCGGCGAACCGAAGCAGCGCGACTATGCCTTTCGCGCCGGTGTCAACATCGTGATGTACACGCTGACCGGCAACTACAAGGCCGACCAGGTGCACGCGCCCGCCCTGATCGAGCGGCTGGGACAATGATGCGTGTGATGAGCTCAAGCGGCTCCCACAACTGCGCCGTCATGGCCGGGCTTGTCCCGGCCATCCACGTCTTGGCTTTGCGCAAGAAAGACGTGGATGCCCGGCACAAGGCCGGGCATGACGACATTGAGAGGTTCGCGCCATGAATTACGGCATTGCGTTCACGCCACTGGTTCCCCAGACCGTTCTCTGGGTCGCGCTGTCCGCCATCGTCGTTATCGCGGCGCTACTCCTGATCGCCCGTTCCCGCGGCGCCTGGGTGCGCCTCGCGGCGCTGGCCCTCGTCGCGCTGGCGCTCGCCAATCCCTCCTTCACCCGCGAGGATCGCGAGCCGCTGTCCTCGGTAGCCGCCGTCGTCGTCGACAAGAGCCCGAGCCAGAATTTTGGCGACCGCACCAAGCAGACCGCGCAGGCGCGCGAAGCCCTCGTCGACTCCTTAAAGAAGATCAAGGGACTGGAAGTGCGCGTGGTCGAGGCCGGACAGGCCGACGGCGAAACCGACGGCACAAAGCTGTTCGGCGCGCTGTCCTCGGCGCTGTCGGACGTGCCGGTCGACCGCGTCGCCGGCGCGTTTTTGATCACCGACGGACGCGTGCACGACATCCCGGCGAACGTAAGCGGCGTCGGCTTCCAGGCGCCCGTGCACGCGCTGATCACGGGCCAGAAGGACGAGCGTGACCGCCGCATCGCGATCACCTCGGCGCCGCGCTTCGGCATCGTCGGACAGACCCAGACCATCACCTACCGCCTCGACGACCAGGGCGTGTCCGGCGAGCGCGCCAAGGTCGCGGTGCGCCGCGACGGCGAGACCATCAGCGAACGCACGCTGCAGAGCGGACAGACCTCCAGCGTCGATATCGACATCAAGCATGAGGGCGCGAACATCGTCGAGATCGAGGCCTCGCCGCTCGAGGGCGAACTGACGCCGGTCAACAACCGCGCGGTGGTCGCGATCGATGGCGTGCGCGACAAGCTGCGGGTGCTGCTGGTTTCTGGCGAGCCGCATTCCGGCGAGCGTACCTGGCGCAACCTCTTGAAATCGGACGCCAGCGTCGATCTCGTGCATTTCACCATCCTGCGTCCGCCGGAGAAGCAGGATGGCACCCCGATCAACGAGCTGTCGCTGATCGCGTTTCCGACCCGCGAGCTGTTCCAGCAGAAGATCAACGAATTCCAGCTCATCATCTTCGACCGCTATGCGCGGCAAGGGGTGCTGCCGGTCGCCTATTTCGACAACATCGCCCGTTATGTGCGCGCGGGCGGCGCGGTGCTGGTCTCGGCCGGGCCGGACTATGCCTCGAACACCAGCATCTGGCGCACGCCGCTCGATTCAGTGCTTCCGGCCGAACCGGTCGGCGTTACCGAAAAGCCGTTCTACGCGCATCTATCCGATGCCGGTAAACGCCATCCTGTCACGCGCGGGCTCGAAGGCGCCGAGTCCGAGCCGCCGCATTGGAGCCGGTTCTTCCGTACCGTCGACACCCGCAACGCAGTCGGCGCGCCGGTCATGACCGGGGCCGACGGCAAGCCGCTGCTCCTGCTGTCGCGCTTCGGCGAAGGCCGCGTCGCGCTGTTGTTGTCCGACCACATCTGGCTATGGGCGCGCGGCTATGAGGGCGGCGGCCCGCATCTCGACCTGCTCAGGCGGATGTCGCACTGGCTGATGAAGCAGCCCGACCTCGACGAGGAAGCCTTGCGGCTGCTGGTGCAGGGCAAGGATCTCGTGGTGGTCCGCCAGACCATGGCCGACAGCGTCGCGCCTGTCACCGTGACCTCGCCCTCCGGCGCGACGCGCGAACTGACGCTGATCGCAGGCGAGCCCGGCGAGTGGAAGGCCGCGATGCCGGCGAACGAGCTCGGCCTGTGGCAGGCGACCGACGGCACGCTGAAGGCGCTGATCAATGTCGGCCCGACCAATCCGAAGGAGTTTTCCGAAGTCACCTCCACGACCGACATGCTGAAACCACTGGCGCAGGCGACCGGCGGCGACGCACGGCGCGTGGCGGATGGATCGGGCGTCGACCTGCCGCGCATCGTGGCGGTCCGATCATCGAGCATGTTCCATGGCGAGGGCTGGCTCGGCGTGAAGATGCGCGACGCGAGCGTGGTACGCGGCGTCGGCGTGCTGCCGATCTTCGCCGGGCTGATCGGCCTCTTGCTCCTGCTCGGCGCCTTTGCTGCAACCTGGGTACGTGAGGGGCGCTAGGCGCAATTTTTACGACGCGTGTCCGCCGTATCACAGCGCTATTGAATATTCATCTGGACCAAGGCGGGAGAACCACGGCGGTTGACACGACGCGGTTCTCCCTGCAACGCTGACGCACGACTTCAGAACAGCCGTGAATTTTCCGATTTAAGCGTAGGTGCGTCACGGGATGGCGGGATTCCGGTCCAACGTCAAACGCGCGGCACGGCGGGCGGTGTGCGCGTTTCTCATCCTCATCGCACCGTCGCTTGCTGAGCTGCATTGGGCGGCCGCGACAGCCGCGCCCGGCGTCCGCCAGAGCCAGCCGCTCAGTGATACGGCCAGCGCCGGCGACCTCGCGGCCTTCAGCCAGGCCTCGCAACTGACGCCGGATTCCGACAGCGACGGCGATGCTTCCTCGCGCAACGCGCGACAGGGGGATGGCTGTGGAATTTGCGCCGCGCTCAGCACGGCGAATGCAATCCTGTTCGCCCCGCCGCCGCTCCTGCTGCTGCCGCAGATGCTCGAATTTCTGCAACAGGTGACTGATGCCGAGTTCGCGCACCTGAGGTCGATCGGCCTGTCCTCCCATCCTCAAACGCGACCGACTTCCTGAGGCAGGTTTTATCGGCGCGCCAGGTCCCAGTCCGGACGGATCGCGCCCGAGACGCCGTCGAATGCGCCATCGACCAGATCGGCGACCAGGAGGCGGCTGTAATCGACGGGCCCCGGCATGGTCACCCTGCCCTTCGCGACCTGCTTGAATCCGACCCGGCTGTAATAGGCGACGTCGCCGACCAGCAGCACCAGACGGTGGCCCTTGGCTTTCGCCTCGGCCAGCGCGCGCGCGAGCAACGCCTCGCCGATGCCGCGCTTACGGAACGGCGGCTCGACCGTCAGCGGCCCCAGCAGCAGTGCCTTGGTCTCGCCGACGCAAACAGGCAACTGCCGCACCGAGCCGACCAGGAGCGTGCCGATGCGCGCGGTGAAGGACAATTCGAGCAGGGGATCGACATGCTCGCGCAGGCGATAGGCGCTCAGCACGAAGCGGCCGGGGCCAAAGGTACGCTCATGCAGCCGCTCGATGGCCTGCGCGTCGTTTTCCGTCTCGGGAGCAATGGTAATCGACAGATCGTTCATGGCCGAGTCCGCGTAGCATCTGGCAGGCCCGAGGTCCATTGCGGCTTGCGGGCAGCGTCAGTCCGATTTTGGCGGCGGCTGCGACAGATAAGCCAGGAGCTTCATCTCGCGGCGGCCGCGGGTCACGGTATCCAGGACGAGACCTGACGAGATCGACAGCATCGCCACGATCATCAGCCCGGTCGACAGCACCGCGGTCGGCAGCCGCGGCACGATGCCCTGTTCGAGATAGGTGATGAAAATCGGGATCGCGAGGCCGATCGCGACCAGGGCGAGGAAGGCTCCGATCGCCGTGAAGAAGCGCAGTGGCTTCTCCGAGCGATAGAGCTTCAGGATGGTTCCGAAAATCCGAAAACCGTCCCGCCAGGTATTGAGCTTGCTGAACGAGCCTTCGGGGCGCGCGTAATAGGGCGTTTCGATTTCGGCGACCGGCAGCGCCAGTTCGAGCGCATGTACGGTGAGTTCGGTCTCGATCTCAAAACCGTCCGACAGCACCGGAAAGGATTTGACGAAGCGGCGCGAGAAAACCCGATAGCCCGAGAGAATGTCCTTGAAGGCCTGGCCGAACACCGAGGAGAGAAACTGCGTCAGCATCCAGTTGCCGGTGCGGTGGCCCTTTCTGTAGGCGGCTTCCGCCTGATCCACGCGCAAGCCGACCACCATGTCGAGGTGATCCTCGACGAGCCGCGCGATCAGGCGCGGCGCGCTGGTCGCATCATAGGTCGCGTCTCCATCGGCCAGCACGTAGATGTCGGCGTCGATATCGGCGAACATGCGCCGGACCACGTGGCCCTTGCCCTGACGCCGCTCACTGCGGACCTCGGCGCCCGCCGCCCGCGCCAGCTCGGCGGTGCGGTCGGTCGAATTGTTGTCGTAGACGTAGATGGTCGCACCCGGCAGGGCCTTGCTGAAATCGGCGACGACGGCCGCGACCGCCGCCGCTTCGTTGAAGCACGGCAGCAGAACGGCAATCCGCAACGACGACGGTATCACGGCAGGAATGCCTGTGTGATCAGCGAATCCATCAAGCTTCCTAGCATGATCAGGCCGGCCGCGCCCGCCTGGCCGGAGCGTCCTCCACCGCTTGCGGCGGCTGCAGCAGATAGCCGAACAAGAGTGTCCAGAGCGACAGCATCGCGATCGGGATCGTGTAATAGGGCGTGAAGATCGGATGGCTCATGAAGAAGGCGAGATTGACCAGAAGATTTGCCGCCACGACAAGCGCGAGGCTCCGGGCGCCATGCGAGCCGGCGCGCAGCAGGTAAGCCGTTGCGCCGAGCGCAAGCAGCAGCAGCACGAACTGCATGTCGGCGAGATAATCTTTGATGATCGCGAGGCTGAAGTCGGGCGATACGGCGTCGGCCCCGCTATAGGTCGTGGCGAGCGGACCGCCGGCGTTGATCGCATTCGCGAACAATGTCGGCGCCATGCCGATCAGGACGGCCGCGCCGAACGACAATCCTTCGATGAAGGTCTGGTAAGTCCGGCTCACCAGGAACGTGGCCAGCAGGAACAGCCCGTAGCCGGAAGCCAGAAACAGATTCGGCAAACGGAAATTGACGGCCAACCCAAGCAGGAAACCGATCAGCGCGATCAATGCCACATCGTGACGCGGCCCGGTCAGCCAGCGCGCGGTCAGGTAGCCGGCGGCCGCGCAGACGATCATCGTCGGCGCGATCGAATAGCTCGCCTTCGCAGGATTGATCATCAGGTAGACGGCAAGGCAGCCGAACAGACCGCCTAGCGCGACCGACCGCGGCGTGCGCGCGGACCAAACTCCAAGCAGTGCAAAGCCGAGCACCGCGAGCGTCGCCGTCACGTAGAGCGGAATGACCTGATGTCCTTCCGGAAAAAGCGCGAGCAGAAGGCCCGTGCCCGGCGGATACTGGATGACCAGCTTGTTTGCCGCCGGCATCAGCGTATGGCACGGCGCCTGCGCCAGATGATTCCAGCCGGGATAGCCGATCTCCTTCAGCTTTGACGCCAGGTAATGATCGTCATCGCGCGCGATGTTGGTATCGAAACCGCCTGACCCGAAGCGCTGAAACAGATGCGCCTGGCGCAGATAGCAGACGTCGTCGTAGACGCCGCGCGCCTCGTTCCAGCGCGACATCGACCAGACGTTGCTGGCAAGCACCAGGGTGCAGGCCAGGCTCCAGACGATTTTCAGCGATTTCATCGTGATCGAGGACACCCAGTTCGATCGCACTCCTAGCACAGCAGGCGGTCAGCTCCATGTCGCGAGGGGCGCCTTGCCGTCCAGGACCTCGGTAATCCGCAGCCGGGTGCCCCTGGTCGTTCCTTCCGGCAGGCCATCGGCTGCAAAGAAGCCGCAGGCGATGATCTCGCGGTTCGGCTCGGGCAGCCGGTCCTGCCGAAACTGCCTGATCACGAAAACCGCGACATGATCGCGCCGCGACACATGGTTGTTGAGGAACACGCCATGCAGGTTGGCTTCGCCCACGACCTCGATGCGGCCCTCCTCGATCAGTTCGCGCGCCAGCGCGTCCAAAAACGTCTCGCCGACCTCGACGCCGCCACCGGGCAGATGCCAGCCGGAGATGTAGCTGTGCTTGACCAGGAACACGCGGTTGTCGGCATCGAGCACGACGCCGCGCACCCCGAGCGTCATGCCGCGGGCGAAGCGCCAATACAGGTGAAAAATGCGCCGCAGCGCCGGTTCGAGCCGCTGGCGCATGTCCTGCGTGGCTGTCACGTCCGACATTCCGAGTGTTCCGGCACGTGCCGATCCTCCTTGCACTGATCCGATCCGCTTGCCAATACAGGATGGAAGCTCCGGAGACCATAACGCTGCCATCGGGACCGACCATTGCGCGAGATTGCAGGGGCGAGAGCTGATGGCCGCGTTCACACTCGCCCATCTGTCGGACCCGCATCTGCCGCCCTTGCCGGAGCCCAGCGCCACCGAGCTCGCGGGCAAGCGCGTGTTCGGCTATCTCAACTGGCGGCGCAACCGACACAAATACCACCGCCGCGAGGTTCTGGATGTGCTGGTCTCGGACCTCCGGGCGCAAAGCCCCGACCACATCGCGGTGACCGGCGACTTCGTCAATCTTGCGCTCGAGGCGGAATTCCCGGCCGCACGCGCCTGGCTGGAGAGCGTGGGGCCGCCCGACCAGGTCAGTGCCATTCCCGGCAATCATGACCTTTACGTGCCCGCGACGCGGCACCGTTTTGCGGAGACGTTTGCGGATTATCTCGCGGACGACGAGACACAAAACCCCGCCGCCTTTCCTTACCTGCGCAAGCGCGGGCCGCTCATGCTGATCGGCCTGACCTCGGCGCTCCCGACGGCGCCCTTGATGGCGACGGGAACGCTCGGGGCCTCCCAGCTTGCGGCGTTGGAGCAGCGGCTCGCCGGACTTTCGTCGCAGACGTTTCGGGTTCTTCTCGTGCATCATCCGCTCAGATCGCATACACGCGTCAAGCGGCTCACCGACTCTCGCCAACTGATCGCGCTGCTGAAGCGGCACGGCGTCGAGCTGATCCTGCACGGCCATGACCATGTCCATTCCACGATCTGGATCGACGGCCCGGGGCGATCGATTCCCGCGGTCGGCGTGTCTTCCGCCTCGTCGCTCGCGCATGGACGCTATCCATCCGCCGCCTACAACCTGTTTTCAGTAGCGCGCGAAGGCAATGGCTGGCGCTGCGACATGATCGTGCGGGGCATCAACGACGCCATGCGGATGCGCGAGATCCGCCGTGTGCGGTTGATCTAAAGATTTTGCATGGCGGCCAGCACCGCCGCGCCGAACAGCGCCAACGCGCCCAGCGCAAAACCGAGCAGGAAAATCCAGATGCCGCCGCGACGGCGCCGCCGCGGCTTTTCCGGCAGCGGCGGTGGTTCCGTCGCGACCAGCGCGCGTTCTCGCTCGACCATCCGCCGCGCCACGTAGTCGGTCACCGCCTGGACGATGACCGCGATCTCATGGGATTCCGCAAGCACGATGCGGCCGAAGCGGGTATCCTGCACGAAGCGGTACAGCCGCTTGTCGCGGCCCATCACCACATGAGCGACGACGTCGATCCACAGCCGTGGCGTCTCGCCCTGGCTGATGCCGCGATCGAACAGGTCGATCTGTTGCGGCACCTGTACGAACAAAGGATCGAGCGCCTCGCCGAGTATTTCCAGCCGCGCCACCTCGGCATCGCGCAGGTCGACCACGACCCCGGTGCGGTCGGCCGCCTCGATGCGCGCCTGACGCAGCGCATCGCGCAGCCTGATCGGACGGCCTTCACTGGCGCTGCCGCCGCTGTTCTGCGCCTCTGACATAACCCACCTCGTCCCAAAGCTGGTCCGAAGCCCGGAAAAGGTCCGAAACCGTCCCATTAACCTATCAGCAACCCAGGTTTCCGCAAAGGTCGGCCGTAATCAATGGCTTACACCGCACGTTGCAGTGAAAAACGAACGGCCCCACCCGGCAATGCCGGGTGAGGCCGCCCGCCTCCTTGGACTTCCTTCTTAACTTGAGGAAGCTTGACTAGTCATCGCGCGAGGAAGCTTGATCAGCTCGCCATGCGGTTGGGCTCTTCCACGATCGAGAAGCGCACGCCGGCCTTATGACGGTTCTCTTCCGAGACTTCGCGCCAGCAGTCTTCCGCTTCCTTGCGGGACTTGAACGGGCCTTTGACCTGGGCCGAGCCTTCCACGAGCTTGTGGAAGTTCATCGAGCCGAACTCGCCGCCAATCACCCAGAAATTGCTGCCTTTGGTCATTTGTCAGTCTCCTTGCCCGGCTGACCTTACTCGGCCGCCACCGTTAGCTGAACTGGTTCATTGTGTTGTGAACGCCGCCCGCCTTCAGAGCGGCCTCACCGGCGAAATACCCCTTGTGATCGTCACCGATGTCGGAACCGGCCATGTTCTGATGCTTCACGCAGGCGATGCCCTGACGGATCTCGGCGCGCTGGACGTTCTTCACATAGCCCAGCATGCCCTGCTCGCCAAAATATTCCCTGGCGAGATTGTCGGTCGACAGCGCTGCCGTGTGATAGGTCGGTAGCGTGATCAGGTGGTGGAAAATACCGGCGCGCTTTGCCGCATCCGCCTGGAAGGTCCGGATACGTTCGTCGGCTTCCTGAGCCAGCGGCGTGTCGTCGTATTCCGCCTTCATCAGCTCCGCACGATTGTACCTGCTGACATCCTTGCCGGCTTCCTTCATCGCATCGTAGACCTGCCAGCGGAAGTTGAGCGTCCAGTTGAACGACGGCGAGTTGTTGTAGGCAAGCTTGGCGTTCGGCACGACCTTGCGAATGCGATCGACCATCCTGGCGATCTGCTCGATATGCGGCTTCTCGGTCTCGATCCACAACAGGTCGGCGCCGTTCTGCAGCGAGGTGATGCAGTCGAGCACGCAGCGATCTTCCCCGGTGCCTGGACGGAACTGGTAGAGGTTGCTGGGCAAGCGCTTCGGACGCATCATCTTGCCGTTCTGGTTGATGATGACATCACCGTTCCTTGCATTGGCAGCCGTCACTTCCTCGCAATCCAGGAAGCTGTTGTACTGGTCGCCGATGTCGCCGGGCTTGTGGCTCACAGCGATCTGCTGCGTCAGGCCGGCGCCGAGCGAGTCGGTGCGGGTCACGACGACGCCGTCTTCGACGCCGAGCTCGAGGAACGCATGGCGGCAGGCGCGGATCTTCGCGAGGAACACCTCGTGCGGCACCGTCACCTTGCCGTCCTGGTGGCCGCACTGCTTC
>NZ_JAFATE010000027.1 GCF_019244115.1 Bradyrhizobium sp.
GAGACCATGAAGATCGGCGTCAAACCCTATCCGAGCTGCCGATACACCCACGCCGCGCTCGATGCGCTGATCGCGCTCCGGCGTGAGCACAATCTGACGCCGGACCAGATCAAGCGCGTCGAGATCGGCCTGCATCGCAACGGCATCACGCTGACCGGCGACGCCGCCACCAAGCGGCATCCGACCTCGATCGTCGGCGGCCAGTTCTCGATGTTCTTCACCGGCGCGCTCGCGCTCGACCAGGGCTCGTTCGGCTGGGACGATTACGCCAGGCTGGGCGATGCCGCGATCGACGCGCTCGCCGACAAGTTCGACGTGGTGCAGGACGACCGGCTCGAGATCGGCCGCACCCATCCCTTCGGCGCGCGCGTCTCGATCACGACCGAGGACGGCGTGCATGAGCGGCTGTTCGCCGATCCCTCCGGCGAGCCCACTTCGTTCCCGGATGCAGCAGCGATGCAGCAGAAATTCCTGACCTTGGCGCGCCCGGTGCTGAACGGCCGCGCCGATCAGCTGGCGGACGCGATCCTGTCGCTGGAGCGCTTCGACCGTGTCGCGCAGGCCACCGAACTGGGGCGGCAATAGTTCGGCAAGACCTTTGGTTGACGGTTCCCGCAAACCACGGAGGACCACATGAGCTGGCTCCCGTCCAATGATCCCGTGCTCGGCGATCCCAAGACCTGCGACGCGCTCGATCTCATCATCGTGCCACGCACGCGCGATCTCGGCGACGGCTTTGCCGTCCGCCGGGCGCTACCGCATGGCAAGCGGCAGATGGTCGGGCCCTTCATCTTCTTCGATCATTTCGGCCCGGTGCAGTTCGTCTCCGGCAAGGGCATGGACGTGCGGCCGCATCCGCATATCGGGCTCGCCACCGTCACCTATCTCTTCGACGGCTCGATCATGCACCGCGACAGCGAGGGCAACATCCAGGAGATCCAGCCCGGCGCGATGAACCTGATGACGGCGGGGCGCGGCATCGCGCATTCCGAGCGCACGCCGGACGTGCAGCGCCGCGACGGCCAGAAGATGCTGGGCCTGCAGAGCTGGATCGCGCTGCCGGCGGGATCGGAAGAGATCGCGCCGTCGTTCCAGCACTACGCCGCCGACGCGCTGCCGACCGTGAAAGAGAGCGGTTTTACCGCGCGCATCATTGCGGGCAGCGGCTTCGGCGTGACGTCACCCGTCAGCATGGTGTCGCCCTGGTTTTATACCGAGGTAACGGCGCAGGCCGGAGTCAGCGTGCCCCTCGATCCCGACCACGAGGAACGTGCGATCTACCTGGTCGACGGCGAGGTCGAGATCGCCGGCGACCGCCACCAGGGACCGAGCCTGCTGATCTTCCGGCCGGGCGACCGCATCACGGTCAAAACGATCAAGCCGACGCGCATGATGTTTCTGGGCGGCGACGCGCTGGAAGGGCCGCGGCACATCTGGTGGAATTTCGTCTCTTCCAGCAAGGAGCGGATCGAGCAGGCCAAACAGGACTGGAAAACCGGCCGGTTTGCGCCGGTCCCGCAGGAGCATGAGTTCATTCCGCTGCCGGAATAGGCTATCTGCCGTGACTTCACTGCACTGCGCGCCTCTCTTGGAAGCCTCTCGATGACCACCATGCTCAAAAGCGACCTGCCCTTGCCGAAGATCGGACACGGCAAGGTCCGCGACATCTATTCCGCCAGCGACGATCGCCTGCTGCTTCTCACTACCGACCGCATCTCCGCCTTCGATGTCGTGATGGCCGAGACCATCCCAATGAAAGGCGCGGTGCTGACGCAAATCAGCGCGTTCTGGTTCGGCCAGCTCGAAGGCGTCGTCGATCACCACATGATCAGCGCTGACACGGATGACATCATCGCGGCGGTGCCGACCCTCAAGCCGCATCGCGCAGAGATGCTCGGCCGCGCGATGCTGTGCCGGCGTACGACCGTGTTTCCGATCGAGTGCGTGATCCGCGGCTATCTCTCGGGCTCGGCCTGGAAGGAATATGCGGAAACCGGCACGCTCGCGGGCGAGAGGCTGCCGGCGGGCCTCGTCGAGAGCGCGAAGCTCGAGCCGGCGATCTTCAGCCCGGCGACCAAGGCCGAGACCGGTCATGACGAGAACATCACGGTTGCGCGGATGCGCGAGGCGGTTGGCCGCGAGGTCGCCGACGAGTTGGAAAGCAAGACCCGCGCGATCTATGCGCGCGGCGAAAAACTGGCTCGCGACCAGGGCATCATCATTGCCGATACCAAGTTCGAGTTCGGTCGCGATCGCGACGGAAAAATCATCCTGATCGACGAGGTGATGACGCCGGACTCCTCACGCTTCTGGGCCGTCGACGCGTACCAGCCCGGCCGCGCGCAGGCCAGTTTCGACAAGCAGCCGCTGCGCGATTATCTCGATGCCGAGCGCCGCGCCGGCCGCTGGAATGGCGATGCCCCGCCACCGCCTTTGCCCGCGCATGTCGTCGAAGCCACCAGCAAGCGCTATCTGGAGGCGTACCGGCGCATCACGGGCCGGGAGCTCGCAATTTAACGCTGTCATTGCGAAGCGCATCAGCGCCGATTGCTCGATCTGTGGGGTGGGCAAAGCGCAGCGTGCCCACCATTGCAGCCGCACGCGCGAAAAGACGGTGGGCACGGCGCCCGCCCCTTAGCCAACCTGCGAAAGCCGGCGCTTGCGCTCCGAAAGGTTCTCGTTGCCTTGCTTCCGCCTTCGCTGTTGGGTACGGCGAACAAATCGCTCGTGATGACCATATGAGACCTCACCTCATCATTCCGGGCTGCGTTGATGGAGGCGATCATAGATGCGCAGTTGCTCTTATCTCGAGATTCCCGGTTCAAGCGGAAACGCGCATTGTTAGTTTCTGAATTCCAAGACAGAAAACTCGTCCGTCGAAACCAGAGGAGCGGGAAATAGTTGACTCGCCCGGGGTTATGGATTCCTGCAAGGCCCTGGGGAGCGGAGAGATGAGTGCTGCCAGTCCGGGCGCTTTCGGCCCACGCAGAGAACCGTTCTCCGTTACCGTCGTTTCGCGCTCCGAACTGTCCAGATGCGCGCCTTGGCTGTCCACATTCACCGACCAGAGAAAGGATTACAGGTATTACGAGATCCTGAACGATACGCTTCAGAGCGACTTCGAGCACCGCTATTTTGTGATTGTCGACAACCATGGTCGGGTACGGGCAATCCAACCATTCTTCCTCGTCGATCAGGATATTCTCGAAGGGCTTGGCCCGGAACGGATCTACTGGATTTCGCTCATTCGACGATTCTATCCACGCTTCCTCAAACTGCGCGCCTTGATGGTCGGCTGCTCCGCCGGGGAGGCCCACCTTGCGGCGACAGACACTCTGCCGGTCGATATCGTCGCGGAGACCTTGTCGAACGGCATTGTCGCGCAGGCGAAATCGCTCAAGGCGCAACTTATCGTGCTGAAGGAATTCCCTTCTCGCTATCGCAAGGCATTGCACTGCTTTGTACAGCGCGGTTTTGCGCGCGCGCCAAGTATGCCGATGACGAAGCTGGACATCGGATATGACAGTTTTGACGCCTACATGACAAAGGCGCTGAAGAGCTCGACACGAAGGAAATTGCGCAAGAAGCTCGCGGCGACGGCCGACATTTCGGATATCAGCATGAGCGTCACCGACGATGCGACAAGTTTCGTCGATGAGATCTATCCGCTCTATCTGCAGGTCTTTGAACGCTCAAAAATGCAATTCGAGAAGCTGACGAAAGACTTTTTCTGCCAAGTCGGCCAGCGCATGAGCGATAAGGTCCGCTTCTTCGCATGGCGTCGCGGAAACGTGCTGGTGGCCTTCAGCCTTTGCATGGTGCAAGGAGACTCGCTTTACGCCGAGTACGTCGGTTTCGACTACGCCGTGGCTCTCGACCTGCATCTCTATCACTACGTCGTTCGGGACATGATCAGTTGGGGGATCAGCAACGGGTATAGATGGTTTCGCAGCAGCGGCCTGAATTATGACCCGAAGCTGCACATGAGGCACCGACTCGATCCCCTGGATCTCTATGTGAGACATACCTCCGGACTTGCAAATGCAATCTTCAGCCTGGCGCTGCCTTGGATCGTGCCGGCGCGCTACGACGCGACGCTAAGACTGTTTCCAGATTACCAGGAGCTTTGGTAACGATCCTGCTCCCGACTGAATTCAGCCTCGCGGCCGAAATCTGGATTGCCTCGCTACGCTCGCGATAACACTTTATGACAACCGCCTGTCGGCGCTGCGGCAGCGGGATCTCACCGAGCCAGCGCTGAAGCAAGCCGGCGTCGACGCGGACTATTTTTTGCTCGACAGCGAGTACGGCCATTCGGCGTCCGGCCGCGACGCGCAGAATGGGCGCCGCGGCTCTGCGCGTTCATGGAGAGCCTTGGGTAACGCTGGTTGCGTCATTGCGAGGCGCAACAGCGCCGAAGCAATCCGGGCCGGTCATTCCGGGCTGGCCCGAAGACCAGGCCCGGAGTCTCGAGATTCTCAGGTGCGTCATTGCGCACCATGGTCCCATAACAATCGTCGCAGACGACGCCGCGAACACTCCGCCGGCAACGCATTCCACGGCAGATTTGCCGACTACTTGTTTGTGGAGCTCGAACCGACCGTTGCCGCTGGCGGAGCTTGCCGGGTGAGGCTTTGGGCCGCGATCTTCCAGTCCGAACCTTCTTTGACCAGCACCCGCATCCAGTTGCCGGTGAGGGTTTCGCCCGGTTTCACATTCGGATTGTTGCTGTATCTTACGCTGAATGTGCCGCTGGCCAGGACTGCCTGCCCTGACGCGAGGGAATGGACGTCGTCGACTTTGCTAGTCAAGTCGATGCCCATCTCGTGCACCTTTTTGGTCTGCTCGCCCATCTGGGCGCCGGCAGCCTTGCCGTAAACGCTCATTTCAAAACCATCTGACGTGAAGACCGATGACGCGGTCTGACTGTCTCCCTGATTTATCGCCTGCGTCCATTTCGCGACGATGGCTTCGATCGCCTGCTTGGTCTGATTGTCGGCCTGCTGCGCCTTGGCGACGGGTGCCATCGCGACGGTCAGCGCCAAAATAGTCGTGGTTAGGATTGGCCTCATGTCTGCCTCCTTTTCATCTCTGATCGCGACATAATCGTGTTTCGCGGACGCGCCTTGAAGCGCGAGCGCTTTGTCGTAGAGACTGGCGGAACACTCTGAGGGATCGGCACCGCTCCTCAGAGTGGCAGCCACGGAGAACTATAGCACGCGATCGGCCCGATCGCTTGGAAATGT
>NZ_JAFATE010000724.1 GCF_019244115.1 Bradyrhizobium sp.
TTGGGCGACATGCTCGAGCTTGGCGCCGAGGCGGCGGCCTATCACCGGGCGATATCGGCGCATCTCGATGGCATTGACGGCGTCTATTGCGTCGGCCCCCTGATGCACAACCTGTTCGAGCTGTTGCCCGCGGGCAAGAGACTTGGCTGGCACGAAGATCCCGCGACGCTTGAGCCGCAGACAATTGCGGCGTTGTTAAGGAGCGGCGACACCGTGGTGGTCAAGGGCAGCAAGAAAATTTTTTGGGTGAATAAGTTCGTGCCGAGGCTTCTCGCTGCGCTGGAGGCAAAGGCATAGACTTAAGCTTTTCGGCGCCATGCCCTTCCCTCGCGAAGGCTGCGCCTGTATGTCGAAGGCTACGGTTGTGCCGGCCGCCATTCGCCTTCACGATGCGACCTAAGACCTTGCATCCACGGGCTTTCGATTGCGGCTGCGCTATAGGGCGGATTGAATGTTCTTTTGGCTGAGCGATCTCTCCACGTTCACGGGCATGGGCGTGTTTCGCACTGTTCTGAACGTCTTCCGCTACATCACGTTCCGCGCCGGCGGCGCGACTTTTACCGGAGCACTGTTCGTGTTCCTGTTCGGTCCCTGGATCATCGATCACTTACGTCTGCGCCAGGGCAAGGGCCAGCCGATCCGCGCCGATGGCCCGCAATCGCATATCATCACCAAGAAGGGCACGCCCACCATGGGCGGGCTGATGATCCTGTCGGGGCTCGTCGTATCGACACTGTTGTGGGCCAATCTGCTCGACCCCTATGTCTGGATCGTGCTGGCGGTGACGCTCGGGTTCGGCCTGGTCGGCTTCTATGATGACTATCTGAAGGTGACCCGGCAATCGTCGGGCGGTTTTGGCGGCCGCATGCGGCTCGCGATCGAGGCGATCATCGCGCTCGCGGCCTGCTACGCGCTGGTCCGGCTCGGGCGCGATGTTTCCGCGACCTCGCTCGCAATCCCTTTCCTCAAGGATGTCATTTTCAATTTCGGCTGGTTCTTCGTACTGTTCGGCGCCTTCGTCATCGTCGGCGCCGGCAACGCGGTCAATCTGACCGACGGCCTCGATGGCCTTGCCATCGTCCCGGTGATGATCGCGTCGCTGAGCTTCGGGGCGATCGCCTACCTCGCCGGCAACGCCGTGTTTTCCGACTACCTGCAGATCAATTTTGTCTCGGGCACCGGCGAACTCGCCGTGCTTTGTGGCGCCGTGGTGGGGGCGGGCCTGGGTTTTCTGTGGTTCAACGCGCCGCCGGCCTCGATCTTCATGGGCGACACCGGTTCGCTGGCGCTCGGCGGCATGCTGGGTGCGATCGCGGTCGCCGTGAAGCACGAGATCGTGCTGGCCGTGATCGGCGGGCTGTTCGTGCTCGAAGCGGTCTCGGTGATCGTGCAGGTCGTGTCGTTCAAGCTCACGGGAAAGCGCATCTTCCGCATGGCGCCGCTGCACCATCATTTCGAACAGCTCGGCTGGACCGAACCGCAGATCGTGATCCGCTTCTGGATCATTTCGGTGATGCTGGCACTCGCCGGGCTGTCGACCTTGAAGCTCCGGTGATGCTGTTCCCACCAGGAAATCGTCATCCCGGGGCGCGCCAAGCGCGAACCCGGAATTTCGAGGTTTCGGGTTCGTCGCTCCGCGATGCCCCGAAACGACGGTGAGCCGATCATGATCCCCGTCACCTCATTCGCCGGCAAGACGGTCGCGGTGTTCGGCCTGGGCGGCTCGGGGCTGGCGAGCTGTCATGCGCTGAGAGCAGGCGGCGCCGAAGTCGTCGCGGGCGATGACGGCGCCGATCGGCTTGCGGAGGCGGAAAAGGCGGGGTTCAGGACGGCGGATCTGCGCGACGTATCGTGGACCAATTTTGCCGCGCTGGTGCTGGCGCCCGGCGTGCCGCTCACCCATCCTGCGCCGCATTGGAGCGTGCGGATGGCACGCGAGGCCGGGGTCGAGGTGATTGGCGACATCGAATTGTTCTGCCGCGAGCGGCGGCGCCACGCGCCGGACGCGCCGTTCGTGGCGATCACCGGCACCAATGGCAAGTCGACCACGACCGCGCTGATCGCGCATCTGATGCGCGTTGCCGGCTACGACACCCAGATGGGCGGCAATATCGGCACTGCGATCCTGTCGCTGGAGCCGCCGCGCCGCGGACGCGTGCACGTCGTCGAAATGTCGTCCTACCAGATCGACCTGACGCCCTCGCTCGATCCGACCGTCGGCATCCTGCTCAATGTCAGCGAGGACCATATCGACCGTCACGGCACGTTGGACAATTATGCCGCCGTGAAGGAGCGCTTGGTCGCCGGCGTACAGTCGCAGGGCACCGCGATCGTCGGCGTCGACGATATTTTCAGCCGCAACGCCGCCGACCGCCTGGCGCGTAATGGCAAGCGGGTCGTGCGCGTGTCGGTGAAGAACCCGCTTCCCGACGGCGTCTATGTCGAGCACGAGACCATCGTGCGCGCGGACGGCGGCGCCCGCAGCGAGATCGCGCGGATCGGCGGCATCGGCTCGCTGCGCGGCCGGCACAATGCGCAGAACGCGGCCTGCGCGTCCGCCTGCGCGGTCGCGCTCGGGGTCGGCCTCGATGTCCTGCAGAAGGGCCTGCGCAGCTTTCCTGGGCTCGCGCACCGCATGGAGCAGGTCGGCCGCAAGGGCAACGTGCTGTTCGTCAATGATTCCAAGGGCACCAACGCCGATGCATCGGCGCATGCGCTGTCATCCTTCGCGGACATTTTTTGGATTGCCGGGGGAAAACCGAAGCAGGGCGGCATCACCAGCCTCACAGATTTCTTTCCGCGCATTCGAAAAGCCTATCTGATCGGCGAGGCCGCCAAGGAATTCGCCGAGACGCTGGGCGATCGCGTTCCGCACGAGATGAGCGAAACGCTCGATGTCGCGGTCGCAAGCGCGGCACGCGATGCGGAAGCCTCGGGCCTGGCCGACGCCATCGTACTGCTGTCGCCGGCCTGCGCCTCATACGACCAGTTCCGCAATTTCGAGATCCGCGGCGCAAAGTTTCGCGACCTGGTCCAGGCGCTGCCTGGCGTGAAACCGGTGGTGTGAATGGCTGGCGCGCCGCGAGCCGCAGTAACGACTGTCATCACCCGCGCAAATGTTTAGTCCGAGGACATGGTCGACACCGTTCCGGGGACATCACCGACACTTTTGGCTGCCGTCAAGTCGATGGTTGCGATTTGATGGGAGGCGAAGAAAATTCCGAATTGG
>NZ_JAFATE010000755.1 GCF_019244115.1 Bradyrhizobium sp.
GGCGAGGTCTCGAAGGGCCAGTGGCGCCAGATCGCAGTCGCCAACGACAAGGTGATGGACGACATCGAGGCGCTGAAGAAGCAGTTCGACGACTCGATCGACCGGCTGACCAAGCGCTTCGAGGACAAGGTCGAGAAGCTGCGCCGCGGCGACGAACTCGCGCCTGGCGTCATGAAGATGGTCAAGGTGTTCGTGGCGGTGAAGCGCAAGCTGCAGCCGGGCGACAAGATGGCCGGCCGTCATGGCAACAAGGGCGTCATCAGCCGCATCGTTCCGATCGAGGACATGCCGCACCTGGAAGACGGCACGGCCGTCGACTTCGTGCTGAACCCGCTGGGCGTGCCCTCGCGCATGAACGTCGGCCAGATTCTCGAGACGCACCTTGGTTGGGCGTGTTCGGGCCTCGGCCGCCAGATCGGCGACATGCTCGACAAGGTAAAGCGCGACGGCAAATACGAGCCGCTGCGCCGTCAGCTCAAGCATATCTATGGCGACGACGACCGGCTGAAGGAGCTGGACGAAGGCGGCGTGATGGAGCTTGGCGACAACCTGCGCGCCGGCATTCCGATCTCCACGCCCGTGTTCGACGGCGCCAAGGAGAAGGACATCGTCGACATGCTGGAGCAGGCGGGCCTCAGCTCGTCGGGTCAGATGACATTGTACGATGGCCGAACCGGCGAGGCGTTCAAGCGCCAGGTCACCGTCGGCTACATCTACATGCTCAAGCTAAACCATCTGGTGGACGACAAGATCCACGCGCGTTCGATCGGTCCATATTCGCTTGTCACGCAGCAGCCACTGGGCGGCAAGGCCCAGTTCGGCGGCCAGCGTTTCGGCGAAATGGAGGTCTGGGCGCTCGAGGCTTACGGCGCCGCCTACACGCTGCAGGAAATCCTGACTGTGAAGTCCGACGACGTGGCGGGACGAACCAAAGTGTACGAAGCGATCGTCCGCGGCGAGGACACCTTCGAGGCCGGTATTCCGGAATCGTTCAATGTGCTCGTCAAGGAAATGCGTTCGCTGTCGCTCAATGTGGAGCTGCTCAATGGCTGATACTTTCGAAAGTGAATCCCGCTCGCACCGTCGCGATGCGGCCCGTGCAAACCACGAGCTGATGAATGTGTTTCAGCAGGGAAAAGAAGTCCCTGCGTTCGACCGCATCCGCATCTCGCTCGCGTCGCCAGATCAAATCCTCCGCTGGTCGCACGGCGAGGTGAAGAAGCCGGAAACGATCAACTACCGCACCTTCAAGCCGGAGCGGGATGGCCTCTTCTGCGCCCGCATCTTCGGCCCGGTGAAGGACTACGAGTGCTTGTGCGGCAAGTACAAGCGCATGAAGTACAAAGGCATCGTCTGCGAGAAGTGCGGCGTTGAGGTTACGGTGCAGAAGGTGCGCCGCGATCGCATGGCGCACATCGAGCTCGCGTCGCCGGTTGCACACATCTGGTTCCTGAAGTCGCTCCCGTCGCGCATCGGCCTGATGCTCGACATGACGCTGAAGGATCTGGAACGCGTCCTCTACTTCGAGAACTACATCGTCATCGAGCCGGGCCTGACCCCGCTCAAGGAGCGTCAGCTCCTGACGGAAGACGAGTTTTATAAGGCGCAGGACGAATACGGCAACGACAGCTTCACCGCCGAGATCGGCGCCGAAGCCATCCGCAAGCTCCTCATGGCGATCGACCTAGAGAAGCTCCGGGATCAGCTGCGAGTCGATATCGCGGGCTCCAACGGTGGCGAGAAGCAGAAGAAGCTCGTTAAGCGCCTGAAGGTCGTCGAGGCGTTCATCGAATCCGGCAACCGTCCGGAGTGGATGATCCTGACCGTCGTTCCGGTGATCCCGCCGGATCTGCGCCCGCTCGTCCCGCTGGATGGCGGCCGCTTCGCGACGTCGGACCTGAACGACCTGTATCGCCGCGTCATCAACCGCAACAACCGCCTGAAGCGCCTGATCGAACTCAAGGCGCCGGACATCATCGTGCGCAACGAGAAGCGCATGTTGCAGGAGTCTGTTGACGCGCTGTTCGACAACGGCCGCCGCGGCCGCGTCATCACGGGTGCCAACAAGCGTCCGCTGAAGTCGATTGCCGATATGCTGAAGGGCAAACAGGGCCGCTTCCGTCAGAACCTGCTCGGCAAGCGTGTCGACTACTCGGGCCGTTCGGTCATCGTGGTCGGTCCGGAACTCAAGCTGCATCAGTGTGGCTTGCCGAAGAAGATGGCGCTCGAGCTGTTCAAGCCGTTCATCTACGCGCGGCTTGAAGCGAAGGGCTTCAGCCAGACGGTCAAGCAGTCGAAGAAGCTGGTCGAAAAGGAAAAGCCCGAGGTTTGGGACATCCTGGAAGAGGTGATCCGCGAGCATCCGGTGCTGCTCAACCGCGCACCGACGCTCCACCGCCTCGGTATCCAGGCGTTCGAGCCCGTGCTGATCGAAGGCAAGGCGATCCAGCTCCATCCGCTGGTTTGCACCGCCTTCAACGCGGACTTCGACGGCGACCAGATGGCCGTGCACGTCCCGCTGTCGCTCGAAGCGCAGCTGGAAGCGCGCGTGCTGATGATGTCGACCAACAACATCCTCAGCCCCGCGAACGGCAAGCCGATCATCGTGCCGACGCAGGACATCGTTCTGGGGCTCTACTACCTCTCGCAGGAACGTCCGAACGAGCCCGGCGAGTACAAGGAAGATCCGAAGACGAAGCTGCCGCTCCAGGGCTTCTACAACGATATGGCAGAGATCGAGCACGCCCTGTTTGCGGGCACGCTCACGCTGCATGCCAAGATCAAGTGCCGCTACAAGACAGTCGACGCCGAAGGCAAGCCCGTCACGCTGCGCGTCGACTCGACGCCTGGCCGCATGATGATCGCTGAGATCCTGCCGCGTCATCCGAAGATCCCGTTCACGCTGGTGAACCGTCTGCTGCGCAAGCAGGAGGTCAGCCACATCATCGATGAGGTCTATCGTCACTGCGGCCAGAAGGAGACCGTGCTCTTCGCCGATGCGGTGATGGGCCTCGGCTTCCGTGAGGCGTGCAAGGCCGGCGTTTCGTTCGGCAAGGACGACATGGTCGTGCCGGATACCAAGATCAAGCTGATCGACGAGACACGTCACCGCGTTCGCGAGTACGAGCAGCAGTATCTGGATGGCCTGACCACGGACAAGGAGAAGTACAACCTCGTCGTCGACACCTGGTCGAAGTGCACCGATCAGGTCGCGGCCGAAATGATGAAGGAAATCTCCGAGCCCAAGCTGGACAC
>NZ_JAFATE010000900.1 GCF_019244115.1 Bradyrhizobium sp.
GACCAGCGCCGGCCTGTCCTCGCCCTCGATCTCGACGGTGACGTTGGTGCGCGACTGCAATTCGGTCGGCTTGCGCAGTTTTGCTTCGGCGAGCGTGAAGCGGCCGCGCACGCGGCTGCCCGACCTGACCGGCGAGATGAAGCGCAGCTTGTCAAAGCCGTAATTGACGCCCATGGTGGTGCCTTCGATCACCGGCATCACCTCGTAGGACATGATGCTGAGGAGCGACATGGTGAGAAAGCCGTGCGCGACCGTGGTGCCGAACGGCGTCTCCTTCTTCGCGCGCTCCGGATCGACATGGATGAACTGGTGGTCCTCGATCACCTCGGCATAGAGATCGATCCGCTTCTGGTCGACCAGGTGCCATGACGAGACGCCGATCTCCTCGCCGACCATGTTCCGATAGGCATCGAGCGAGATCGGCGGCTTTTTCCAGACTTCGTTCATCCCTGTGTCTCTTCAGCTCTCCGGGCCCGCCGGACGCACCGTCCGCAGCTCGGGAAAATCCTCCTCGCGAAACTCCCGCCCGCGCAAGGCATCGCCGCGATTGTAATCATGTTCGAGCCGCCGCAGCTGCACGCGGCGGATCTTGCCCGAAATCGTCTTCGGCAGTTCGGTGACGAGCTCGATGCGGCGGATGCGCTTGAACGGCGCCAGCCTTGCATGCAGATGCTCGAAGATCGAGAGCGCGGTCTCGCGCGTGCGTTCGGTGTCGCCGACCAGCAGCACATAGGCTTTGGGCACCGCGAGCCGGATCGGATCCGGCGACGGCACCACGGCGGCTTCCGCCACCTTCTCGTGTTCGAGCAGCACGCTTTCCAGTTCGAACGGCGAGATGCGATAGTCTGATGATTTGAACACGTCGTCGGAGCGGCCGACGAAGGTGAGATAGCCGTCATCGTCGACGAACACCACGTCGCCGCTGCGATAGCGTGCACCGTCCGCACCGCTCAGTCTGCCATCCTCGCCTTGATAGCCCTGCATCAAGCCGGCTGGCCTGTCGGCGCCGAGCACGAGCGTCACCTCGCCCTCCTTGGCAACATTGCCGTCGACATCGGTGATCTCGAGGCGATAACCCGGCAGCGGCCGGCCCATCGAACCGATCTTGACCGTCTGGCCCGGCGAATTGCCGGCGAGCGCGGTGGTTTCGGTCTGGCCATAGCCGTCGCGGATGGTCAGCCCCCAGGCCGCGCGCACCTGGTCGATCACTTCCGGGTTGAGCGGCTCGCCGGCGCCGCAGACCTCGCGCAGGCTCACATTGAAGTCGGCAAGCCGCTCCTGGATGAACAGCCGCCACACCGTCGGCGGCGCGCATAGCGTGGTGACGCCGCAGCGGCCGATGGTGGCGAGCAGTCCCTTGGCGTCGAAGCGCGGCTGGTTGACGACGAACACGGTCGCCCCGGCGTTCCACGGCGCGAAGAAGCAGCTCCAGGCATGCTTCGCCCAGCCGGGCGAGGAAATGTTCAGATGGATGTCGCCGGGCTTGAGGCCAAGCCAGAACATCGTCGACAGCGCGCCGACCGGATAGCTGCGCTGGCTGTGCCGCACCAGTTTTGGCTTCGCCGTGGTGCCCGAGGTGAAATAGAGCAGCATCGGATCGTCTGCCCCGGTCGGACCGTCCGGCACAAACGCCTCGGAGGCGCCTGCTGCCTGTTCGAACGGCAGCCAGCCCTCATGTGCTGACGTCGCGCCGACGACGATGCGGGCCAGATTGTCGCTTTTCAGCTTGGCAAATTTTGCGACCTGATCCTGCGTGGCCACCACCACCTTGGCACGCCCGCGATCGAGCCGGTCCTGCAATTCATCTCCGGTCAAGAGCGTGGTCGCCGGGATCACCACGACGCCGAGCTTGATCGCGGCCAGCATGGTCTCCCAGAGCGGCACGACGTTGCCGAGCAGCAGCAGCAGGTGGTCGCCGCGCTTGATGCCCTGCGCGCGCAAAAAGTTCGCGACCTGGTTCGAGCGGCGTGACAGTTCGGCGAATGAAAGTTTGGTCTCCTTGGCGCCATGATCGACGATCCACAGCGCAGGCCGGTCACGGCTTTCGACATCTGTCGCCAGCTCAGCGTCGAACCAGTCCAGCGCCCAGTTGAACGGCACCGGATCAGGCCAGCGAAAGTCCTTCACCGCGACATTGTAATCGGTACGATGTCTTAGGAGAAACGCGCGCGCGTCTTGGAAGCTTGTCATCGACGATCAGCTCTTTCCGGCAAGTGCGCGAACGTGCTGGATAATTCCGGAAAAGTCCACCCCGCCATGTCCATCAGCATCGAACGCCCGGTAGATTTCCTGGGCGTGCTGGCCAAGCGGCGTCGCCGCACCCGCCGCCTTCGCCGCGTCCTGGGCCAGCGTCAGATCCTTCACCATCAGCGCCGACGCAAAGCCGGGCTTGTAGTCGTTGTTCGCCGGCGAGGTTGCTACCAGCCCCGGCACCGGGCAATAGGACGTCAGCGACCAGCACTGGCCCGATGAGGTCGAGGCGACGTCGAACAGCGCCTGGTGCGACAGGCCGAGCTTTTCGGC
>NZ_JAFATE010000177.1 GCF_019244115.1 Bradyrhizobium sp.
AGGATGTTGAATCGCCTCTCGGCTGCGACCCTGCTCAAGTCGGTCATCCTCGTTACAGCGCTGTTCGTCATCATCGGCTTCTCGCGGAGCGCCTGGGATTCCTGGGCGCGGCGGACCGTGACGAGCCGGATCGCGACGATCGTCGACGTATCGGCGAGCCTGTTCAAGGCGATGGATCGCATGCGTGCCGACCGCACCACGACCAAGCGGGTCCTTGCCTATGACGACAAACTCGAAGGCGACATGGAGCGCTATGTCCGGGGCCTCCGGGATTCGGAAATGCCCGCCATGAGCCGGGCGCTCGAAATCCTGCCGACCATTGAGTTCGAGCAGAAGCAGACGCTGCTCGCCGAGTTCGACCGCCTGCACAAGACGCTTGTCGCCGCGCAGAAGGAATTCTGGGAGGAGATGAGCAAGCCGAAAGCCTCCCGCCGCGCGGCCCTCGGCCAGGAGTATATGGACACCGAAACCGCGCTCTTGGAAACGCTCGACAGGATCTCCGGCATTCTGGCCGCCGAAGTCAATCACCAGGACGCCGTCATCGACCAGTTGTTGATGGTCAAGCAGACCGCCTGGCTGCTGCGCAACACCGCGGGCGAAGCCTCGCTGATCGTCTCGACGGGACTGGCCGCCGGCAAGGTGTCGCCGGAAAACCGCCTCGCCTATATCAGGCTGGCCGGCGGCGCCGAGACGGCCTGGAAGGCGCTCGGACTAGCCATGGGCGGCATGAAGCCGCTTCCCTCGCTGGTCTCGGCCATGGACGCAACCAAGTCCGCCTATTTCGATCCGCAATATACCGCGTTGCGCGACCACCTGGTTGAAGCCCTGGCGACCACCGCAAAGCCGGAGATGGTCGCCAACGAATGGAGCCCGTTGACGGTAGGCCGCCTCGCCGCTGCCGTTGCCGTCGCGGATGCCGCGCTCGACGAAGCCAAGGCGTATGCCGGCGCTCAGCATGAAGCGGCGCTGCGCGCGCTGATCGTCCAGCTCATGCTGCTGGTGGCCTCGATCGCACTCACCTTCGGCGCCATGATCCTGGTCAGCCGCCGCGTCATCAGCCCCCTGCACAGGATGCGCGATGCGATGCTGCAGGTGGCCGCGGGCGACCTCACGGTCAAGACCGGCTATGACCATCGCCGCGATGAGATCGGCGCGCTGGCGGGCGCGCTGGAGACCTTCAAGCGGCAGGCCGCCGAAAAACTCGAGATCGAAGCGCAGGAGCGCGAGCACAACGCCGCCGCGGCACTTCGCCAGCGCATGATCGAGGGCTATGTCGGCGAGTTCGAGGGACAGGTCGCCGAGACCCTGCAGCAGCTGGGTCATGCCTCGGATCAGATGCGGACGACCTCCTCCGGACTGTCGGACGTGTCGCGGCAGACCAACGCGCGGGTCGAGGTGGCGGAGCGCGCCTCGGGCGAGGCGTCGATGAGCGTTGAGAGCGTCGCCTCCGCGGCCGAAGAGCTCAGCGCCTCGATCAACGACATCAGCCAGCAGGCCGCGCATGCCGCCGGTATCGCCAGCCGCGCTGTCGACAAGGCCCGGCAGACCGACGACACGGTGCAGGGCCTTGCAAGATCCGCGGGACGCATCGGCGAGGTGGTCGGCCTGATCAACCAGATCGCGGCCCAGACCAATCTGCTGGCCTTGAACGCGACCATCGAGGCGGCGCGCGCAGGCGAAGCCGGGCGCGGCTTTGCCGTGGTCGCCTCCGAGGTGAAGTCGCTGGCCAGCCAGACCGCCAAGGCGACCGAAGAGATTTCCGAGCAGATCGCCGACATCCAGAAGGTCGCCGGCGACGCGGTCGACGCGATCCAGGGCATCGGCAGCATCATCGGCGAGGTCAACGAGGTCGCAACCGCCATCGCCGCCGCGGTTCAGGAGCAGGGCGCAGCGACGCAGGAGATCACCCGCTCGACGCAGTATGCCGCGCAGGGCACCAAGAACGTCACGGAGAACATCAGCGGCGTCAAGTCCAACGCCGACACCGCGGCTTCGGCGTCCGAGGATGTGAAGCGCGCTTCCGAGACGCTGGAGACGCAGAGCCAGGCGCTCGGCAACCAGGTCACCGCCTTTCTCGGGAAAATCCGCGCGGCGTGATCAAATCAGCGCGCGCGGACCGCATCCGGTGCCGGCGAGAGGCTGGACTGGGCGCGCCGCGAGGCGTCGTTGGAGGCCGCGCTCAGCCCGCCGCTGGGGCCGGCGACCAGATCGCCCCTGCGCAGGGTGGGATCGTCCTCGATCGGTATCTGCGCGAGGCCCACTTTATCATGGCCGGTGCAGGTGCAGCCTGCCACCAGCTCACCGCGGTAGCGGAATGCGTTCGGCAATTGCGAATAAGGCCTGCCGTCTTCGGTCGCCGCGGCATCGATGCTGCTGCCGTACACCACCCTGGTCTCGGCTGCGGGACAGAAATTGCTGCAGACCGCCGCGCGGCTCTGCTCCGATGGCGCGATCGGGAAGTAGCGTCCATCGCAGGTCCGGACGCACCACGCAGGCCCGCCAAGCGAGGCGCGCGGATGCAGCGGCTCGGGGGTCTGCGACGGGTCGCCTCCGAAGGGAGGCTGGCCCGGCGGTGGCTGGAGGCCTCGGCCGATCGCACCGAACAACGCCGAAAAGAAATCTTCCGCACGCGCCGAGGGCGCCAGCGCGAGAGCCGCGGTACAAACCGCCGCCATGATCATGCGCCTGCCGGGCCCAAAACTCATGAGCGCCTCGGCGGAATGGGGATCGCGGCGGCCGCCATGTCGCGGGCAACAGCATGGATGCCCGCCGCGTCCCGCAAAAAGCTATCCCTCGCTGGAAGCCAATGTATCACGCGAGCCACCCTGGACATTGCCGGTTCCATCAACGCGGCTGCAGCACGTCGTGTTCCGGTCGAAAACCCGAGCTTGGGCTCAGAAAATCGTTTCGCGGCAATTGTAGCCAGAATGAAGCGAATTTCTGAACCACCCTCCTATCACCCTCTCACGTCTTCGCGATGGAACCCGCGCGGCCTGATCCGCGTTGGCCGCCCGCACGAGCACTTTCTCTCAAAGTCCATCCTCTGGAGTCGAAGCTTCCGCCCGCGGGAGGAATCAGCTTGCGTATCCCTCCCAGTGAACGGTTGTTGTCGCGCGCGCCGAAGCCGGACGATGGCAGCGCGAGACCGATCGCCATTCGTCGCACCGACCTGCTCGCTTTCTCGCTGGTTGGACTGCTCATCATCAGCATCATTGCCGTTCTCTTTCTCGCCAAGGCTTTTCTGCTCCCGGTGGTGATGGCCTTCGTGGTCGGCACCATGTTGTCGCCGGCGGCCAACCTGCTGGAGCGTTACAAAATGCCGCGCGGGGTCGCGGCGGTTCTGATCGTGGGCACGCTCGGCTCCGCGATTGCTTTCCTGGTCGGACTGATCGCTTCGCCGGTGCTCGACTGGAGCACGCGGCTGCCGGAGCTCGCCGCGCGATTGAAGGACAGGCTGCACGTGTTCGACTATCCGCTCGCACTCTGGGGGCAATTGCAGCATTTCCTCGGAGGCACCAACTTCCTGAGCTCTTGGCACATGCCCGACGTGGACTGGGTCAAGCCGACGGTCGAGTTCCTGACCCCGACCTTCACCGAATTCCTGCTGTTCTTCGCCACCCTCGTCCTGTTCGTGGCCAGCTGGCGGGATCTGCGCCGCGGCCTGATCCTCACCTTTGCCGATCATCAGGCCAGGTTGCAGACATTGCGCATTCTCAACGAGATCGAGACCCAGCTCGGCCACTATCTGCTGACCGTCACGATGATCAACACGGGCCTCGGCATCGCGACCACCCTCGTCTGCGTGCTGACCGGCATGCCGAGCCCGGCCGGCCTCGGCGCGCTGGCGGGCGCTCTCAACTTCATTCCGATCATCGGACCAATCGCGACATTCGCAGTGCTGACGACCGTCGGCATCATCTCATTCCCGACGCTCGGGGACGGGCTGCTCGCCTCGCTCGCCTTTGCCTGCATCGCCTTCCTCGAGGGGCACTTCATCACGCCGACCATCATCGGCCGCAGGCTCGCGCTGAACGCGCTGGCGGTATTCCTCGCGATTGCATTCTGGACCTGGCTATGGGGCCCGATGGGGGCGTTCCTGGCCTCGCCGCTCCTGATCGTAGGACTGGTCCTGAAAGAGCATCTGATGCAGGACAATTCGCCACAGCTACCCGGAGATTGAGCACTGATGGAACTCTCGAACATGGCGGCGCGTTTCCCGCTTTGGATGATTTGAAGGAGGGCCCGATGCCGAGCAGCGATACGATCAGAAGCCTCAGAGAGATCGCGGACAGCGACACGTTCGAGCGCCTGCAGAAGGACGTTAGCTCGGTGCGAAAGGATATTGCGTCGCTTGCAGACCAGATCGCCGACACCATCAGCCATTTCGGCGGCGCCGCGAGACGCCAGGCGAGACAGGGTTTTACGCAGGCTCAAGCCAACGTGAACGCCGCCATCGACGACGCGTCGGAACGCGGCGGCGCCTGGCTCGACGCCGCGCAGGACACCGCAAGCTCGCTCGAGGAAGCGCTGGAGGATGTTATTGCGCACCGCCCGCTTGCAACCGTCGGCCTTGCGCTGGGTCTTGGCTTTTTGATCGGCGTGACGTGGCGCAGGTAGTGACGATGCGGCCGATCGAACCGTCGGAAGTTCATTTCGCGTGGGAGGCGATCCGTGTTTCAGCGCGTCGTTGAGGACATCAAGGATTCGACCAGGACCGCGTTGCAGCTGTCCTCGCTCGCCGTCGTGATCGCGTTCGCCGGCTTCATCACCGTCACGTTCCTGTGCGCAGCAGCGTTCGTTGCTGTGCTCAAGGCGTATGGCCCGGTCTCGGCATGCCTTGCAGGCGCAGCGGTCTTTTTCATCGTCGCGATGATTGCGATGGCCGCCTATGCGATCCGCAAGTCACGGGCTGCGAGGCGTGCCAGCGAAAGGCACGAAAGGCAGAAGCCGGCCGCCTACGCCGCACTCGCCGATCCCACGGTCATGGCGATGGGGCTTCAGGTGGCCCGCACGGTCGGAATGAAACGGCTGCTTCCGTTGCTGGCGATCGGCGGTATCGCGCTCGGGCTGCTGGCGAGCCGGCACAGCGTCGCCGATCAGGCGCCGGCGGAATAGCAGCGGCTCCAGACGCGCAATCATTTTGGGCTAGTCTTAAATTCACCGGCTACGCGCGGCGTTGCCGGGATCGCTACTCTGAGGAATGGCGCTCTCGGGAGCCGCTCTTGCGTGGCAAATCCGGACAATGATGGTCGCTCGATGACCACGACGCCGGTTGGGGGCCTCAGATGAGGAGCATCCAGTAAGACTGAGCCGCGGTCGCGGGTTCGTCTCAGCCCCGCTTCGTCAACGTCAGGTGACGCAGCGGCCGGGCTGCAGCTGCTTTGCGATCTCGGTCAGCACGCTGACCACGGGTTCGCAGGCGATCGGCTTCTTCGTCACGTCCTTGGCCGGGTCGCCATTCTCGGTCTCACGACGGAGTGGAATCCGGATCACGACCGAGGTGTTGGCGAGCCCTTCGGGCCGAATCGAATAGGTACGCATCGGCACGGACGCAACGAGCTTGCCGATGCGGTCAGACTTTACCGCGCGGTTGACGTCGTTGTCCGAGCTTGTGGAAAGGCCGCTCGCCCGATCATGGCCCGAGGCCAGCTGCACGGCGCCAAAGCTCAGCGAAAAGGCGATGGCACCCAGGATTCCGGTCCGCAGATTTTTCAATTTGGACATGGCTCGCGCCCACTTTTCAAACATGCACTCTGTTGCAGCACCCCACCTTCGCGAGCTTTTCGAAGTGAAGGGTACCCGCTAACCTGTTATCCTTGTTGCCACTCTCGACCCGAGATTGTGTCGAGGTCCTTGGGCGCGAAGCTGCCTTCACTGCTTTCGAATTTCAGATCGGCGGAAGGGCCCTGAAGCGGTCAGTGTTCTAACGTTGGTCGTGGGATGGAGGTTTTCGGACGGGCGATCACTTAACCGTGTCTTAAGATTTTTTCGCGCGAAACAGGAACAACTCCTGACGCTGTGCGTCATCCCGGCAGCCGGTTATTCCCCCCTGCCCCCATTGACCGGCGATCCAGGGCGCGACTGTGGATGATGTCAGTCGCGCCCTGGTTATTTTTTGCGTCCGCTCAACGCCTACTAGAATCGAACCCAACACACCGGTGCAAAAAAAGCGCGCCACTTGGGCGCGCTGAACAAGACTTAATGCCGACCACCCCGCGATCAGGACGCCGCCGCCTTCGGAACGCGATTGCGCGAGTTGCGTTGGAAGAACAAGGCTTGGCTTGCGACCGCCGACACCATCGCCGGCTGGAACGGTTTTGAGATCAAGAACGCCGGCTCAGGACGCTCGCCGGTCAGGAAGCGTTCGGGGTAGGCGGTGATGAACACGACGGGCACCTCGAAGGTGCGCAGCAACTCGTTGACGGCATCAAGTCCGGACGATCCATCGGCAAGCTGGATGTCGGCAAGGATCAGGCCGGGCTTCTTGTTCTTGGCCAGCGCGACGGCGTCGGAATGGGTTCGCGCCACGCCGATGACGTTGTGGCCGAGATTCTTGACCAGGCTTTCGAGATCCATGGCGATGAACGTCTCGTCCTCGATGATCAGGACATCGGTCGCGATCTCCGCCGCGAGTTCGCGTCCCGCGGTCTCGGCAAGCCTGCGCGCTTCGGTCACTTCGACGCCGAGAATGAAGGCCACCTCCTGTTCCGAAAAACCTTCGAGCGAGAACAGAAGGAACGCTTGGCGCGGCAGCGGCGTAATATTCGACAACCGACGTTCCGGCGGCAACGGCAAGGTCGTCACCTCGGCATTGTCGTTGAGCGAGACTGAGTTCCAGATCTGGGTGAACAGATGAAACAGCCCGGCGCGTGCGCCGTACCGCTCATCGAGCAGGGAAGCATCCTGCAGCAGGGCCTCCAGCATGGCCCCGACATAGGCATCACCCGACCCCTGGCTGCCGGTCAGGGCCCGGGCATAGCGTCGTAACAGAGGTAAATGTTCAGCAACAACCTGTGATCGGGTCATCCCTACTCCATCCCAATTCTTGGGCCATGCATCCAAAGGGGTGGCCCCGGTTCCCCCTGACGCCTGACTACGCCCAACACCGAAAAAAGTTCCTATATCGGGCTGGAACTTTTCGGCGAAGTTCGAATTAGCCTCCTGCGAAAGGCCTCGGAATCGACAATAATTCTTGAGCTACAGGGACTTAACTCGCGGGGACCAACGTGGAACGCAATCATGAGTGATTTAAAGTCTCAAGCCAGCAAGAATGCGGCGCCGGGCAAGCATGGCGGACTCAGTGCCGAGATTCAGTCGAGAATCGGCCATCAACTCCGCGCGATGTACGACGATGTTGTTCGCCAGGGTGTACCGGATCGGTTCGTGGAACTGGTCCGCAAGCTCGACGGGCCGGCGGCAACGCCCAAGGCGGGCGAAAGCGGAAACGATAATGGCCAGAATGACGGGAGGGAGTGATGCCTCTCACAGATAGCCTTCGCGACGACATCCTGTCGTCGGTTCCGAGCTTGCGCGCATTCGCGATTTCGCTTTGCGGCAATGCGGATCGGGCCGATGACCTCGTCCAGGAAACGCTGCTTCGGGCGCTCGCCAACATCGATTCCTTCCAGCCCGGCTCCAACCTGCCGGCGTGGCTGTTCACGATCCTGCGCAACCTGTTCCGCTCCGACTACCGCAAACGGCGGCGCGAGGTGGAGGACGCCGAGGGCAATTATGCCAAGACGCTGAAGACGCAGCCGGCGCAGGGCGCGCACCTCGAATTCGAGGAGTTCCGCGCCGCGCTGGACAAGCTTCCGCAGGACCAGCGGGAAGCCCTGATCCTGGTCGGCGCCTCCGGCTTTTCCTACGAGGATGCGGCGATGATCTGCGGCTGTGCCATCGGCACGATCAAGAGCCGCGTCAATCGCGCGCGCTCGAAACTTGCGGCGCTGCTTTATGTTGACGGCGCCGAGGATTTTGGCCCCGACGAGACGGTGCGGGCGGTCATGGGCGGCAGCGGCGGCTGACCGCCCCCGCAACAACTGGCGCAGCGGCCGCCACGCCCGGCCGCTCCGCCCGGTCTTCATCAGTCCGAGGCAGAGCCTTACGTCTCTTGCGGGATCTCAACGCGCCGGCCGCACCGGCGCAGAGAACTGTTCTGTGCGGTCGCGTTCGGTCATGTCGACCACGGTCGCCATCGGTGCGACCAGTTCGTAGACATAGCTCACTTCGGTGAAATAGCGTTTTGACGTTCCACCGAGCGCTTCCGGCGCCACGCGATCGAGCAGGATCAGGCCGAAGTCGCTGTCGGGGCGGCGCGTGAGCTCGCTGGTGTTGAACTCTTCCCAGCGGAAGTGAAACACCGCGTCGGGTTCATCTCCGGTGACGTCCCATTTTGCCACGATGTGGGGGTGCTTGCCGACCAGCGAGAGCCCCTCGTCGGAATGCGAGGCCAGCTCGAAGAACAGCAGCGAGAGGCTTTGCGCCGCCCGCGCGCTGACGGCAATATCCGGCCCGCCGATCGCGATGCGTTCGGGGTGCGGCATCGCGCGCGCCTCGAACAGGCCCTTCAGCTGCACGCCCTGCCACTGGCTCTCGCTCAGCAGCGTGACGACATTCGACATTGCGTGGATGCGCCCGATCAGCAGCTCACGCGCATTATCGATGTCCGACCCATGGCGCAGCGTGCGCGTCACGATCGACTGAATCACGGCGAGAATGTTTTTCACGCGGTGATTGAGCTCGTCGATGACGGCGGTCAGCCGGTGCTCGAAACCGATCCTGACCTGAATTTCACGGCTGAGCCGCAGATTGTTGTAGGCGACATAGCCGAACAGGCCGCAGAGAATGCCAGTCAGCGCGACACCTATCACCGCGACGATGCCGGCGAGCTGCTCGGCGCGCCGGAGCGCGTTGGTCTTGGCGTAGTAGTCGAGCGACCAGTCGCGATTGCCGAACACCAATGTGCGCGTCGCCGACGGTGCCGGATCATCCGCGCTCCTGGTGCGCGCGGTCACGACGCCCTGCTCGTTGGCGATGAGTTCGCCATCGGCACTGCGCGGGTCCTTCAGAGCCACCGAGAACAATGACAGGTCGTCATTGGTGAGCATCAGGGGACCGAGCTCGTAGAAGAACGTCACGAACCCGACCGGCGCGGTGGCGCCCTCCTGCACCACGGGCGCCACGAGCACAAGCCCCATCGGGCCGTTCGGACGCAGCAACGGCGTCGGGTCCGAGGACACCGGTCTTGCCTCCGCGAGCGCGCGCGCGAGCACCGGCCCAAGCGAGGGATTGCGATCGAGCGCGCGTCCCGGCAGCGCTTTGGTCTCTGCATTTCGCGGCTCGAGGTCCATGAGCACGTCGATCGGCTTGTCGAGCGCGCGCGGGTCCAGCGGCTTGTCGTCGAAATCACGAATCGTCGGGTTTGGAAAGCCGGCCTTGACGAGCTCCTTGCGGGCGGTGTCGAGATCGTTCGGCGACAGGCGTGCAATCCAACCGGCGACCACGAAGTCGGTCTTGAAGGCGTAGATTGCGGACCTCAGCGGCTCCAGCATATTGGCCTTGGTGAGCGAGGGGGCGCGGAACAGGCCGGAGGCAACGCGCGCCAAGAGTTCGCGCTCGGTCAGACGATCCTGAACCAGGCTGGCGTTCACATCGATCGCCCGCGCGAGTGCAATGCCGTCGATCGCAAGCTCCTGACGATAGACACGGTAGGCCGCAAGCCCGGACAGCGACGCGCCGATCAGTGCAAGAAAGCCGATGATGAAGCCCAGCCGAGCCACACGCCTACTCGGGTATCTGGGGTTGGCGGAAGGGAGGTCGGGTGGTCATCGAAGGTCCGCCGGAAGGCCAACTCAGCAACTGGGAACGAGAGCCAAGCGGAAGTATAATGAGGGGCCGTCAACGGTACGCAATCGCGGTACACTTTGTTGCTTAATCGCCCTGCCCAAGTTTCGCCCCCAAGCAGAATCCGGAAGATGATAACGGTCTCGAGGCTTATTTGTTCCGGATGACCTCGACCGGTCGATCCGGCCCGGTTCGTGCCTGTCATTAGCGTTAACGGACGTCGGGGCAGGCGAGAGCGAAAGCTTGATGAGTCGAGATTGAACCGGAGCAACGTCGAGGGTGCCCCTGCCCGAGCGGGTACCGGAGTTCGAGGTCAGATCGATTCAGCAGAAGCCATCAGGTTTAAGATCCGAGCCCGCCCTTGGCTTCGATGAAGCGCACGATGCGGTCCAGCCCCTCGCTCTTCTTCAGATTGGTCATGACGAACGGCCGCTCGCCGCGCATTCGGCGGGCGTCGGTTTCCATCTTTTCCAGCGACGCGCCGACGTAAGGGGCAAGGTCGATCTTGTTGATGACCAGCAGATCGGAGCGGGTAATGCCGGGGCCGCCTTTCGAGGGGATCTTGTCGCCGGCGGCGACGTCGATGACGTAGATGGTGAGGTCGGCCAGTTCGGGAGAGAAAGTTGCGGCAAGATTGTCGCCGCCGGATTCGATCAGCACCACGTCCAGGCCGGGAAATTTTGCGCGCATGTCCGCGACGGCGGCCAGATTCATCGAGGCATCTTCCCGAATGGCGGTATGGGGGCACCCGCCGGTTTCGACGCCGGCGATACGGTCTGGCGTCAGGGACCCCGAGCGCACCAGAAACTCCGCGTCCCATTTGGTATAGATGTCGTTGGTAATCGCGGCGATGTCATAGCGCTCCCGCATGGTCTTGCAGAGCAGATCCATCAGCGCGGTCTTGCCGGAGCCGACCGGTCCGCCGACGCCGACGCGAAGGGGTCCGTGAGATTTAGCCATTAGACAATTCCTAAGTTGTTGTCGTCCCGGCGAACGCCGGGACCCATACCGCGTGATATCTCAATGGCGCACGATGGCAGACACCGCGTGCAACAACCGAGGTCGGTGGTTATGGGTCCCCGCTTGCGCGGGAACGACGGCGGAGAATGGATCACGACCTGAACAGCCTCGTATACTGCGTTTCGTGCCGGAGGCTTGCGAGATCGGCGCGGAAGGTGGCGGTGCCGAGATCGTCCAGCGTCGCGGCCAGCGCGCGCTGCGCCGTCGCCATGACCGCCGACTCCAGCATCGCGAGCAGACGCTGGCAATCGGTTTGGCCGAGAGGAATCAAACGGCCGCCGGCGGAAATCCAGTTGGACACCAGCGCATGAAGGAAGGCATTCAGCGCAGCTGCAAGCGGAATCGCGTGCGCCGCAGCGACCAGCCCGACCGCGACCGGATAGACGATCGGGGCCTCGCAGCACGTGATCGCCTGGTCGAGGCCGTCGCAGGACCATGCGGCACTGACGGTGTCGATGAAGGCCCGCCCCTGGGCCACCGTCTCGAGCCGCCGTTCGCGCGACGGCACGAACGCCGCAGCAAGCTCGGCGACCTCGCGCAGCGCGCGGTCGTCCGCCACCGCGACGGCGCGGTAGGCTTGGCACAAAAAGAGGCCGTCGCAGAAGCCGGAGCCGTCGCCAAGCATCGCCGCGAGCCAGTCGCCCAACGAGGCCATATCGACGATGTCGCCGGCCTCCACCGCCCACTCGATGCCGCTGGAATAGGAGAAGGCGCCGACCGGAAACGCCGGCGACAAGAAGGTCATCAGCCGATAGAGCGCCGCCGCCTCGCCCGCGGCCATTCCGCCGCTGAGCCCTGGAGGCTCCGGCCTAGTCGTGGTCATGAGCATGGGAGTGACTGCCATGAGCGTGATCGTGCGCATGGTCGTGATGCGCGTGACCGCAATGCTCATCGTGCTGGTGATGATGGTGGTCATGGCCGTGCGCATGACCATGGGCGTGATCGTGCGTCGCGTGATGCGCACGATGCTCCGCGGCGTGATCCTGCGCATGGCCGTGGTGATGGTGGTCATCCGCCTCGCCATGCCCATGCGCATGGCTGCCGCCTTCATAGGCGCCGCCCTCGGGGTCGAACGGCGCCTCGATCTCGATCACGCGCGCGCCCAATCCCCTGACCATGGCTGCGATGACGTGATCCCGGCGGATGCGCAGCCCCTTTGCCATGATCTGCGTCGGCAGATGCCGGTTGCCGAGGTGCCAGGCGATGCGGACCAGGTGCTGCGGATCGCGGCCTTTGATCTCGAGCAGAGGCTCGGCAGCCGCGACCACCTCGATGAGCCGCCCATCCTCCAGCACCAGCGCGTCGCCGCCACGCAGCGCCACCGCGTGTTCCAGGTCGAGCAGAAATTCGAGGCCGCGGGTGCCGGTCATCGCCATCCGCCGCCGGTGGCGATTGTCAAAGTCGAGCACGACCGTGTCGGCCGGCGCGTCCTGCCAGCGATGCTGCGATTTGACTTTTGTCGCGCGGATCATGCCATCAACCCCGAGCGAAACACGAAAGACGCATCAGAACTTTTCGACCTTGCCGTCGCTGATGATCTCGAGCACGGTTGGCGCGGCGCGCAGCGGCGTCGAATATTCGCGCCAGGCCTTGATGTGCGGCGCCCGCCCATGCGCATTGAGGTCATCGCGGGTTTCCCACCGCTCGACCACGACATAGAGGTTCGGATCATTGACGCTGACATGGCCCTCATAGGACAGGCAGCCCTTTTCCTTCAGCGTTTCGAGGATGCAAGCCTTGTGCCCCTTGATGAAGTCTTCTCGGCACTCCGGCTTGATGGGCGTGGTGGCAATGACGTAGATCACGAGCTTGCTCCCGATATTTCTCTGGTATTCACGCCCGCTTCCGAAGGGGCGGGCAACGACCTTAGAACATGAAATAGCGTTGCGCCAAGGGCAGCACCTCGGCGGGCTCGCAGGTCAATAGCTCGCCATCGGCGCGCACTTCGTAGGTTTCGGGATCGACTTCGATTTCGGGGGTCGCATCATTGTGGATCATGCTCTTCTTCGAGATTCTCCCCCGCGTGTTCTGCACCGCGTAAAGCTCCTTCGAGATGCCGAGTTTGCGCTCGAGGCCCGCCGTGACCGCCGCCTTCGAGGTGAACACGACGGATGACGCCGTCAGCGACTTGCCGAACGCCGCGAACATCGGCTGGTAATGCACCGGCTGCGGGGTCGGAATCGAGGCATTCGGATCGCCCATGGGAGCGGCGACGATCGAGCCGCCCTTGATAACGCAGTCCGGCTTGACGCCGAAGAAGGCCGGCGACCACAGCACGAGATCGGCGAGCTTGCCCTTCTCCACCGAGCCGATCAGTTTTGACACGCCATGGGCGATCGCGGGATTGATGGTGTATTTGGCGATATAGCGCTTCACGCGAAAATTGTCGTTGTCCTTGCCCTTGTCCTGCGGCAAGGCACCCCGCTGCTTCTTCATCTTGTCCGCGGTCTGCCAGGTGCGAATGATGACCTCGCCGAGCCGGCCCATCGCCTGGGAATCCGACGACATCATCGAGAGCGCGCCGAGGTCGTGCAAAATGTCTTCCGCCGCGATGGTCTCCTTGCGGATGCGGCTTTCGGCGAAGGCGAGGTCCTCCGCGATACTGGGATCGAGATGGTGGCACACCATCAGCATGTCGAGATGCTCGTCGATGGTGTTGCGCGTGAACGGCCGCGTCGGATTGGTCGAGGACGGCAGCACGTTCTTCAGGCCCGCGATCTTGATGATGTCGGGGGCGTGGCCGCCGCCGGCGCCCTCGGTATGGAAGGCGTGAATGGTGCGGCCCTTGAAGGCCTTCACCGTGTCCTCGACAAAACCCGACTCGTTCAGTGTGTCGGAATGCAGCATCACCTGGACGTCGTGATCGTCGGCGACCGACAGGCAATTGTCGATCGCGGCCGGCGTCGTGCCCCAGTCCTCGTGCAGCTTCAGCGCGCAGGCGCCGGCCTTGATCATCTCGACCAGCGCCGCCGGCCGCGCCGCATTGCCCTTGCCG
>NZ_JAFATE010000242.1 GCF_019244115.1 Bradyrhizobium sp.
TGCAGCCGTTCGATGCGCCGGCGGATGCGACCAGCGTCGCCGACCTCATCGACCAGATCGGCTCCGAAAAGATGTTCCTGTTCGCATCGGACTATCCGCATTGGCAGTTCGACGGCGACGACGCCATGCCGCCAAACCTGCCGGAAAACATCGTGGCGCGCATGTGCGTGGAAAATCCGCTCGAAACCTTTCCGCGGCTGCAGCTCGCGGCATAGCGCATGGCCCGAAAAAGTGGGAACCGGTTTTTCGAAACAGGCCATGCGCCAAAAAATAGAGGAGGATTGCATGAGTGACGTCCTCGACCGTCCGCTCACCGAGCAGGAAGCGACCGCCGCCACAAGGCTGCGCGTCATCGATTGCGACATCCATCCGAGCATTTTTGCGCATTCCGATCTCAACGAATTCCTGCCAAAGCGTTGGCAGGAGCACCTGAAGACCTTTGGCGGCCATCTGCGCACGCCCTATATCGGTACCACGCCCTATCCGCGCTCCTCGCCCTTGATCTGCCGGCGTGACGCCTGGCCGCCGACCGGCGGCGTGCCGGGTTCCGATCTCGCCTTCATGCGGAAGCAGCATCTCGATCCGCTCGATGTCGAATTCGGCATTCTGCAGGTGCTGGATCTGTTCATCTTCTCGCAGCAGAATCTCGAATTTGGTGCCGCGATCCAGCGCGCCATCAACGACTGGCAGCTCGCCTTCTGGGCCCATCGCGACCCGCGGCTGAAGGCATCGATCCTGGCTGGCCAGGACGACACCCAGCTTGCAATTGCCGAGATCGAGCGCTGCGCCAAGACCGGCGAATACATCCAGATCAACGTCTCGCCGCGCGCCAACGAGCCGCTGGGACGCCGCCGCTACTGGCCGATCTATGCACGCGCCCAGGAGCTCGGCCTGCCGCTAGGCATCCATGTCGGCGGCTATGGCGGGCATGCGCCGACCGGCAGCGGCTGGCCGTCCTATTATGTCGAGGAGCACCAGTCGAATGCGCACACCATGGCGGCGCAGCTCGCGAGCCTCGTCATCGAAGGCGTGCCCGAGCGCTTCCCAAAACTGAAGATCGTGTTCATCGAGGGCGGTTTTGGCTGGATCGCCTCCGCGATGTGGCGGATGGACCGGCATTTTGAACGCTTCCGCAGCGAGGTGCCGCATCTGAAACGCAGGCCGTCCGAATATGTCAAAGAGCAGTTCTGGTTCACGACGCAGCCGATCGATGAGCCCGACGAGGCGCGGCATCTGCGCCAGCTGATCGAATGGGTCGGCGTGGAGCGGCTGTTGTTCTCGTCCGACTATCCGCATTGGGATTTTGACGATCCGCGTTTCGCCTTCAAGACGCCGCTCACGGACGCCGAACGGAACAAGATTTTCAACACCAACGCCCGCGCGGTCTACAATTTCTAATGGCCCGGCACGTCGTCGCCCGCACCTCCGAGATCCCGCCCGGCGGCAACAAGGTCGTCGCGATCGACGGCCGCGACATCGTCGTGTTCCATGTCAATGGCGGGTTCTTCGCGCTGCTCAATCGCTGTCCGCATGAGGGCGCGCCGCTCGACAAGGCGGCGTGCGTCGCGCGGCTGACCTCGCCGGAACCCGGCGTCTACCAGCGCTCGCGAGTCGGCGAGCTCCTGCGCTGTGCCTGGCACGGCTGGGAATTCGACATGCGGAGCGGTCAGTCCTGGTTCGATCCGAAGCGCGTCAAGGTGCGGTGCTACCCGGTCGCGGTCGAGCGCGGCGAGGAACTGGCCGCTGAGATGAAGAAAGGGCCTTATGTCGCAGAGACCTTTCCCGTCCATGTCGAGGACGCTTACGTCATTGTGGACGCATGAGGTGGCTTCATTCGACTTGCGTGAGGCACGTGCTATAAGCCCGCACCTTTGATGATCGGGAAGGTGCAGGTGGAATGTCGAAACAGGAGATGCGTGAAGAGGCCGACCGCCTGATCCGCGAAGCGATGGCGCGCAAAACCGTCGTCGTGAAGCAGGGCAATACCCGCATCGAGGCGGTCTGCGGCAAATGTGGCGCGCCCAACCGCCTTCAGGCGGAAAAGGGCGCAAGGCGGGTCAAATTCGCGTGCAAGGAATGCGGGCACAAGCAGGAGACGCTGTGAGAAAATTCCTTGTCGTTCCGAGGCGCGCTCACGCATCATCGCCCGGCTTGGTGTTTAGTTCGGCGAGAGGGCGATCCAGTATTCCAGAGAAGCCAGCGTTTTACTGAGAGCGTGCGGCGTACTGGATATTCCGCTTTCTCGCGGGGTATGACAGTGGTGTTTGTGGTGGCAGCGTCGAGTTACTTCCCCTTCACGAAAGCCGCGAAGGCGTCGGCATAGTCCTTGTGCCAGCGCGACAGCGGCGGCCGGTTCTCGACGATGTCGCCGGCCGCCCAGAGGATGCGCCGCTCGTCGAGGCTGCGCGGCACGTCGTTGTCGGGACACAGGACGTAGAAATCGCCCATGCTCACGCGCTCGATCATAAAGTCAGCCGTCTGTTCCGGCGTCCACGCGGCGGCTGGCTTCTCGACCCGGCCATGCGCGCTCAATGGCGTGAAGACGAAGCCGGGGATGAACAGATGCGCGGTGACCTGACAACCGGGCGCGTTGCGCAGCTCATGCTGCAATGCTTCGGTAAAGGCCTTCACGCCGGCTTTCGAGACATTGTAGGCGGGATCGCCGGGCGGCGTGGTGATGCCCTGCTTGGAGCCGGTGTTGATGATGAGGCCGGGACGGCCGCGCTCGATCATGAAGGGCGCGAACACTTGCGAGCCGTGGACGACGCCCCAGAGGTTGACGCCAAGAATGCGCTGCCAATTGTCTTCAGGGCCGAACATCTTGCTGCCGGGTTGAATGCCGGCATTGTTCATCAAAATGTCGGTGCCGCCGAAACGCTTTTGCACGGCGCCTTCCAGCGCCACGACGTCGTTGCGCCGGCTAATGTCCACAGTCATCGTCATGATACTGGTCTCGCCACGCGGCGCGACCGCTGCGAGTTTTTTGGCGGCCTCGGCGAGGCGGTCGGCGCCGATGTCGGCGATACAGACCTTCATGCCGAGGCCTGCAAAGCGCAGCGCAGCGGCCAGCCCGATGCCGGAAGCACCTCCGGTGATGACCGCAACATGATCTGACGACATCGCAGGGTGGGACATCGGCACGCTCCGGGCTTTTCTGCT
>NZ_JAFATE010000452.1 GCF_019244115.1 Bradyrhizobium sp.
CGCCGAACGTGTCCGCGCCCGGCGCGCTCGAATAGACCAGCCAGCGCCCGGATGTCGCCGTCACCGCGCTGCTTCCGGCATTGTTGATGAACGCGCCGCCGGCGGCAAGCACCGGACTTGCCGCGCTGACGCCCGCGCCGGGAGCAATGGTGAGATTGCCGGACGAAACGAGCGCTGCGTTCGAACTTGCGCTCACCCCACTCGTTCCCCGTACGGTTCCCACCACGAGGCTCTGCGCATCGTTGAAGGTCAGCGTGCCGAGGCCGCTTGCCGCAAGCGTGCCGACCATGTTGGCGCCGCTGAGTGAGTAGGACGTGCCGCCCGTCAGCAGAAGGCCTGTCGTGGTGATGCTTCCCGCTCTCTGGGTCACCGCGCCGGTGTCGCTGATGACGACGTGCGCCGCGCTTGAGGTGATGGTGGCGCCGATTTTGTCGCCACCGGTGCCGCTCAATGTCAGCACGGCGCTGCCGTTGTTGGTGATCGTGTTGCCGCTGCTCGATGTATCGATCCCGGCCGGGCCCGATGAGGTCGCCCCGGAGATCGTCAGCGCGCCCGAATTGACGGTGAGGCTGTTGCTGCCCTTGAACGCGAAACCGACGCCGCTGGTCGATGTGCCGGAAAGACCGACCGCTCCCGAACTGGTTAGCGCGGTCCCGGTGTTGAAGCGGATCCCGCTATGGCCGGCGCTGGCGCCGTTGACCTGGAGCAAACCGCTGCCGCTATTGACCAGAGCCGTTGTCCCGGCATTGAGCCATACGCCATTCCCCGAGGCCCCTGTGCCGCTGATTGTCAGGTTGCCGGAATTGTCGGTGATGGTCGACCCGTTGAAGTAGAGCCCGGTAGCAGAGCTGGTCCCCGAGATTGAAACGGCCCCCGAACTCGACAGGCTGGCATCGATGCCTACACCATAATAGGAGCCCGACGTGCCGGAAACCGAGAAGGAGCCGGCGCCCGAATTGCTCAGCATATTGGTCCCTGCGAGGAAATATACCCCAGGCCCGGAGGTGCTGGAGCCCGCAACCGTGAGATTTCCGGAGGAGTCGGCAATGCTCGCCGAGTTGTCGAGCGAGACGCCCGAATTGGAGACAGACGTGCCGCTGATGGCGACCGTGCCCGACGTGGTCACCGCCACGCCGGGAGCGAGATAAACGCCGGGGGCGCTGGTCGAGGAGCCCGCGACGGCAAGCGAGGCGCCCGAGTTCGAGAAGCTGGTATTGCCGGCGAATTCGACGCCTGCCGTGCTGGACGAGGTGCCGCTCAGCGCGAGGTTACCGGCACTGCCGGTCACGCTATTCGAGCCGGAAAAGTAGACACCAGCGTTGCTGATCGAGGTCCCGGTCAGCATCACCGCGCCGGACGTGGTGACGTTCACGCCGATACCGGCATAGATGCCCGCGTATCCGGATGACGATGTCACCGTGCCGTTGAGGGCGAGCGTGCCGGCACCGGAATTGGCGAGGGCCAGGTTACCAGCCGTATAGATGCCGGTGCCCGACGGGGAGCTGCCACTGAGCGTGAGATTGCCGGAAGTATCCGTGACATTGGATGTCCCAGCGAAATGCAGGCCATCCCAGCTACTGCTGGTGCCGGCGAGGGCAACAGAGCCTGAGGTGGTGAGAGCGGCGCCGCTATCTACGCCGACACCCCATCCGGAGGTGGATGTGCCGGAGACGGTGAGGGTACCTCCTCCGCTCGCTGCCAGGCTTGTGCTGCCGCCGAAATCGACACCACTTCCGGTGCTCGATGCGCCGCTGATGGCTAACGTGCCCGCGTTTGCGGTCAGTGTATTTCCGATCAGAGACACGCCGGAGCCGCTGCTAGACGTTCCCGACAGACTGACCGTCCCTGAGGACGAAAGGCTCGCCGGAGAGTTAAGTGCAATGCCACTGAGGCTAGTGCTCGAACCCGTCAGCGATAATGTGCCGGCGCCGGCATTGGTGAACGCATTCGTTCCACCATTGAACCAGACGCCCTGGTTGGTTTGCGAAGCGCCACTGAAGCTCGCGCTCCCAGCGTTGTCGGTCACCGTGTTCGCGCCAAGAAGATAAAGCCCGATGTCACTGTTCGACGTTCCCGAGATGCCCACGCTGCCCGACGTCGTTACGCTCGCATTGAACCACAGTTTGACCCCCTTGCCGCTGTTGCTTGTCCCCGACAAGGTCAGGGTCCCCCCACCCGTCGCGGAAAGGCTGGAACTCCCGCTGAAAAACAGTCCATTTCCGGATGAGGACACTCCGGTGATGGTGCTCGCGCCGCTGCCGACGCTGATCGCGGCATTGCCCAACGTCACCGCGTCCACACCGCCGCTTGCGGTTGCGCTTGCGGTGAGCGTGCCCCCGAGCGTGATCGCGGTCGAATTCACCGCGATCGTCGCGCCACTCAGGCTGAGGCTACCGCCATTCGTCGCGGTGATCGGGGCGCTGACGTTGACGGCGCCCGCGGCATTGAGCGTGAGCGAGTTGCCACTCGCCCAGCTCACCGCGTTGGCGACCGTGATGTCGCCGTTCTGCGAGCCTGAGCTTCCGGTCGTCACCGTGACGTTGGCCGTCGCCAGCGCGTTCTGAAGCGTCGTCACCGACAAAATCGAGCTGTTGCCGGTCGGCGAGAAGGTGTTACTGCTGTTCGAGACGCTTGTGTCGCTACCCGATGAGATGGTCACATCGTAGGGATCGAGCAGCAGCGTGCCGGTTTTGCCGTTGGCGGCCGTCACGTCGACGGCGCCGGCAAAGCCGAGCACGCCATGGCTGGAGACTTCCACCGCGCCGCCATGACCCGCACCGCTTCCGGTTGCCGTGATGGAGCCGCGAAGATCGGTCTGGCCGTCAGACCAGACGACGACATTGCCGCCGTCTGCCGAGCTGCCATTCGCCGAAACGATCGCGCCCTGCGCGATCGAGGTGGCTTCTGCGGTCCGCACCGGTGCTGTCACGAGCTTGCCCGCCGGATCATCGCCGCCGTGCTGATCGCCGCCGATCAGCACCGTGCCTCCGACGGCACCGTCGGCGCTGACCTTCGCGGTCGACGCCAGCGTCACCTTGTTGCCGGTCACGACGATGGTCCCGGCCTTGTCGGCCTTGCCACCATCAGCACCGATGCGCCCGGACACGACGACCTCGCCGCCGTCTCCGCCATCGAGCACGATACGGCCGCGGCGGCCGGACACGCTACGTGCGCTGATCGTGCCGGAGATGTTGACGATGTCGCGAACCGCCTGGCGCGCGGTCGCCGCCTTGATCTCGACCGAGCCGCCGGCTGCCTTGATCCGGCCCGCGACGTCGATCAGCGCCTGTCCCTTGGCGGTGGTGGCGCCGCTCGGAAGCGCGACCTGCAAAAATCCGTCGCCGCTCGGATTGAGCGTCACCTTCTCGCCCGCACCCAGACCGACCTTGCCGAGCGGAACGCTGATCGTACCGCTGTTCGCCACCGATCCGCCGACCAGCCCGACGAACGATCCCGGCGCGGCGCTGATTGCCCCGGCATTGGTGACGGCGCTTGATGCGCCCCTGCCGGAAAAATTCAGATTGCCGGCGTTGAAATCAGCGTTGCTGATGTCGAGCGTCGAGGCCACGAAACCGCCGCCGACCTGGACCGAACCGGTTGGCGTGATGGCGATGCCGTTCGGATTGACCAGAAACACCTGGCCATTCGCAGTGATCTGGCCCGCGATGGTCGAGGAGGTCGTGCCCGTGACGCGATTGAGGATTGCCGAACCGGCACCCGGCTGAACGAAGTTGACGCTCGCATTGGCGCCGACCGAAAAGCTGTTCCAGTCGACGACGGCGCGTGACGAGGACTGGTTGATGGTCAGTGAATTGCCCGAGGGCGATCCGATTCTGACTTGTCCCGATGCGACGGTCGCGCCTTGCGGCAGCACGGCCTGCGCAGCGGCCTGAACCGTCAGTGCCAGGAACGACGTGCCGCCGAGCAGCACCGTCACGCCGATCCGCCGCGCGGATGTTGCATGGCGTCGCGCCCCCGTGGTTGCTGCAGGACCGCGCATCAGTAGCTCGCCGAGGCAACGAGATTGGCGCGCCAACCGCGCCGGACACCGGAAAGGTCCGTGTAGCCACGTGCGACCTCGAGGGTCAGGGTGCTGTCCCCGCTTGGGACCGCGATCGCGGAGTGGCCTGGCAGCACGAGCGTCGGCACGTTCGGCGCAGCCGTCGGGCGAAGACTCGGCGGCGTCCATTGGCTCGGCACCTGACCTGGTACCGTCGTTTGCGCATGACCCGTCGCAGGTCCGACGAGCATGGCGATGCTCACTCCGACGCACAGGGCTGCGTGGAGAAAACATCGCAGCATCGTTCTCCGACCTAGCTCATATGACTTTTGGCGCACGCCAAGAGACAGGCGGTGCGCGTCGTTCACTCTCGTGAACACTAGGGTGTTTACTTTAATGGAATGTTGAAGATGTTCCTGAAACAGCGTGAGAAAAACCGCTTTTGCCCCAGTAGAAATACGGAGTGGTTTTACATTTCGAGAACCGCGCGCGCGTCCGCCAAGATCACCCGCGCATGCGCCGATACGAGCAACGGCACGTCACTGACGATCGCGGCGTCGTGGCCGCCCGCTAGGATCGGGACCAGATCCAAGCGAAGAATGACAACACAACAATAAATTGTCGAGGCCTGCCTATCCCCCAGCGCGCACGCTGCATTTCGTTAAGAGGGCCTACTCAGGCTCAGCTAGCCAACGATCTGCCGACAACGCTCCGAGTGCACGCGCGGCACGAATGAGCCCAGCAATCTCTTTACGCCGCGCAACCGCGTCCTTGGTATAGCGTCCATGCTTGAAGGCGTTCCGATTGCCTTTTGGTGCGCCCGGCGAAGCCCCACCGTGCATCCTACATCGACCGTTTGCCATCCCCGGCGACTGGCATGGCTTCCCGCTTCGTGTTTTCGCCCCGCATCGTTTCGCCCGGTGCATGTGTAAGTGCATGGGGTTGATCCTTCGATTTTCCTCGTATCCCACCCCCTCGACATTGCCAACGATGGACTTGGCCGCCTTCATGGACGTGGACATGTTCAACGGTGACCTTTTGCTGTCCCTTGCCGCGATGCCGATTGAGGGCCTCCAGGAGCGTCGTGTACGTCCGAGAGAGCTTGTTTGCTTGGGTGAGATTCTCCCGCCGGCCCTCGAATGTCTGCTGACCAAGCATTGCGCGCCGGTAGCATTCCATCGATGCGTTATGGCAAGCAACGAGTTGCGCTGCCAGCATGCCTTCCAACTCGTCGTTCGGGCTAATCCCAACAAGGCCAGCCACGGCGGCATTGATTAGCTTCTGCAGCCGTTCGGAGTCCGAATTTTCTGCCCAGATCGTTTGTATCGCCTGATTGGCAATTACGTTGTTCCAGGTATCCGACTTTGAGCCGCCAATTCGTTTTCAATTCCCCCGGCAAACTTGCTGGATCATGAGCCTCCACGACTGCGGGGGATTCTTTGGAATTTGACTTGCGCGCCATGCCTATAGCATCCGTCGATCAACCGCGTGTAAGCCCCACTCACAACAGACCATCAGTCCGTTGTCCCATTGTCGTCGCATCCTGAAAGCCTCCTCTTCGGCGATATAACGTTGGATTCGCCCCAAGCTCTTGCCAGAAGGTCGAGGTAACGCGCTATGTCCTGAATCACATGCGGGTCGGGCGATCGGTCTTGATCAATTGCATGGAGGATCTTCTCGGACACGTCGGCAGCTGCGGCGTTGACGTCAAACTGGGCGCAGTGAGTTGCCAACGCGAAAACGATCTCAGCGTTCATAGAACGCCCATTGTGCTCCGCCATTTTAGCGATGACGTCGCGCATTCCGTTCGGTAGCCGCACAATGAACTGATCGGACCCCCTGCCCGGGCGGGTTTTGCTACCGGTCTTTTTCTTCGCCATCCGACACCCTATCGCACCGTGCTATGCTAGACCTTGCGAACACGATCGCACCGTGATACATAAAGAAATATCACACTTAAGAGAGTTTGTCATCATGGCAAGGACCGCCGACTGCGCCGAAATGGTTGTTCGACTGCCTCGGGACGTTAAGAGCTGGCTTGAAAAAGAGGCTGCGCGCACGTTGGCGAGTCAGAACAGCGAGATCGTCCGCTCCATTCGCGCGTGGACGAACGATCCGGAGCAGCAGGCAAGGTCCCGGGCGTAAAATGCCAAAGCAGACCGCCCTGCCTCCGACTTTGCCGCCGCGCTTGGTGACACGTGAAGTCGCAGCGGCTTACGTTTGCGTGTCACCCAATACGTTCGATGAGATGGTTGGCAGGGGGATCATGCCGAAACCCCGCATTCTGGTAGGCAAGAGAAAGGCGTGGGACCTGAAGGAGGTCGACGTAGCCGCAGACGCCCTTCCCCACGATGGAGAGGATCACGCCGCCGCAGATGAGGGATGGGGCTGATGCCACGCAAGCTGCCGCCGCACGTCGAGCGCAACCACGTAAAGGGACACACGTATTTGTCGTTCCGTGTCGGCAAGGGACCGCGCATTAGCCTGCCCAACGATCCAACCTCGGAAGAGTTTCGCGACGCCTACGCCGCGGCCGTCGCTGGCAAGGGCTCTGCCGAGCTCACGATCAAGAAAGATGCGCCTGGCACGATTGGCGCGCTAATCGCCAGCTACAAGGCGAGCGGGCAATTCAGGGCGCTTGGAGACAGTTCGAAGTGTGGCTACATGTCCCGTTTGGAGGCCATGCCGGTGGACCACGGACATCGCAGCGTCGCTGGTCTGACGAAGGACCGCATCAAAACCTTCGTTCTCGACCCCCTCGCGGATCGCCCCGGCGCGGCACTCGACACGCTCAAAAAGCTGCGCATCCTGATCAGGCACGCAATTGAGAAGGGGTGGCTGAGGTATGACCCCTCAGTTGGCATCAAACGGCCGAAGGGCAAAGAAATCAGGGCGTGGACCGACGCCGAGCTGACGGCGTTCGAGCGACGTTGGCCGATCGGCACGAAGCAGCGCACTGCATACGCCTTGATGCTCAACATGGGGACCGCGCGGGTCGATACCCACTTGCTAACCTGGAACCAAGTAGATAGCGACGCGAGTTACACTCGGCACAAGACAGGTGTCCCGGTCGAGATGGCCGTCGCGGAGGACTTGCAGAAGGCGCTGGAAGCCACACCACGCAAGCACGTCACCGTTATCAATACCGAGTACGGCAAGCCCTACACGGTGGACGGCTTCAGTCGCTTTATGCGGGACGCGATCACTGCGGCCGGCCTGCCCCTCGACTGCCAACCGCACGGCCTGCGCAAGACACTTGGACGCCTGATGGCAGACGCGGGATGCACAGCGCACGAGATCATGTCGACGCTCGGCCACACCACATTGGCCGAAGCCGAGAGGTACACACGGGAAGCTGATCGCAGACGCGGCGGTAAGCGTGCCGTCGAAAGGAAATCAAAGCAGTGATAAACGGCATGGCGCTCCCTAGGGGAATCGAACCCCTGTTCCAGCATTGAGAGGGCCGATCCGTAGTGCTCATCGCAAACGAGTTGGCGGCAGCCCGTGTGCGCCGATGCCTAACACATTGTGGAGAGCAGCCCGCTAGAACGGTTC
>NZ_JAFATE010000496.1 GCF_019244115.1 Bradyrhizobium sp.
GCTCTCGACTATACGGAAGTGCTATGGCTGCTTCGGGTCAAATTGTTAGCATTACCGCAACGCAACGTTGCCGTCCGCTTCGCCTCAATGAGCGGACGCCACTTGAGCGGATTCTGCCTCCCAAAATCTGATAGCAGTGACCATCTACGCCTATCTGTTTGTAGTTTTCGGCCCGGCAGCACTTGCCATGGCCTATAACGGCGGGAGCGTCGGCGGCGTCATCGGGTCGCAGCTGTCGAGGCCCTGGGATTTCCGGCCGCAGCGGCGATGATCGGCCTCGCGGCAACGCTGGCGATGTGGGCTCTCGCCGACACGGTATTTCGTATCCATCCGGTGAAGACCGCGCCGTAGTCGTGGGCGCGGAAGGGCGAAGTAGATGTTAGGCCGCCAGCTTGACAGCCGTCATTTTCCAGTTCCAGGGCAGCAGTTCGTCGAGCTTGCGAATGTTGTGATCGCTGATGCGGCCGAGCACGTCCGCGAGCCAGGCTTGCGGGTCGAGGCCGTTGAGCCGTGCGGTCTGGATCAAGGTGTACATCACCGCGGCGCGTTCACCGCCGCGGTCGGAGCCGGCGAACAGCCAGGATTTGCGGCCGAGCGCAATGCCGCGCAGTGCCCGCTCGGCGGCATTGTTGGTGAGGCAGATGCGGCCATCGGCAAGGAAGCGGGAGAAGGTTTCCCAGCGCTTGAGCATGTAGTCCATTGCCTTGCCCACCTCGCTGTGGCGTGAGAGCCTGCCACGCTGCGCTCGCATCCAGGCTTCAAGATCGGCGACCAGCGGTGCGACGCGCTCACGCCGCACGGCAAGGCGATCGTCAGCGGAGCGGCCGTTGATCTCGCGCTCGATGTCGAAGATCGCATCGATGCGCTTGACCGCCTCGACCGCGAGCGGCGCCAACACCGACAACTGTCCGCGCGCCTTGGCAGCGACATCGGCAAGTTCAAAGAACTTACGCCGGCCGTGCGCCCAGCAACTCGCCTCCGTGATCGGCCCTCCTTTGCGGTCCGCATCATAGAGCCGATTGAACCCGGCATAAGCATCGGCCTGCAGGATCCCGGCATAGCCGGCGAGATGGCGCTCAGGATTCTCAGCCGTGCGGTCGCGCGAATAGAAGAACACCGCAGCCGGTGGAGCCGGACCCGCGAACGGTTTGTCGTCGCGCACATAGGTCCATAACCGGCCTTTGCGGCACTGGTGTTTGGCCAACACCGGCACCGGAGTCTCATCACCATGGACGCGCTCGCCGGCGAACACGTGTGCGCGGACGAGCTCGTAGAGCGGGCGCAGCAGCATTGCGCAACCGCCGACTTGGTCGGCCAAGGTCGAGACGCTGAGATCGATCCTTTCACGCGCATAACGCTCCGACTGGCGGTTGAGCGGCTGGTGCTGGCCGTATTTCTCGAACAGAATCATGGCGAGCAGGCTCGGGCCCGCAAATCCGCGCGGCAGTACGTGGAACGGCGCCGGTGGCTGGCTGATCTTTTCGCAATCGCGGCAGGTGAACTTCTCGCGCACGTGCTGCACCACCTTCCACTGCCGCGGGATCACTTCCAGCGTCTCGGTGATATCCTCGCCCAGCTTGGCAAGTCTGTTCGAGCCGCAGCAGGCGCAGGCGGTCGGGCCGGGAACGATGATCCGCTCGCGCGGCAGATGCGCGGGGAACGGCTGACGAGCAGGCTTCCTGCGTGTGAAGGCGCGTACCTGCGTGGTTGCCGCTGCGGCCTGTTCAGCCGCTACCTCATCCTCGGTTGCCGCCGCTTCCAGCTCCTCGAGCGCAAGCTCCATCTGATCAAGTAGGCGAGCCTTTCGCTCGTTGCGCGGTCCAAACAGATCGCGTTTGAGCTTCTCGATCGTCAGCCGCAGATGCGCGATCAGGGCCTCCGCGCTCGACGCTTCGGCACGCGCATTGGACGCCTCGGCGCGCGCCTGCGACAGCTCGGCGTCTCGAATGCGAACGAGCTGCTTGAGTATCTCGATGTCATTGGGAAGCGAATCATCGCTGTGCATGCCTATGAGGGAAACACAACTTCTTGCGTCTGTGTACAACTGCGAACGTGCGATGATTCAAAACATCGCGATCAGCCGGCGGCCTGTGGACGCCACGTGTGCTGCGGAAGCCGCCAATCGATTCCTTCCAACAAATATCCGAGTTGCGCAGGCGTGATTGTTACCGTTCGCTGCTCGCCGTCACGCGGCGTCGTCGACGGCCACACGAAGCGACCGCGCTCCAGCCGCTTCGCGAACAGGCACATGCCTTGCCCGTCGTGCCACAACACTTTGATCAATGAGCCGCGCCGGCCACGAAAGACGAACAGATGACCGTTGTGCGGATTGCGCTTGAGCGTCTCCTGGACCAACAGCGCCAGGCCATCGAAGCCCTTACGCATGTCGGTGTGGCCGCTCGCCAGCCACACCTGCACCCCGCTCGGTACCGGGATCATCGTCGCCGTCCGCTGCTCGCCAGCACGGCAACTGTCGCCCCCAACGTCGCCGGGTCAACCGCTCCGCTGATCCGCATTCGCGACCCGTTCGCGAACTCTACTTCGATCAGCCCCACAGCGGATGACACAACCGGACTAGGCGCGGCTGCAATCCGCACCGCCGCGAACGCCGCGGTAGGCTGCGATCCTCGCAGCAACTGCCGTCGCCATCCATATAGCTGCCCCGGATGGACCCCAGCCTCACGAGCCACCGCCGAAACGGTGGCGCCGCGCTCCAACGAAGCGGCTACCAGCCGCTCCTTATCCGCCGTGCTCCAGCGCCGGCGACGCTCCACCGAGGTGATGACTTCGATCGCAGACTTGCTCATGTGACTATTCCTATGAATAGTCACGTGACTCACACTCTTAGGTC
>NZ_JAFATE010000522.1 GCF_019244115.1 Bradyrhizobium sp.
CGCCGCGCGGACCGCTTCGGGCGTGGTCAGGTTGAGCACGACCCCGCCGACGTCCGATTTGTGGACGATGTCCCGCGACATGATCTTCAGGACAACCGTTGCGCCCTGAGCAAACAGTTTGGATGCATGGGCGACCGCCTCGTCGACGCTACCGGCGGCAAAGGTCGGCACCATGGCGATGCCGTAGGCCTCGAGCAGCCGCTTCACCTCGACCGGGTCGAGCCAGTGACGGTCATCGGCGATCGCGCCGGCGACGATCTGCCGCGCGGTGACGACATCAGGCCCAAAAGCGTCCGGCAGCTCCGGCGGCACCCGCGTCAGAATCTCGATGACCTCCCGATGGCGCACCAGGTGCATGAAACCGCGCACGGCATCGTCTTCGGTCGGATAGTTCGGAATCCCGGCCTCATTGAGCGTGTCGATGACGTTCTGCTCGGCGCCGATCCATGCCGCCAGCACCGGCTTTGCGGCGCGGCGGAGGCGCTGCCGATAACTTGCGACGAGGCTTGCGACGGTGGCCGCGGTCTCGGCGGCGGACGCAATGGCGGTCTGAACATTCATCACCAGCACGGCATCGTTGCCCGCATCGTCCAGCAAGAGCTCGAGCGCGGCGGCGTAACGCGCCGCATCGGCGTCGCCGACGATATCAACGGGATTTGACCCGGACCAGGTCCGCGGCAAGGCGGCGTCGAGCTTCTCCTTTGTCGCCGGTCCGATCGTCGCCGCAATGCCGCCGAGTTCGCACAAGCGATCAATCGCCAGCACGCCGATGCCGCCGCCATTGGTCAGAATGGCCAAGCGCTTTCCAGTGGGAGCTTCGACGCGACCGAGCGTCTCGGCGCAATCGAACAGCTCGCGCAAGTCGGAGACCCGCAGCATCCCTGCGCGACGAAACGCCGCTTCGTAAACCGCATCGGATCCCGCCAGCGCGCCGGTGTGGGTTGCGGCCGCCCTGGCGCCCTGCGCCATGCGGCCCGACTTGACGACCACCACCGGCTTGACCCGCGCCGCCGCGCGCGCCGCCGACATGAACTTCCGCGCGTCCTTGATGGACTCGACATAGAGCAGGACCGCCTGGGTCCTGGCGTCCAGCGCAAAATGATCGAGCAGATCGGCGATATCGACATCGAGCTGATCGCCGATAGAAACGATTCCGGAAAATCCGACGCCGCGCGGCGCGGCCCAATCCACCATGCCGGCCGCGATCGCACCCGACTGCGTGATGAGCGCGAGTTTCCCGGGACGCGGCATATGCGCGGAGAAACTGGCGTTGAGGCTGATATCCGGCATCATGATGCCGAGGCAATTCGGCCCGATCAGCCGCATGCCATATCGCTGGGCGGCCCGCTCCGTGGCTTCCGCCAGGGATCCTGCACCATGGCCGAGCCCGGCACTGACGATGACGGCGCCCACCGTCCCGCGCTCACCGGCTTGCTCGACCAGGCCGGGTATTGCCGCAGCCGGCGCCGTGATGACGACCAGTTCGGGAACGAAAGGCAGTTTGTCGAGGCGATCCACCCCCGCCATGCCCTCGATTTCCGCATGGTGCGAGTTGACCAAGCCGAATTCGCCCCTGAATCCCGCTTTGCGAATGTTCGCCATGATGGCGCGGCCGACGGAACCCGGCCGCGGACTTGCCCCGATCAGCGCAACGGAACGCGGCGACAGAACATTTTTCAATCGATAGGTCGACATTGCCAGGAGTGGCGGGCCACACGGCCCGCAAGCTGCTCTTCTCAGGGATCTGACGCGGCTTGTAACTGGGTGTCAGCGTGACATCATAACCCAGCAGGGTGGCCGCCCCATGACGGTCTTGGTCGCGCCGCCCCATATGATCTCATTCAGCCGGGAATGGCGATAGGCGCCCATCACCAACAGATCAATTCTGTTCGATCGCACATGGGCCTCAAAGATCTTTCCAACCGAACTGCCGTCGATCCTGACGGTCTCGAATGATGCTGTGACGCCGTGTTCGGCAAGATGACCAACCAGCGCTTTCCCCGATCGCAACTCATCGTCTGACCGGTTGTCGGTGGCCGTGATCACCCGTACCGAAGCAGCGGCCTGAAGCAATGGCAAGGCATCCGCAATCGCTCTTGCGGCGGGCGCGCTATGATCCCAGGCGATCAAGATATCGTCGAGCGTTACCGGCAATTCGGTCGCCAATTCCTCGGGACACAACAGCACCGGCCGACCCGACTTGAACAGCAGCTGCTCGATGATGCTTTCAGATTGATCGCTGTTGGCCTTGACGGGAACCAGGGACAGATCCCTCAATCGGGCCTGCCACGCGAGCGCCGGCGCAATCTCGTCGCCAGGCAGCCGTCGCAAGTCCTGCACGTGGCGCACCCCGAAGCGGGTCGCGGCATCATCGAATGCCCGGAGAAGGCCGCGTGCGTCGGTGGTGCCGCGCA
>NZ_JAFATE010000547.1 GCF_019244115.1 Bradyrhizobium sp.
GAAATCCTCGATCGGTTTTTCGCGCATCTTGGCCGCGACCTTCAACGGATCGTCGGTGCCGGTGTCCTTGATCGCCTGAAGATAATGCATGACGGACGAATAGACACCGGCCTGCCACATCGTCGGCATGCGGTTCATCTTGGCGAAGTAGCGTTTGGACCATTCGCGGGTCTTGTCGTCCAGGTCCCAGTAAAACGACGTCGTGAGCAACAGGCCCTGCGCCGCCGGCAGCCCCAGCGAATGGATATCGGTGATCAGCGCCAGCAGCGCCGCCATCTGCTGGCCGCCCTTGAAGATGCCGAACTCGGCGCCGGTCTTGATCTCGTTCATGTTGTTGGGGGGGCCCGCGGCGATGCCGATGATCTTGGCTTTCGAGGCCTGCGCCTGCAGCACGAAGGAGGACAGGTCGGGCGTCGCCAAAGGCGGCCGCACCGAGCCGAGCACCTTGCCGCCATTGGCAGTGATCACGGCGGAGGCGTCGCGTTCCAGCGAATGGCCGAAGGCATAGTCGTCGGTGATGAAGAACCAGCTGTCGCCGCCGCGCTTGACCACCGCCTGCGCGGTGCCGACCGCCAGCGCATGGGTGTCGAATACCCACTGGATCGCATAGGGCGAACAGAACTTGCCGTGGAAATCGGCGGTGCCGGTGGAATGGGTGATGAACAGCTTCTTCTTCTCGTTGGCGATGTTCTGGACCGCGAGCCCGACCGCCGAGACCGGCACGTCGACGATCAGATCGACCTGCTCGACATCGTACCAGCGCCGCGCAATCCCGCTTCCGACGTCGGGTTTGAGCTGATGGTCGCCGACGATCACGCCGATCGGCTTGCCGAGCACGGTGCCGCCGAAATCGTCCACCGCCATCTGTGCGGCCGTCACCGAGCCCTGACCGGTCGGCGTCGAGGCCGGGCCGTTCATGTCGGTCAGCACGCCGATCTTGACCACGTCGTCGGAGACTTGCGCCAACGCCGCTGTCGACGCCAGCATCGCGGCCGCGATCGCTCCAAGCAAGGGCAGGGGTCTGGCGAACATCAGGTCTCCTCCGTGTCAGGTCTGGCGTGTCGGCCGTTCGTTTCTTGTTGCCGGCGCTCTTCAAGGGCCGGACGGATTGGTTTCTTTTGCAACTATTCTCCGCCTCCCGTCAACGCATCGCTGCATAGATGGACTCGCGCCGGACGTGGTTGTCCGGTGCGGTGCCGATCGGGTACACAGGTAAAGCGATCGGCCCATTGCGCGATGGCAGATCGATGCCTACGACGCGTGGACCGTGCCGCTGGCGGCCTAATTTTCGGATCGCGGCAGCTCAGCCAGCTTGCGTTCCAGCCATCGCCGCTCGGCTGCCGGAGGATCGAGCTGCAATGCCCTGGCATAGGCGGTGGCTGCCTCGGTGAGGCTGCCGGCGCGCCGCAACAAGTCCGCGCGCACGGCATGATAGGGCAGAAACTCCTCCAGGCCCGGAAGATCGAGACGCGACAATTCGACGAGCGCAGCATCCGGGCCTTCGATCTCTGCAACCGCGACGGCCCGGTTGATGCGGACGATCGGATCGTCTCGGGTGAGCAGAAGCCGGTCATAGACACGCAGCACCTCGAGCCAAGGGGCGGGATCGGCGAGCGAGTGCCGCGCACACCAGACCTGCTGCAGCTGCGCCTGCAGCGTGCGAGGCTCCGAGGGCGCGATCCTGATGGCGTCGGCCAGCAGGCGGTTCGCGTCGTCGATGAGGTCGCGGCGCCAGAGCGCCGGGTCCTGCGCCGACAGCGGAACAAGGAATCCCTCCGCGTCCAGTCGCGCCGGACGCCGCGCTTCGGCGTAGCGGACCTGGGCGGCCAGCGCCGCCACGGCTGCATCATCGGGAATGAGGTGAGTGAGTATTTTTGTCAAATGCAAAACCTCCGCGGCGAACCCGGCATGTGCGCCACTGCCGGCCGCGTCCTCATGGGCTCTTGCATAGGCGATTTCCAGCGTCGACAGCACCGCGTCGAGCCGTTCAGGCCAGGCTTCGGGGGACGGCAATTCGAACGGCACGCCGGCGTCGGCGATCTTCCGCTTGGCGCGGACGAGCCGCTGGGCCAGGGTTGCTTCCTGAAGCAGAAAGGCGCGGGCGATCTCGGTGACGGACAAGCCGCACACCAGTTTCAACGTGAGCGCGGCGCGCGCCTCAGTCGCAACGGCGGGGTGGCAACAGATGAAAATGAGGCGCAGCCGCTCGTCGGGAAGAATGCACGCATCGTTCAGCAGGAGCTCTTCGGGGCTCGGGTCGAGGCTGGCCTCCTCGGTCACGGGTTGCTGCTTGCGGTCGCGACGGATCGAGTCGAGGACGACGCGCTCGGCGACGCGATAGAGCCACGCGGCTGGATCATCCGGCACGCCGGCCGCAGGCCATGTCCGGACCGCGCGCAGGCAGCTCTCCGAAAAGGCATCCTCCGCCCGCGCCAGATCACGGAAGCGGGCGGCGAGCGCCGCGATGATGCGGCCGCTCGCCGCCCGAAACACCCTTTCGAGGGCCACTCCGTTCATTGGCCGAGCAACGGCCGAATCTCGATCGCGCCGTCCTGCAGGATCGGAACCTTCTTCGCGACCTCGATTGCCTCATCAAGATTGGCAACGTCGATCAGGTAAAAGCCGCCGAGTTGCTCCCTCGCCTCGGCAAACGGCCCGTCATGGACCGTCTTGCGATTGCCGGCGGTTCGAACGGTGGTCGTGGCGGCCGTACTCTTGAGCCCGGCCCCGCCAATCCGCTTCGGCCCCAATTCTCCGGCGAACGCCATGTGCTTGCCGACGATCTCTTCGATCTTGGGGCCGGCTTTCTCCGTCCCGTAAAAGGCTTCGTTCTCATAGATGAGGAGTGCGTATTTCATGCTGTTTCCCTTGCTGTGCGCTACGCCATCGGCGGCGTATCGGGCCTGAGACGCGCCCATGTTTGCAAAATCGACAGCGGGTTGGAAATTTTTTCAGGCCGCGAAGCGGATCTGCCCGGCAGGGGCCGGATCGTAACCGGTCAGTTCGGCGGCCCGCTGCGCCAGCCGCTTGTCGGGCAGAAACGCGATCATCGCCTGCATCGACGGCCGGAAAAAGCTGCGCTGCCGGGTCAGGAGATCGAAATTCTCCCACACCAGCGGCACGAAATCGAGGCCGGCGGACCTCGCCGCGGCACGGGTCGCGATCCCGCAATCGGCATTGCCGGCGCGGATCGCAGCGGCGAGATCCGGACCGGTGAGGCAGGGCGGATCGAGCCGGCGCAGGTCTTTGGGGCTCGCACCCGCACGCGCCAACAGCGACTCCAGCAGCATCTGTGCGCCGGCTCCGGCCTGGCGGACAGCTATTCTGGCGCCGGACGTGAGCACGTCCGAGAGGCTTTTCACGCGCTTCGGATTGCCCGGCGCAAGCAGAAGGCCTTGTTCGCGCCTCGTCATGCCGATCAGCACCGCGTCGTGCAGCCCTGGCATGGATCGGACCGCAGCGACGTTGCAGTCGCCGGGCCCAGTACCGGAGAGAGCCTCACCGTGGAAGTGGATCGCGGTCGCGATCACCTCGCCGCGCAGCAGGCGATCGACGCCGCGCATCGTGCCCTCGTTGAGCGAGGCGAGGCCGGAGCCGGACTCGCGCAAACTCCATTCCAACAGGTCATCCTGGCTTCCGCCGACGATCGGCGGCGGTTCGGCGGCGAGCATGCCGTTCGGCCGCGCCAGGCCCGACAGCACCCAGAGGTCCAGTTCATGGCGCGGGAACAGCCACTTGCCCGTCACCTTGCTGCAGGGAATAGCGCCCGAGGTGACGAGCTCATAGAGCTTGCGTTCGCCAAGCCGCAGGTATTCGGCAGCCTCGCTGGTGGTTAGAAATTCCATCCTGCATTTCTATGCATATTTCTGCGCCGGCTCAACAGATTGACAAGGTACGGAATTTTTGCGGAACAGGCCCGGCAGGAGCGGGCCCATGGCAGATGACTCGAGCGCTTGGCAGCTGATTCTAGCCGGTGATCCGGTACTTCTGTCAATTGTACGTGTGTCGCTCGCCGTCAGCCTGTCGGCGCTCGCGCTGGCTTCCCTCGTGGGCCTGCCTCTTGGCGCCATGCTGGCGCTGCTGCGGTTTCCGGGGCGCGGCATTCTCGTGGTGCTCTTGAACGCACTGATGGGCTTGCCGCCCGTGGTGGTCGGGCTTGCGGTCTATCTGCTGTTGTCGCGATCGGGGCCGCTCGGCGCCTTCGGCCTCTTGTTTACGCCGACGGCAATGGTGATCGCGCAGACCATCATCATCATCCCGATCATCGCGGCTCCAACCCGCCAGTCCGTCGAAGACTTTTGGCATGAATATCGCGACGAACTCACCGCGATGGGCGTTGGTCCGATCGGCCGCATGATGACCTTGCTGTGGGATGCGCGCATCAGCCTGTTCACCGCTGTGCTCGCGGGTTTTGGGCGCGCGGCGGCCGAAGTCGGCGCGGTCATGATCGTCGGCGGCAACATCGAGGGCTTTACCCGCACCATGACGACCGCCGTGGTGCTCGAAACCTCCAAGGGCAACCTGCCGCTGGCGATGGGGCTCGGCATCATTTTGGTGGCGCTGGTGATCGCGATCAATGCGGTGGTCTGGACCACCCGCACGTGGTCGGAACGGCAGGCGGGCTGACCGTGCGCGCGCCCGTCACCGATCTTCCGCTCGTTCTCGATCAAGTCTCGCTCGATGCCGGCGGAGCCAAGATTCTCGATCGGGCGTCGCTGACGATCACGGCGGGGGCGCCAACCCTGATCGTTGGTCCGAACGGCGCAGGCAAGACCAGCCTGCTGCGGCTCTGCATGGGCCTATTGTCTCCGTCGGCCGGCGCCGTCACCTGGGGCGGACGCGACGACCGTGCGCCGGTCCGCCGTGCGATCGTCTTTCAGCGTCCCGTCATGTTACGGCGGCGCGCGTCTGCAAATGTTGCGTACGCGCTGGCGCATGCCGGGGTGCCTCGCCATGCGCGTGCAGCGCGGGTATCCGAACTGCTCGATCGCGTCGGTCTTGCCGAGTTGAGCGAACGGCCGGCGCGGCGCCTGTCGGGCGGCGAGCAGCAGCGGCTGGCGCTAGCGCGGGCGCTCGCCCGCGATCCAGAGATCCTGCTGCTCGACGAGCCCACGGCCAACCTCGATACGGCGGCGACCCGCAGCGTCGAGGAGATCGTGCTGCGCGCCGCGCAAGGCGGCATCAAGATCGTGATGGCCTCGCACGACCTCGGCCAGGTGCGGCGCCTCGCCGGCGACGTCGTGTTCATGCTGCGCGGCAGCGTGCGCGAGCAGGGCGGGGCAGCGGAATTTCTCGACCATCCGTCGACGTTGGAAGCGAGAAACTTTCTGCGCGGCGATCTCGTCTTTTGAAGAAGGATAATGTCATGGTGTCGCGTTTGCGAAGGTTTGTGCTGATCGCGCTGTGCGGCCTCACGCTCACCCTTTCCCCGGCGTTTTCAGCGGATCGATCGATCGTGGTGGCATCGACCACCTCGACCGAGGATTCCGGATTGTTCGGCTACCTGCTGCCGCTGTTCACGGCGAAAACCGGCATCGCGGTGAAGGTGATCGCGCAAGGCACCGGCCAGGCGCTCGACACCGCGCGGCGCGGCGATGCCGACGTGGTGTTCGTTCACGCCAAGGCGCAGGAAGAGAAATTCTTAGCCGAAGGTTTTGGCGTGAAGCGTTTTGACGTGATGTACAACGACTTTGTGCTGATCGGGCCGAAGGCCGATCCCGCTGGCATCAAGGGCAAGGACATCGAGACCGCGCTGAAGGCGATTAAGGCCAGGGAGGCGCCATTCATTTCGCGCGGCGACCGCTCCGGCACGCACACGGCCGAGCTTGCGCTGTGGAGACAGGCCGGGATCGACATCGAGGCGGGGAAAGGTCCCTGGTACCGCGCGATCGGGCAGGGCATGGGAGCCGCGCTGAACACCGCGAGCGCACTCCAAGCCTATGTGCTGTCCGACCGCGGCACCTGGATCTCGTTCAAGAATCGCGGCGATCTCGACGTCCTGGTCGAGGGCGACAAGCGGCTGTTCAACCAGTACGGCGTGATGCTGGTGAATCCCGAGAAGCATCCGACCGTGAAGAAGGACGACGGCCAGGCGTTTGTGAACTGGCTGATTTCGCCAGAAGGCCAGGCGGCAATCGCGGGCTACAAGATCGACGGCCAGCAACTGTTCTTCCCCGATGCGCACAAGAAGGGCAGTTGAAGCGCTGCTCTTCTTCGGGCGTTTTCAACGATGTTCCCCCGTCGTCATGGCCGGGCTTGTCCCGGCCATCCACGTCTTTGCTCATCGAAAGGCCGAAGACGTGGATGCCCGCGACAAGCGCGGGCATGACGAGCCAGGGGCAACGGCGGACCGCCTAATTCGCGACCGAAACTGCCGGCGAGTGCGGTTGCCAAGCCGCTACGGCCGCGCCGCCTCGTGCTCGCCGCGCGCCGCCTCAAAGACCTCGCGCGCGGCGTCGGTATTCATGATTGCGATGGCGATGCCGACCATGAGGTCCGGCCAGGCCGATCGCCAGAGATAAGCGGTCACAAGCCCGGCCAGGATGATCGCGATGTTGGCGAGCACGTCGTTGCGCGCGGAGAGAAAGGCCGCTTTCGTCAGGCTGCCGCTGTGATCCCTGAAGCGTGCGAGGATCAGGGCGCAGGTTAGATTGACCGCGAGCGCGCCGATCCCGGTCAACGTGAGGCGGAACGGTTCGGGCGCGACA
>NZ_JAFATE010000567.1 GCF_019244115.1 Bradyrhizobium sp.
GCGATCGCCACCGCGACCGCGATCTGGGAGCGCACCAACCTCGCCAATCTCGAGGAAAACATCCTGCCGACCCGCCCGCGCGCGACGCTGATCCTGAAGAAGGGCGCCGATCACGTCATCGAGACGGTGGCGCTGCGGCGGCTGTAATTTCAGCATGGAAGATAGGCGCGCGGCTACAGCTGTCGCCGCGTCGTCATTGCGAGCGAAGCGAAGCAATCCAGAATGTCCCCGCGGCGAAAGTCTGGATTGCTTCGGCGCTATCGCGCCTCGCAATGACGGAGTTATGCTGCTAGCTGCGGCGCCGCGGTGAGCCCGGCCAGCGCTTCCGCAAGCTTGTCGCGATCGAGCGGCTTGACCAGAAAGCCGTTCATGCCCGCCTCAAGACAGGCATCGCGGTCCTCGATCAGCGTATTCGCGGTGAGCGCCAGGATCGGAGTGCGGCGGCCCGGCTGGTCCGCCTCGCAGCCGCGGATGCGCTTTGCGACTTCGATGCCGTCGAGCTGCGGCATCTGGATATCCATCAGCACGAGATCGTAGGGCGTGCCCGCCGTCCGCGCGGCAACCCAGGAGTCGAGTGCCGCCTCGCCATTGGTCGCGATCACGGTGCGGTGACCAAGACGTGTCAGCAGCGCGCGTATCAATAGCGCGTTGATTTCGTTGTCTTCCGCGACCAGGACGGAGAGCCCGCTGGCGACTGCCGGCGTCTCGGCCAATTCTGTTGCCGGCCTATCGTCGGCGAGTGCGGGCGCAGCGACTTCCGGCGGCGCGGACAGCCGCGCGGCCAGCGACGCTGCCCGCAGCGGCTTGACCAGGTAGCCGGTCAGGGCCGAGCATGGCTTCAGCTCCTGCCGCGTCGTCGGCGTGAGCAGGACGATCCGATGGGTCGCATGACGCAGCGCCGCCTCGCTCAGGGTTTTGACGAGATCAGCGCCCAGCGTCTGGTCGATCAGCAGCGCGTGCCAGGAGCGCTCCGGGAGCAGCGCCAGCGCGACATCAGGGTCGGCGACGGTGCAGGTCTGCCCACCCCAATGCTGCAGCCGCCGGGCGATCAGTGAGGCCTCGATGCTGTCAGGCGTGACCAGAAGAATCGATTGGCCGCCGAGGTCGGGAGCGACGTACGGCTTCTCTCCCGCGCCGGCAGCCTTGAGCGGCAGCGACACCTCGAAGCTCGAGCCACGGCCCGGCTCGCTGTCTAGTCGGATGCGGCCGCCCATGCGGCGGATGATGCGCTCGGAGATGCTCAGGCCGAGCCCCGTGCCGCCGTAGTTGCGGGCGATCCGCTCGTCGGCCTGCTCGAACTCCCGAAAGATCCGCTGCTGCGCGTCCGGCGCGATCCCGATGCCGGTGTCGCGCACGAGGAAACTGATCTCGTTCGGCCAGATGCCGGGCTCGACGATCAGCGCCACGCCACCGGTCTCGGTGAACTTGATGGCGTTGCCGCAAAGATTGAGCAGGATCTGGCGCAGCCGCGCGGCATCGCCAATGACCTCCGCCGGCAGGCGGTCGTCGACATAGGTCGCGATCTCCAGCTTTTTGGCCTCCGCCCGCGGCGCCAGCAGTTCGGCGATGTCCTCGATGAGAGGCACGAGCGCAAACGGACGCAGCTCCAGGTCGATCTTGCCCGCCTCGATCTTGGAATAGTCCAAAAGCTCCTCGATCAAGGCCAGCAGCGCGTCGCCCGATGTCTTCACCGCCTTCGCATAGGTTGCCTGCTCCGGCGTCAGCGCCGTATCCAGGAGCAAGCCGCTCATGCCGATGATGCCGTTCAGCGGCGTGCGGATCTCGTGGCTCGCCATCGCCAGGAAGCGGGATTTCGCGCGGCTGGCCGCGTCGGCCTGGTCGCGCGCCTCGGCGAGCGCCCGCTCGGTCTCGGTGCGGTCGGTGACGTCGCGACCAACGCATTGCAGTTCGGCCGGCCGCCCGGCATCGGCCCGGATCAGGGCCTCGCGCCAGGCGATCCAGCGTGGACCGAGCGCGCTTGCGATTCTTTGATCGTGGACTTTCGTACCGTTGGGTTCGATCGCGGCGTCGCCCTGCTCCAGAATCTCGAACGTGAAGCGGCTGCCGATCAGCGCCTCGCGCGGCTGTTCGGCGATGTCGCAATAGGCGTCGTTGACGAAGCTGATCGTTCCCTCGGCGTCGCGCATCACGATCAGGTCGCCCTGGGATTCGAACAGGCTGCGGGCGCGTTCCTCGGCCTCCTGCAGCTCCCAATTGCGATCGGCCAGAGCCTCGTTATGCAACGCCACTTTGCGAAATTTTCGTCGCAGCAGGCGCTGGCGCACGCTCATGGTCGCGAGGGCGACGCAGGCGAGCGCAAACAGGAAGCTGACGCCGATCGCAAAACTGTGCGGATCATAGCCCGAATTCTTCGACATGCTGCCGACGATGAAACCGTAGGCACCGCCGAAAGCGGCCGAGAACACCATGAACGAGCGAGCGACGTAGATGATCCGCGAATGCCGGCGCGCGAAGCGGCGCAGCCACAGTTTGATCCGGAAACCTCGTCCCATCGCCGATGACCTCTCGCCGAGATGCGCGATCACGTCGCGCGATGACCATGTGGGTCATGATCTTGCAAAGTGTTTGAAGACGGATGTGCCGCTACGGCCCGATGCGATCGGGGTTAACAAATCCTTAAAAAGCAACCTCAGAGCGAGACCTCGGCCAAATGCGGCTCCGCGCGGTGGGCGCCGACGACGAGCGCCGCGGCCTCACGCACGGAAAAGCGCCGGGAGTCGACGAAGATGCGGAAATCAGCCGGGCCATCGCGGGTGAGATAGATCACCGCTGCGCCGCGCCTGCTGTCGCCGGAGATCGCCACAAACCGTGTCGCCCGGCTTACGCTGCAGGCACCGTCCTCGGCCTCGGCCGCATCGTCCACGACGGCAAAGTCCGCGGTCTCGGCGCTGTCGGCCAGCGCCACCCGCACGCTGGCGAGCGCGGGGTCGTCGGTGAAGCTGACGCGAAAGTCCGCATGGTCGGGATTTTCGGCGATCTGCAGCGTGCCGGCGTCGAGACTGATGCAGGGGTGGGGCGACGACGCCAGTTCGAGGTGCGCCAGCGCTGCGGCACCGATCATGGGAACGATTGAGACCAGGATCTTGAAACGCAACATGACGCGCACCCCACTGGGCCAGCAAGGCCTGCGAAAAACCGGGCCTTATGGTTTGCGGAGCGTAAACAAAACTCGTTACCGGCAGGTTGATGGATACCGCAAAAGTCACGCCGCATTCCGGACGTCCTCGGCGAGTGCCCGGTAGGACAAAGCTTCGGCCAGATGCAGCCGGCCGACTTTTTCGGCGTGATCGAGGTCGGCGAGCGTGCGGGCGACCCGCAGCACGCGATGATAGCCGCGCGCCGACAGGCGCATGGTCTCGGCGGCATCGCGGAGCAGCTTTTGGCCGTGCGCATCCGGTTTTGCGATCTCGTCCAGCAAAGCGGCGGGAGCTTCGGCGTTGGTGCGGACCTGCGGCAGGCCGGCCGCGGCGTAGCGCGCGGTCTGAATCTCTCGGGCCGCCGCGACGCGCGCGGCGACTTCTGCCGATCCTTCCGCGGGCGGCGGCAGGATCAGGTCGGCGGCGGTGACCGCCGGCACCTCGATGCGCAGGTCGATACGGTCCATCAGCGGGCCGGAGATGCGCATCTGATAATCGGAGGTGCAGCGGTCGATGCGTCCGCGCTTGCAGGTGTAGCCCACCTCGAAGGCATGGCCGCAACGGCACGGGTTCATCGCCGCCACCAGCATGAAGCGCGCCGGATAGGTGACGCGGTGATTGGCGCGGGACACCGAAACCTCGCCATTTTCGAGCGGCTGGCGCAGCGAATCCAAGACGCGCGGATCGAACTCCGGCAGTTCATCGAGAAACAGCACGCCCTGATGCGCGAGCGAGATCTCGCCGGGTTTGGCGCGAACGCCGCCGCCGGTCAGCGCCGCCATGCTGGCGGAATGGTGCGGGCTGCGGAACGGCCGCCGCGACGTCAGGGCGCCGCCCTCGATCTCGCCGGCAACGGATGCAATCATCGACACTTCCAGAAGCTCGGATGGCGACAGCGGCGGCAGGATCGAGGGCAGCCGCGCCGCCAGCATCGACTTGCCGGCGCCGGGCGCACCGACCATCAGGAGGTGATGGCCGCCGGCTGCGGCGATCTCCAGCGCGCGCTTGGCGCTCTCCTGGCCCTTGATGTCGCGCAAATCGTGCGGCGAGGCTTCGGCCGTGCGCACCTTCGGTTGCGGGCGCGACAGCACCTGCGTGCCCTTGAAATGGTTGGCGATCTGGATCAGGGAATTGGCGGCGATGATCTGGACGTCGGGGCTTGCCCACGCCGCCTCCGCGCCGCAGGCCGCCGGACAGATCAGCCCTTCCTCGCGCGCATTGGCGCCGATCGCCGCCGGCAGCACGCCTGCGACCGGCGCGATCGAGCCGTCGAGGCCGAGCTCGCCGAGCACGGTGAAGCCTGCAAGTGCATCGGGTGGAATGGCGCCGATCGCGGCCATCAGGCCGAGCGCGATCGGCAGGTCGTAATGGCTGCCTTCCTTCGGCAGGTCGGCGGGTGCGAGATTGACGATGATGCGGCGCGCCGGCAGCGCCAG
>NZ_JAFATE010000591.1 GCF_019244115.1 Bradyrhizobium sp.
CCTCATCACGGCATTTCCCGATGAGAGCGTCCGCGCCCGCGCCTTGGAGGCCGGTGCGACCGCCTTCCCTGCCAAGCCGTTTACGATGCGGACCCCTGATTGAGTGTCTCGACGCTGCGCTTGCGGGCCGGGATGGTGGCGACTAACGCAGTGCTGGCGATCAGGAGCGGTGCGCGCAGGGCGTGGCAATTGCGGCGCCTTGGCTTTTATCCCACGACCGCAATCACCAGCATGACGAGCACCAGCACCGCCATGCAGATGACCGCACTGGTGGAGGGCCATTCCGCGATCCAACTTGCGCTGTGCAACAAGTCGTCCGCTGTCTGGGCTACACCGGCTGCGGCGCCAACCCGTTCGAGAAGGAAGCAAGTGACCCGTTCCGGTCATTCTCAAGATGGAGTATCCTTCAGCAGTCGATCTCTGGCTTTGACGAATAGGAGGCCAAGATGACATTTGATATCGAGCAATTCGTCGGCGATTGCCACAATTCTCTGGCGGATGACGTACCTCAAAAGGCGATAAGGCCCGTCGCCAAGGCGATGACAACGCGCCTAGTCTTAGTCACTGCTCTTTCATTGGCTTTTCTTTCGCAACCCACAACGCCCGCCAACGGCGCCGATGCGCCGCCCGCATGGGCGTATCCGATGACTCCGCCGGGGTTCAAGCTTCCGCCGGATGACGGTAAGCTCCATCACGTGCCGAACAGTTCGGCCGCTTTCACCACCGGTCAGTTGCAGGACCGATTCTTCACCAAGGATTGGCGTCCTGATGATCATCCCCCAATGCCCGACATTGTCGCGTATGGCAGGAAAGCCGATGTACTCGCGTGTGGCCATTGTCACCGGGCCGACGGAGCCGGCGGTCCGGAAAATTCAAGCTTGACCGGGCTGCCGGCGGCCTACCTGCGTCAACAGGTGGTCGACTTTAGAGATGGAGCACGAAAGAGCTCGGTCCCCCAGAGGATCCCGGTGGCGCTAATGGTTTCGCTTTCCCATGCCGTCACTGATGATGAGGTGGCGCAAGCGGCAGCGTATTTTTCCTCGTTGAAACCGAAAAGGCACATCAAGGTCATTGAGACTGACACCGTCCCAAAAACCTATGTAGCGTGGTTGATTTATGCAGTTTCAAAAGATGGGGGTTCGGAGTCAATTGGCGGACGTATTGTCGAGGTGCCCGATGATCTCGACCAATTCGAATCTTACGATAGCCGCACCGAATTTACCGCGTATGTGCCGGTCGGCAGCGTTGCGAAGGGGGAAGCGCTCGTCACGAGCGGCGGAGCCGACAAGACCGTTCAGTGCGGAATATGCCATGGCCCGGACCTCAAGGGGCTTGGTCCCATACCGGGCATTGCTGGCCGTTCGCCAAGCTATATCGTTCGCCAGCTCTATGATTTCAAACATGGGGAGCGCGCCGGGCCATGGAGTGCCCTCATGGCAAGGGTTGTCGCAAATCTAGGCGAGGAGGATTTCATATCGCTGGCGGCCTATCTCGCATCTCGGGAGCCGTGAGGCTGAATGAGCCGGGTGATGGCACAAGACTCGGCGTACTCGAGTTCTCGTGTCAGCCGCTCGCGCGGTGAGATTGCCGGAGCAGGAGGCGAGCGCTAGCGACTACATCTGTAAATGTCTCTTGTTGGCCCGACTGAGAAATCTTCACGGCTGGAATCGATGTCTGCTATCTGTGGTAGTGCAGACCAGATTTGCTCCGAATGAGACTTTTGGCCTCTGACCCAAAGCGGTCCCTTATTGATCTAGATCAAGGGGACAACAGGGCGAGCAAGGCAGTCCGGCAACAGCCAGGCAAATGAGAAAGCCCACGTGGAGCGGAGAATAGTCACGTGCAAGCACCTGAGTGCTGGCGCCCGCCTACGGCCTAGTCTGCGGCTTGCATCATTGAAATCACGGGAGGAGATCTCTCGATGAAATCACTGGCTCGGGCCACGGTTGCGCCCACGAGGTCGCGATACGGTGTGGCTGCTTACTTCTGGATGGCCATCGTGGTTACGGGGGCGATCTACCTGATCTTCTTCGCGTAATGAGAGTAAGGCTGCCTCAGTGACAACCGCGAACCAGTGCGCCGCGACACAAAAATGGCCCGAGCGTGTTCGAATGCCGCGCGAGCTGCGTCGAAGTCGCGTCATTTAGGTCGGCTTTAGTTGCGAAGAAATTGCATCCGCACAATTTGGCCTCATACCCAAATCTAACAAAAATGTAAGTTTGCGTTTTCCCATGTGTTGTCTGGAACTGGAAATGACCGATAGCGTCCCGATTGCGAACCACCCCGACCGAGCGCTGCCTCGGCTTGTTGCGAGGCTTAAGCCTACCTTGACCGGCTGTCCTTGGCACGATGTCGACGCCATGCTGAGGTCGGCGGGTCTTCGCCCGACCCGGCAGCGCATGGCGCTGGGCTGGCGGCTATTCGGCAAGGGCGCGCGGCACCTCAGCGCCGAAATGCTCTACGAGGAAGCGACGCTGGCCAAGGTCCCGGTCTCACTCGCCACGGTATACAACACGCTGAACCAGCTGACCGATGCAGGGCTGCTCCGCTAGGTCGCCGTCGATGGCACGAAGACATATTTCGACACCAACGCCACCGCGCATCATCACTTCTATCTTGAGCACAATCACGAGCTAATCGACATTCCCGATCCACATCTGGTGGTGCACAGGATACCCGACGTGCCGGAAGCTTATGAGATCTCGCGCATTGATATGGTTGTTCGGCTTCGCAAGAAGAGCCGAGCAGCTCCCTTCAAGCCACTTTGATTGTGTTCCGGGGCGCGTTGGAAGACGCAAACACCGACCGATCTGCGATGAAATCGCGTGATCAGTGGGCTCTCGTCAAAACGCCGACCAGAGATAGACGAGCAAGGTGTTGTTGTCGCGGGCGTTGGTTCCCATGCCGTCGAAATTGGTGCTCGCGCCGTTGAACTTGTTGTAAGCGATGTACTGCACACCGAGCCTGGTGTTGAACCATGGCCACAGCTTTGGAGCGTTGTTCTTGCCAAAGAACTGATAGGCTATCTCGGCGGTGAAGCCGTCACTATTCGGAAGGAACGTGCGGTTTCCGCCGTACAATATGGGATCGGCGCTGCCCCAGGTATTGAAGTAGCCGCCGGTCAGAATGACCTTCCCGTCGGTGCCATAGGTCAGCGCCGCCTGTGCACGGAAGGTGTTCAGCGTGTTGTTGAGATTGGCGGCAAGACCCGCTGCCACGCTTGCAGGCAGATACTGATTCTCGTGCAGATAGGTGGCGCGCAGGGTGACCCAGTAGTCGTCGCCCTGGTACTGGTACTGCGAGTCGAAGCCGATGTCATTGAACCGGTTGGTGCCGGCGCCCGGAACGAAATTGGCGATCGACAGCCCGGTCTCGGCGAACAGGCCGAAGGTCCCGATCTCAAGCGAGTGCCTGCCCCACTGCTTCTCCCACGCCGCCCTGAAATAGGGCGCGACGCCGTTGATCGGCAGCGTATTCACCGGATTGACACCGAGCGAATTGAGCGCGCCAGGGTTCAGCGTCTGGTAGCTCGCAAGCTCGAGATAAAGCTGGTCGTTGATGAAGGTGTAGGCGCCGAGCCCCAGCACCTGCGCGGCAAAGCCCTGGTCGATCAGCGTTTTCGCGCCGGGGGTGTTGGCAAGATTCGACTGGACGAAGGGGTATCCCCAAGCCGGCGTCGAATTCCAGGGATCCTGCACCGTCGGATTGTTGTTCATGGTGAGGCCATACACCACCGGCATGCCGGCGATCGTCGTCGTGTTGGCGTAACGGACGTCGAGATTGTCCCAGGTGAACAGATGCGGGACCGGCGGCCCGAAGGGCTGCGCGTTATAGGTAAACTGCGCGTAGCCGCCAATATGGTCGGTGATCGCGCCGCCATAAAAGATGCTCGCGGTCTGCACCGGTTCGATATTGTCGTTCGCCTTCAAAAACGGCGCGGATCCAGCCGTATCCATGTTCATGGCGGTATGCGTGAAGGTGGTAATCGCCTGAACCGACACTGGAAGCGTCGCATCCGGCTGCCGCTGAATGTTACTCTCATATGGCGTCTTGCCGATCACCCGTTTGTCCTCGGGCACCGAATAGCCGAGCGTGTAGCCAAGGATCTTGAAGCGTCGCCCGAACGGCGTCAGTTGCGGAAACTCGGTGTGGCACATCCCGCAGCCAAGCCCAGTCTGCCGGGCGTAGCTTGGAAGCGCGAAGGCCTTTTCCGGAATGACCGACGCAATGACGGATAGGATGAGAACGAAGGCCGCGACCAGCAGACGCGCTAGACCGAAGCCGCGAGAACTCGCCTCTCGTGGCATCAAGACACTCCCCCCGCATTGGCTCCTTATGCGGGCGTGCCTCAAAGCCGCGCGCAGTCGCTGAGTTCACGTCGACCGAAGCTCGCGGAAACGCTTCGTCGTGCTCAGAAACGTCTAGACCCATGAAGGCCAATGCGGGCGGCGATTCGTCGAGATATCGCAACCTTGGGTATTTATGTGTGTCAGACTGGTGATGACGGTAATCAGTGACGCGACGATTTAAGATGATCAATTTACCACTTCGACAGCGCAAGCTTCCGGATCGTGTAGCTCGCGTCGCCATCAGCGGTCCGGCTCTCCAAGCCAGCGCAACGCTGAGAAATTTCCCCCGTTGTCAACGACTTGGTTGATAATGTTCGGATTTGCAACCGTATGCAGCGCAAGTTCTGCGCGTGCGCCAGCGGCAAGTTGCCAATCGTTTGCGTGAGCGGTTGTTGTTCAACGAAGTGGGAGCAAACCTTGCGGCAAGAGCTGGGAAATATCTTGTCAAAGCCGCGAACATCAGAACACTTCGGAAACAATCTTTAGACCGTTTCTTAAGTGCCGCCGCACAGAAATGTAAGAGCGTCAATGTCCCCTCGAACGACATCAGCGTTCGCACCAGCACATCCATCGCGCGCAGCTTGGCCGCACCGCCGAGATCAGACACGTCGATGATGAAGCAGGCCGCCGCCACATTAGCCCACGATCCGGCGCAACAATTTTACCGTCCGTGCAAGGTGGGACGAAGCGCACGTTCACCGCACCACTGTATGGCCCCTGAGCTTCAAACAAATTCGCTCCGTCGAACAATCGTCGGTAACTCCTCGGGGGCTTTTTTTGCGCGGGGAGTCTGGCCTACTGGAGCGGACTGTCGCACAAATGCCGTGAGAACATCCATTAAAGGCCAGTAGTCACCTTCGGCTTTTGCTGTCCGCAACAAGCGACCCACGCCAACAGCGCCCCCCGTTCTAGCATGAACCGCTTTGTTCCCAAGCTGATCTACTGCCTTGATGAAATTGTCCGATGTGCGGCCCTCGCGGCTAAGGACGTAGTTTTGCCAGGTGAAATAAAGCGCCGCCGCGCCAGCCACTCCGACAATGATCTGCAGTAAAGCGGTTCTTGCATCGCTGATAGCTTTGGCAATCTCATCTGGCTTACAGCCTGGACAGTCGCGCCAGCCCACCCATTCCCCCACCCATTCCGCAAGTACAAAAACAAGAAATGCGAACACGACGAGCCCCGCGCCACCAACAGCTGCTATCAGGTATTCGCGTCTTCCGAGACTGGGAAAATTCGGCATTGCTCCCTTCCTCATCCATCTGATCCATGGAACGTCGGGGACGGTTTTGGAGCTACCAATACCCAAAACATACAACTTTTGCGCGCGTGATGAAAGGGACCGGATGTCCGGATGTG
>NZ_JAFATE010000626.1 GCF_019244115.1 Bradyrhizobium sp.
TGCGCGGCAAGGCGCTCGCACAGTTGCTGCCGCGCCTGGTCGTGGTCCGCCATGCCGGAGAAGGCGAACAGCCCGAACGCGCCGAGCGGCAGCGAGAACACGATCGCGTCGCGCGGCCAGCTTTCAAGATGCTTCAGCGCAGATGAAAGCGCGGCGGCGAGCTGGCCCTCGGCCGCCAGCGCCAGCGTCGCGACGTGGCTTCGCTCCCGCGCGGTGCCGCGGCGCGCGACCGTCTCGCGCGCGAGCCCTGCTTGTTTCCGCGCCGCCTCGCCCTCCTGGTAGAACGAATGCACGCGGGCGCGGCCGATACGCGCCAATGCGAAATCCGGATCGATCGCGATGGCGCGCTCGAAGGCTTCCGCCGTGCCGGTCCAGGCCGACAGCATCAGGTCGACGCCGTCGCGATAGGCAGAGGCGGCTTCGGCTGAGTCGGTCGATATCGACAGGCCGTAGCGGTCCTCATGCGCCGAAGTGCCCATGACTTCACCCTGCCGTCCGCGCCTTGCGTCCCTCGATCGGGTAGGCGGGATCGTTGAAGCCGGGCGTCGAGGGATGGCCGGGGGTGACCAGGCGGTCGATCAGGGCCTCGTCCTCGGCGGTGAATTTGTATTCGAGCGCGCGGACGTAATCGTCCCATTGCGCCTCGGTGCGGGGGCCTGCGATCACGGAGGTGACGAAAGAGGAGTTCAGCACCCAGGACACCGCGAACTGGCCGGCGGTGAAGCCCTTGCTTTCCGCGTGAGCCTTGATCTCCTGCGCGAGCTTCAGCGATTCCGGCCGCCATTCCGTCTGCATCATCCGCTTGTCGTTGCGGCCCGCGCGCGTGTCCTTGCCGGGCGCTGCGTCGACGTCGTATTTGCCGGTCAGGACGCCGCGCGCCAAGGGACTGTAGGCCACGATGCCGAGGCCGTAATAGCCGCAGGCCGGAAAATGCTCGACCTCGGGCATGCGGTTCATCGCATTGTAGTAGGGCTGGCTCGCCACCGGGCGGTCGATGCCGATCCTATCGCAGATGTTGCAGATCTCGGCGACGCGCCAGGCGCGGTAGTTCGAGACGCCGAAATAACGCACCTTGCCCTGCCGGATCAGTTCGCCCATCGCGCGCACCGTCTCTTCGAGCGGCGTCGCGTGATCCTCCTTGTGCAGATAGTAGATGTCGATGTAGTCGGTGCCGAGCCGCTTCAGGCTTTCCTCCGCCGCCTGCAGCACCCAGCGCCGCGACAGCCCGCAGCGGTTGGGATCGTCGCCCATCGGGTTGGCGAGTTTTGTCGCGAGGATCCAGCCCGGCCTGTTGTTGGAGATGGCGCGGCCGACCATCTCCTCGGAACCGCCTTTCGAATAGGCGTCCGCCGTGTCGATGAAGTTGATTCCGGCCTCGTGTGCCCTGGCAACGATGCGCGACGACGTCGCCTCGTCCGTCGGCCCGCCGAACATCATGGTGCCCAGGCAGATCGGCGACACTTTGAGGCCGCTGCGGCCGAGATGACGGTATTGCATCTGTTGTTTACTCCCATGGTTCAAGCAGAGAATAGCGTCATTGCGAGCGCAAGCGAAGCAATCCAGGGCCACAAACCGCGATGTCTGGATTGCTTCCGCCTTTGCTCTTCGAGCTTCGGCGGATAAGTCCTCGCTGGCGCTCCTCGCAATGACGCCGGTTGCTATTCGCTCCGCAAGATCTTGAACACGCCGCTTGCCATGGCGATGCAGCGCGTCTCCACCGTGATCTCGGTCGTGATGAAGATCAGGCTGCGGGTCGAGCGCACCAGGCGCGGCCGAGAGATTAGGGTCTCGCCGATCTTGCCGGCTTCGACGAAATGGGTGTCGAGCTGAATGGTTGCCAGCGTCGGCTTGCCCGAGACGTAGCGCGCGGTCATGCCGCAGGTGCGGTCGGCAAAGGTCATCAGCACGCCGCCCTGCACGAGGCCGCGCCGGTTGTGATGCTTGTCCTGGGTGACGAGCGCAAATTCATGCTCGCCATTGGCCGTGCGCTCCCAGAGCGGCCCGACCAGCTGGATGAACCCGGTCGCTTCGACGATTGTCCAGCCGTCGGCTTGGAGCTGTGCGGCGGCCTTGTCGATCATCGTCGCTGGTTCCGGTTCCTTGCGGCCATGTCATCGGGCTCGCGCAAAGCGCAGTCAAGCACCATGAGACGGATGGGTGGTGCCGCGCCGCCGGCCATTGCGCGCAGCCGTGAAGTGGAACTGCCGGTGCCTGCCTGGAAGTCGCCGCGGTTTTGGGTACAACCGGGGCATGCACTCAAGACCGATTCGCTCCACCCTGCACGTCCTCGCGTTCGCATTGTCGCTGACGGCGCCGCGCGCGCTCGCGGTCGAGAACCGTGCGCCGCCGCCGACAGACGCCGCGACGGGTGCGATGGCACAAGCCGCCTCGCCCGAGGCGATTGCCGAATACCGGCGCAAACTCCGGGAATATCAGGAGGCGCGTGCCGCGTTCGACCAGGAGGCCGGCGCCTATTGGAGCCAGATCGCGGAGAAGCGGCGCGGCCGCAACGCCAAGCGCCGCGAGCATGTCCAGATCACGCTCGACGACTACGTTCTCACCCAACCGCCGGTCTATACCGGCCCGAAGCGGCCGATCAATCCTGAGCCTCAGGCACCGAGCGAGCCCGGCGAGCGCAAATACATTCCCGTCGTTACCGACCTGATCAAGGCCGCGGCCGACGCCTATCAATGGGCGCCGCAGCAGCCGGCGAGTGACATCGAGTTCAAGCGCGCCTATGCCCGTTTCGCGTTGTCTGCGGGGCTGACGCGCGAGCAGGCGGTGCGGGTCTATGCTTTCGAGACCGGCGGCAACGGCACGCACGCCTCGCAGTCGGGTTTCCACGGCACCCGCGCGATCTCGACCGCGATCGGCTACAACCAACTGCTCACCACCAACACGGTCGAGCTGCTCGCCGAGCAGGGGCCAGAGCTCATCAAGATTCTGTCGCAGAAGGCGCTGAGCCTGTCCGGTCCGGCGCGCAGGGCAATGGAGCACAAGATCGGCGTCCTGAAAAAGATGGTCGCCGAAGCGCGTTCCGTGCCGGACGACTGGTCGGCGCACGAGAAGATCGGCGACACGCCCCAGGGCTGGGCGATGCATGCCATGGTGCTCGACATCGATGTCGGACCGATGCTGCAGACCCACAAGCTTCTGACGTCGGTGCTCTTCGCCCGCACGAAGGGCTATGACAGGCCGCTGACCGCCGCTGAGCTCGAGATGATGAACCTGACCGGCGACGGCACCGGCTTCGACATGGTGACGATGCCGCTTGCCATGCGCGAGCAGGTGCCGACCTCGAACTTCTTTCAGCGCTCAGGCTACGAACGCAATCCGGTCGCGATCCGCCACAACACGGTAGCCAAGCTGCTCGCGGTCACCGACAGCCGCATGGATGCCAACAGCCGGGAGCCAGGCGCGAAGGAATTGGCCGCGTCGTTCTAGCTTTCACCCTCCCCCTCCGAATGAGGATGTTTCGCCGCAAGCGGCGTTACTGGTCCGGGCCGAACTTGAAACTGTCGCCTTCGAGGTAGGGACCGGTCCGCATGTAGAGCTGCCCGTTGGCGCCGATGAAGAACAACGTCCCCTTCGGCACCTTCTTGGCGCCCTTCAGCAGATCGCCGGCATTGCTGGTCCCCATCTTGTAGGCGAGCAGCTTTCCATCCTTGCCGTAGGCGTAGGCCATGTCCGGCTTCAGCGGCCATGGTTCGGCGCTTTGCGCTAATGCCAGCGCGGTCGAGGCGCCGAGCGCCGCCAGGGCCAAAAGGGCCTTTGTTGCATGTCCCGTCATTCCAGAACCTCCATCCCCGATCTCTTGAACAAATCACGAACGTCGTTTCCTCGTCAATACTTGCTGGCAGTATCAACATCGTGTCGGCGAGTTTGTGATTTCCGTGCGCGCGCCTTGCGTCTATCGTCGGCTTTCGGTTTAGAACGTTCGTCGAAGAAAAAGTATTGACGGGGATGATTCGAATGAACCGGGTGGTGAAGCTGCTTTTTTGTCTTGCTGTATCGCTCCTGACGCTGGTTTCCGCTCGCGCCGACGAATTCAAGCTCAGCAACAACCAGAGGATCGCCTGCAGCCGGGGGCTTGCCGCCGGCAAGCTCAACACCGCGACCTGCAAGTCCTATACCTATCTGTTCAATGCCAAGACCTCGGAGTATTTCCGCTGCCAGGTCTCGCTGTCGCTGACGCGCGACAACAAGGAAGTCTTGAACGTGCAGACCGATGGCAGCTGCTCGAAGAAGCAGCGGATCTTCGACAACGATGCCAATTACGAGTTCGATGCGACCGAGACCGAGCCGCCGAACACCAATTCGTTCTTCGGAAGCGGCGGCTATTCGATCTGGGTCGCCGACACCAGCCAGCAGAAGCTGCGCGGCTGCATTACCATCGCCTCGGGCCTCGGCTCCGACATCACAAAATGCCAGGACATGACGTTCCAGTGACGGCGTGCTGACCGCATTGTCTCCGCTATCACGATTGTGACCCGCGAAGGCGGGTGACCCAGTATTCCAGAGACGGCAGTGATGAGCTGAGGGGCCGCGGCGTACTGGATGCCCCGCTTTAAAGCGGGGCAAGACAGCACGGCAAAGCTGTCAGCACCTGTGCATCGTCGCGACCAGGCCCCGAAGCGGGTGTCAGTGCCCCATGCGCGCCGAGGCCGGATGGCCCGGTACCTTGAAGCGTTTGCCGGTATCGGTGACCTTGCCATCCTCGACCTTCAGGATCGAGAAGTCTTCGGTCAAAAAATTGCCGGCGAGGATGTACTTGCCATCCGGCGTGAACAGCACCGCCTCGGGCAGTCCGCCGACCTCGATGTCCTGGGTCTTCGTGACCTTCTTGCCGTCGATCTTCAGGATCGAGAGGGAGCCGTTCTTGTTGTAGAAATAGGCCTTCTTGCTCGCGTTGGAGCCGCGCAGGATCGCGGCGACCGCAATGTCGCCCTTCGGGCTCATCGCCATGCCTTCAGGCCCGTCGCCGACCACGACGCGGTCGATGATGCGCGGCGGACTGGCCTCGAGATCGACGACACTCGTGGTGTCGACGCTGCCGTCGGAGGAGCCCGAGCCGCCATTGTCCGCGGTCAGCGCGATCCTGCCGTCCGGTGAGACCACGACGTTATAGGGCCATTGTCCGGTCGGCAGGTCGAGCTTGCTGTAGGTCACCTTGCCATCAGCGATATCGAGGATGGACAGCTTGTGCGCGGGGAAACGCGTCGCCAGCGCCCGCTTGCCGTCCGGCGTGAACACCACCTGGGAGACGCTGTCGGGCATTGCGACGGTGTCGGTGATCTTGACGTCGGTGCCGTTCACCGAGAGCACGCTGATCGTGTTGTCGCCGCGGTTGGCGACCAGCGCCATCTTGCCGTCCGGGCTGAAACTCAAGCCCGAGGGCTGCTTGCCGCCGGTCAGCGTGGCCGCGAGCTTCGGCGGGCTGGCGGCCATGTCGATCACATAGATTTTGTTGTCCGGCATCTGCTTCAAATTGTCGCCGTCCTTGACGTTGTCGATGGAGTCGGCGATCAGCGCCACCGTACCGGAAGGGTCGATGTCGAGATTGACCGGCGGGCCGACGATCGAATTTTTGAGCGGCAGGCTGGCCGCGATCTTGGGATCCTCGGGGTTCGCGAGATCGACGATTAGGACCTGGTCCTTGCCGTCGGCCGCCAGGATTGGTTTGCCCTCATCGTCCCAGAGGATTTTTTCGTCGAGGCCGACGATCATGAACGGCTTTGCCGATGCGGAATTGGCGAGGCCGAGCGGCAACAGCAGCGCAGCCGCCGCCAGCGGAACATGGATCGCGCGAGCAAGATTCATCGTGGCGTTCTCCCGGAATTGACCGGCCTCTGACGGGCGGGTTCGCAAGAACCAACACTCCGCGGAGAGCAAAATTCCGGCCAGTGCCGTGGAACGAGTGTCGATGGTCTTTTCGAACGGCTTGACCTTGCGGCCCCGTTCGGCCAATGCCCTCCGGGCGAGCAGATCGCAAGAAGACGGGGAGGCATTGATGGGCCGGCTCGAGGGCAAGGTGGCTGTCGTGGTCGGGGCGGGCTCGATCGGCCCGGGCTGGGGCAACGGCAAGGCGACCGCGGTCACCTTCGCGCGCCAGGGCGCAGAGGTGTTCTGCGTCGATCGCAATCAAGCCGCTGCCGAGGAAACGGCTGGTATCATCGTGAGTGAGGGCGGCAAGGCGACGGCTTTCACCGCCGACGTGTCGCAGGCCGTCGAGGTCGAGGCGATGGTGGCCGCATGCCTGAAGACTTTTGGCCGCATCGACGTGCTCGACAACAATGTCGGTATCGCCGAGATGGGCAGCGTGGTGGAGGTCGCCGAGGCGGACTGGGACCGCGTTTTCGCCGTCAATCTGAAGAGCGCCTATCTCGCCATGAAGCACGTCGTCCCGATCATGGTGCGCCAGGGCGGCGGCTCGGTCATCAACATTTCCTCGATCGCCTCGATCCGCCACATGGGCCTGTCTTATGTGACCTACGGCGCCAGCAAGGCGGCAATGAACCAGATGACGCGGACCACCGCGGTCGAGTTTGCCGCCAAGCACGTGCGGGTGAACGCCATCCTGCCCGGCTTGATGAAGACGCCGATGGTCGAGCATTCGGCGGGGCTGGCGGCGAGTTACGCCAAAGGCGATGTGGACGCGATGTGGCGCGTCCGCGACGCCCAGGTGCCGATGGGCCACATGGGCGATGCCTTCGACGTCGCCAATGCCGCGCTGTTCCTGGCCTCCGATGAATCCCGCTACGTCACTGGCATCGAGCTCGTCGTCGACGGCGGTATCACGTGCAAAGCGGGCCAATAGCGTCTCAACCTGCGCAGTTGATCCGAATACCGCAAACGATCGCCGCAAATCCGCCGTGGAACCATACGCATCGCCTGATATGGTTGCTCAGTCCTGAGATCTTGCCGGTCGGTGAATGCGAAGGGGTGCAATCGTCGTTCTGTCGTTGCTGGTGGCGCTGGCGTCGGCACATGCGATCAGCGTCGAGCCGGCCACCGACCCGCGCCTCGATCCCGCGCCATGCCTTGCTGCTGTTGCGACCAGTGACGATGAGAAGATCATGGCCGCGTGCGGCGCGCTGATCGACAACGACAAGACTGCGAAGCCGGACCGCCTCAAGGCCCTGATCGCACGCGCGGGCGTGTTCGAGCGCAGGAACGAGATCGACCGGGCCATCGGCGACCTCGACACCGTGCTGCAGCTCGCGCCCCAGCTTGCCGACAGCTTTAACGCGCGCGGCGAGCTCTGGCGCAAGAAGGGGGAGCGACCCAAGGCGCTGCAGGACTTTGCCGCGGCGCTGAAGCTTGATCCGGCTCATGCGGCTGCGAGGGCCAATTTCAGGTCGCTGGCGCTCGAGCTCGAGCGGCAGGGCGCGCTGATGGCCGTGATCAACAAGCCGAGCTTCAACTGCGCCGCGGCGCGTCGGGCGGCCGAAAAGGCGATCTGCGCCAGTCCCGAACTCGCCAATCTCGACCGCGAGATCGATGCTGCCAATAGGAGAGTGGTCGAGCGCGCCGCCATCACGGATGCGCGCGCGGCGCACGTGCTGCGCCGGGAGCAGGAAAATTATCTGGCGCAGCGCAACGCGGCGTTCGGCCGGACGGGTTTCGATCTCGTGAAAACCATGCGCGAGCGGCTCGACCATCTGCTCGCGCTCGAGCGGCAGTGATCGGGGTGGCAAGTCACCCGGTCTCGGCACTCAGTTCCGCGCGGTCGAACTCTTCCTCGAGCTGATGAAAGGCGTCGTCGCCGATCTCCTCCTCCTCGCGCAGCCTGAGGATGCAGCGCCGCGCCGCGCCAAGGGCGCGCCGGCGCAGCGGATCGGCAGGCAGTTCGCCGCTTGCAATCCCGCCATCGCCTTCCGCGCGTAGCAGCGCCCGATATTCGAGCCGCAGGATTTCGGCCTCCTCCGATCGATCTCCGTCGATTTCGTCGAGCGCGGCGCGATAGGCGGCGGCACGCGCCCGGGCGACTTCCGTGCCGACGGGATCGTCGTCCTTCAGGTGCAGTGCCAGGATCAGGGGACGCAACGTCAGCCCTTGGATGACCAGGGATCCCAGCACGACGGCAAAGGCCGCCAGCAGGATCAGATCGCGATGGGGAAAATTCTCGGGCAGCGCAAAGGCCGCGGCCAACGTCACGATGCCGCGCATGCCGCACCAGGACACGGCGAGGCCGCCTCGGAGTGTCGGGATCGCCCGCGGATTCTTCGGGCGGAACAGATGTCGGGCAACCAGCGTGCGCAGCGTGGCCCCGTACAGCATCACCCAGGCGATGCGGACGAGGATCACGGCGACAAGCACCCAGGCCGCGGTCACGCTGTAATTCCACCGCACGGTGTCGTCCAGCCGGATCCAGATCGGGCGAAGCTGCATGCCGATCAGGATGAAGGCCAGCACGTTGAGGATGAACACCGCCGTTTCCCACACCGCATAGGACGGCACCCGCACGCGTGCGGGGGTGCGCGCTGGTGCGACCCGGGAGATCGTGAAAGCGTAGGCGACGATGGTGAGGATGCCGGAAAGCGCGACATGCTCGGCGACGATCCACACCGTAAACGTGCCGGCGAATTGCAGGATGATCGCGCTTGGCACGTCGCTGACCAACCGAGTCATTTGCATCCATAGCCTGGCGGCGAGATAGCCGAATGCCAGGCTGCCCCCCAAGGCCAACGCGATCGACGGTGCAAACTCGCTCCAGCTCAAATGCTGAGCGAGCACCGCGCCGATGGCAACCCGATAGATCAATAATGCGCTTGCATCATTGAGCAGGCTCTCGCCTTCGAGGATCTTGAGCATCCGATACGGCAGGCGGACCTGGCGCAGGATGGCGGTCGCGGCTGCGGCGTCCGGCGGTGCCACGATGGCGCCGAGCGCGACCGCGGCCGCCCACGGCATGTCCGGAACCAGCCAATGCACCAGCACCGCAACGACGGCCGTTGTCACACCGACCGCGGCGACGACCAGTGTCGTCACGGGAATCCAGTTGTTTCGCAAGTCGCGCAGCGAGGTGTCGTAGGCGGCATCCAGCAACACCGGCGCGACGAAGAGCGCCAAGGCGAGCCGCGGCTCCAGAGTCCAGGACGGGCTCAAGGGCACGAAGGCCAGCAAGGCGCCGCCGATGGCGAGGAAGGTCGGGTAGGGCACCTTGATCTGGCGCGCCAGGGCAGCCAGCGCCACGGCGCCCAGGAGCAGCGCAATGATCCATTCGAACGTCGTCAAGAGAACTCCTCGCAGGCCATTTCTAGCTCGTCCACTCTAGCATCGAAGCCGGAGGTTGCTGGAAGCGACCTTCTGCCGCTTGCTTCGTCATGCCCCGCCTTGCCGCCTGCGCTAAGAGCTTCGGCGCGCCTTGCTTTAGGTGCCGGGTCGAAGCCGAAGGCGAAGACCGGTGCCGGGCATCCACGTCTTTCTTGCTTGTTGTGCCAAGGACGTGGTTGGCCGGGCCTTCGCCGCGCCGAAGGGGCTTCGGCCCCGCAGGCGGGACGAGGCCCCGGCCATGACCACTGGGAGAGATTGGTGCCGTCGCGCGACGCTTTTCTGCCTTGAAATGCCACCGCGTCGCGCGACAATGCGGCCCAATGAAATCGGTCAAAATTGATCCTGATCATGGCTCGGCCCGCGGCGGCCAGTCACGTCGGCATCAGGCAAAGAGTCATTCGGGAGTGCGCCCATGAACGTCCAGGACAGCAGCCGGTATCACGAGGTTCATGCCCGCTCGCTCCGGGATCCCGAGGGGTTTTGGGGCGAGGCGGCGCGCGAGATCGACTGGATCGAGCCGGCGCAAAAAGTGTTCGATCCGGCGAT
>NZ_JAFATE010000775.1 GCF_019244115.1 Bradyrhizobium sp.
CAAATCCGGTGTTGGTCATTGCCGCGGTCATTCCGATCATCGTGCTGCTGGCGAGGTCACGCTGCCATGCGAGCCGCGACAGCAGAAACACCAGCGCGAAGCAGAGCAGGGAGCCGCCGCCAAAAGCCAGCAGAAAACGCCACTCCAGGAGATTGCGCGCCTGTTCCTGCGCGATGGTGACGAACAGCAGCGCCGGCATCGCGATGTTGTAGGCAAAATGCACGAGGCCGTCGGCGAGCGAGCGCGAGATGTAGCCGAGCCACCCGGCGAGCCAGCCGGTGACGATGATCGCAAACACGGGAAGGACCAGGCTGGCGATCTGCATCTGGTTCGCCCTTGGTGCTGTCACGACGTCCTGAGATCCAGCGCACGATAGCACATGACGCCGTGCCTTCGAGCCGCAATCGAAGACGCATTGAGTGACCGTCGGCATCCCGGCACAGCTCGCCGGTCGAGGTCGTTGGCGGCAGCAGAGTTAGGATGAGTTCGTGCAAGCGTCCATCATTTGTGCCAGGCGCTGGTTTGTCGTTCAGGGATCACGCGTCGTTCTCAGCATTTTCGCTTCCGCGCTTGCCTCCGTCCATCTCCGCTATCAAAGCCGAGATCCGGGCACAGCACGAGCTTTCCCTCAAGGCCGCCGGCTTCGAGGCGCCAATGTGCTTCAGCAACCTCGTCCAGCGAGACCCGTTCGGCGACACGCGGGTGGATGGCGCCGCTGGCCAGCAGCGCGAACAGGCCCTTCAGGTCATCCTTGAACCATGCAGGACGTCGCAGCCGCATCGCGTTGATGGAGTAGAACAGCGCCCGCCGGCCGCCAGGCAGCCACCGCCAGAGGTACAGCCGCGCAATCCACGCCAGCATGGTGAGCATGCCTCGCCGACCCCGAACGCCAGCCGAGTAGCCATAGGCGCAGAGCAGACCGCCTCCCTTCAGTGCCGCCAGCGAGCGGCGATAGCCGTCCTCGCCGATGCCGTCGAAGACGACATCGAATCCGCCCGGGACCGCCCGCGTGAAATCCTCGTGCTGATAGTCTATCGGTGCCGCACCGAGTTCGCGGATCAGTTCGGCGTGCCTGCCATTGGCACCGCCCCATAGCTGGAGCCCTGCCATGCCGCCGAGAACGAGCAGCGCCTGACCGACCGCACCGGCAGCGCCATGCACCAGCACGCGCTGCCCTCGCTTCACCTTTGCTGCGCGATGCAGAAGCTGGTATGCCGTCATCCAGCTCAGGATCAGCGTGGCGGCCTGCGCCGCGTCGAGGCCCGCCGGCACCGGGGTCAACTGGCTGGCCTGAAGCGTGCGATAGGCCGCATTCGATCCGAGCACCGTCATGTCGGCCACACGATCGCCGAGCCTAAATCCGCTGACGCCGTCGCCGAGCTGATCGATTTCCCCGATGAGGTCGTAGCCCATCACGAAGGGCGGGCGGCGGGCGGCAGTCGGCGGGTAGAGATGGCGCCGGATCAGCGTATCGGTGTACTCGAGGCTAGAGGCAAGCACGCGGACCCGTACCTCGCCCGGACCGGCCGTCGGCAGGGGGGTCTCGACCACTTCCAGTCCCCCGGGATCGCCGAAGCGCCGCAGTTGAACGACGCGGTTGCGCGGTTCGATCACATGCTACTCCTTGCAATTTCACAGGCAGCAGGAGGTGTTGCAGTTGAGGGTCTCGCACCAAGCAGCGGTCAGCGATAAAGGTGATCCCTGTCATTGATGCAGATCAAACCCGCTCCCGCAGACACCGTCCAGCCTGCCGGCGGTAGCTCAGGCCAGTGCAGCCCTTCGATTTTTGGCTCGCGGGCCGGCCGGCAAGGTCGCAATTCACTTGAGCCAAGCCGACGCGCGCCCTGATAGTGATCCTGCATCAGGCGTTACGGAAGAGCGTCGACCGCCGCTGCTGCCTTGCCGCCGACGTCTGATAATAGCTCCTGGCTGACTCGAGCGGGTTTCAGCAGCTGGGGCAACTTGCTTCAGTTGTTTGAAAATCGAATCCGAAAATGACGGACCATCACGCCTTGGCCGGCGCGGGCGGGGCGCTGGTGGCGCGCAGGTTCAGCAGATTGCCGGCCAGGATCAGCGCCGCGCCGAGCACGGTGAAGACGTCGAGCCGCTCCGAATAGATCAGCCAGCCGGCAGTCGCGGTGAGCGGCACGCGCAAAAAATCCATCGGCACCACGACGGTGGCATCGGCATGCCGCATCGCGCTCGCCAGGCAATAATGCGAGAAGGTGCCGCAGATCGCGATCACGACGGTCCAGCCCCAGACCACGGCCGATGGCCAGGTCCAGAGATAGAGCGTCGGCAACAATCCGGCGGTCGCCTGGACCACGGTCATCCAGAAGATCACCGACAGCGCGCTTTCGGTGCGCGTCAGCGACTTGACCAGCGCCATCGAGACGCCAAAACCGACGGCAGCGGCGAGCGCGATCAACTGGCCGGGATTGATCTCCCCGGTCGCGGGACGCACGATGATGACGACGCCGATGATGCCGAGCACGATTGCGGTGGCCTTCGACACCGTCATGCGCTCGCCGAGCAGCGAGGCGGCCAGGATCGCGGTCCAGATCGGCATGGTGAATTCGATCGCGACCACCTGGCCGATCGGAATCAGCGTCAGGGCGAAAAACCAGCCGAGCTGCGCGCCATAGTGGATCAAGTTGCGGGCCGCATGCAGCGGCAGGCGTTTGGTTCGGAGCGCATGAAAACCTCCGCCGCGACTTATCATCGGCAACAGGAACAGGAAGCCGAGCAGCGAACGCACCTCCATGATCTGGAACACGTTCAGTTCGCGCGTTGCCTCGCGGCCGGCGACCGCCATCACCAGCATCAGCGACAGCCAGCCTGCCATCCACAGCGCGGCCTTCGTCTTGGATTGAATCTTGGATTGAGTCTTGTCCATGGGGCTCGGAAACGGGGCAGGGGGCATCCGTATCGGTGACGCCAAAAGCCTTGGCAACCAGCAAAATGTCGACGCTGGAATGCAGCGCGCAGGTTCAGCAAAACTGGGCTCGGGCAGGAAGCCTTTGGATGGACCGCTCCAGCGCTGCTCCTGCTCTTTATCGCCGGCTCCGTCGATGCTACCGCCGGGGGACGAGATCGAACTCGCCGCCGTCATCCCGGCGGCCGCAAGGGTGCAGGAAAATGACAGCGAATCGAATGACGTCCGCGGACTTCGTGACAGCCTTTGCAACCGGATGGCCGGAGCAGGAGCCGCATCTCATGGTGTTGTCGCTGACCACCCACAAGGGCGTTCAGGACTTTGCGCTGAGCAAGGAGCAGGCGCTCCTGATCGCCAAGACGATCAAGAAGACGGCCGCGCAGCTCGCCCCGCCGAAAGTCGCCTAAAGACCCTTCAGCGCGACAGGGTGATGGTGGCGCCGCGGAACTGGCTATCGCCCCGTATCACGACCGACTGGCGGTTGCCGCGCGTGGTCAGCGAGATCTGGGCATTGAAGCCGGCCGCGTTGGCTGCCACGTCAAAGCGGCCGCCACCGCCGCGGCCTTGCAGCGTTCCGGTAATGCCGCGGCTCGATTCGCTCCAGTTCCCGGTAATGACGCCGCCCTCGTCGACGACTTCGCCTTGCAGATCGAACCTGTAGGAGTCGCTGGCGCAAAGCAGATTGAGCTGCATCTGAGGCCCGGAGACGGCATAGGTGGCGCGGCAGCGGATGCGCTCGGTCGAGCCGTCCTCCAGGCTGATGGAGCCGCCGCCGGCCCAGCGGCCGGCCATTCCGGCGAAGGGACCTGACTGCGCTTGGCTGGGCGGGCTGAAAAACGTGGTGAACAGCAAAACGGCGGCTGCCGTCAGCAGCCGCCGGGTCATTAGAGGCGCGCAAGACGCGCCCGTATCATCATCCTTGCCGCGCGGCGTGCCAGCGACCGCTGCACGGAATCCCTGCCGAAGCACCATTCCACTTCCCCGATCCGGTGTTGCCCGTGATCTGCCCATTTGCATAGGCACCGTTGATCGAGACCTTAACTAGGCCCTCATGTCCGATGCTGCCAGTCACGTCGGAGCCGGGCGCGGAAATTTTACCGTCGGTGACCGTCAGCGTGGAGCTCGCGGTCGGCTCGCAGCTGCCGCTGTTGGTGACGATGGTGACGGTCCAGAGCCCATCATACGGGGATTGGGCGAGAGCAGGCGAGACGGCCCCGGCGAGAACCGAGGCAAACAGAACCAAACCAATGCGGTTGCGACGCATGATGAAGCAGATCCTCAATTTCGGGTGATGGACGGCTTATTCGGATCAAATGTGACGAAAATATGCTGCGACGCCAAAAGAAAAAATATTCCAGCATTTTCAATTACATAAAGGTTAACCTGAATGGCCTTCGTGAGGCGGCCGGTGGGATTTGATGCGGGAATCGGCCGATTTGGCCCCTGCTAATGGGAGGCGAGCGCGGGCGCCTTGGTCGCAAACTGCTCGTCCTGGGGTTTGGCGGGCAGGGTGCCGTGGGTCTTGGCGTAGTCGATGGCCTCGGCGAGCAGGCGCTGACCGAGCGGCGCCAGCGCGCGCTCCCACAATTCGCGCGCCGTCTCGCCCTTCTTGACGAAGCACCAGTCCTGCACGGCAATCGCGCCCGCATCCATTCGGTCGGCGAGATGGTAGACCGTGCCGCCGGCGATCGGGTCACCCTCCTTGATGGTCCATTCCACCGCGGCGAGACCACGATGGCGCGGCAGCAGCGACGGGTGGTAGCCGATTCCACCGAGTTTTGCGGCGGCAAGCGCCGCCCGGGCGACGCGCGCGTGGCTGTGGGCGGTGACGATCAGGTCGGTCTGCGGCGCGATCTCGGGGGCGACCACCAGTTTGGGGTTCGCCTGCACCACGACCTCGATGCCGGCGGCTCGCGCCGCCGCGACCAGCCGGTCCTCGGCATCGTGAACGACCACTCGGATAACCTCGACCCCATGCTCTCTGAGCGTATTCAATGTGGTCACGCCGAAATGGCGCGAGCCGACGAGGGTGATGCGCATGGTCTGGATTTCCGTGTGGGGTCGATCTTGGCGGGCAGGTTGGGGCTGAAACGGCGTCGATAACACGGCGCGCGGGTCTGTCACGCGAGGGGTGGCCTCGGCTTCAAGGTTATCAACAGCGGCAGGGCGCGGCCAGCCGGGGGATACACCGAGCAGGTCCAAAAAGCAAAACCGGCGCAGAACCTTGCGTTCTGCGCCGGGAAGCATTCGAGGGTGCCGGACGGCCCTTAGCGATCAGGCCCAGTGCATCTGATGGGCAATGGCCTCCGCATGCATCAGATCGTGCATGGTGATCATCGTGTGGGTTGCACCCGTCGCGTGCGACGTGGCCGCCGGCTGGGTCGCGTGGGTATTGGCGGCGGTCGCAGCCGGTGCGGTGCTCGGCTTGGCACCACCCGCGTTGGCCGCAGCCGTGCTGTGGTCGTCCGCATCATGGCCGTGTCCACCCATGCTGCTACCATTGCCTTGCGCGGTGGTCGTCGCCGCGGCGCCGCCGGTGCCGTTCGCGATGTTCGGGGTGGCGGTCACCGGGATGGCGCCCTGTGCCGTTCCCTTGATCGAGGTGGCCGTGCTCACCGTCGTCGCCGTGCCGACATAGGTACCGCCGTTCACCGGGATATTGTTGCCGGAGACGTCCATGGCGTCGGCGGCAAAACCCTGGCCGGCCGCAGCGATCATCGCCTTGTCGGCGGCGAGCGCAGCGCCGGTGTCGCCGTTCAAAATACCCTGAAGGCCCTTCACCGCAGCCGCCGTATCGGCCTGCAGCGTACCGCCGTTGAGTTCGTTGTCGAAGCGGCCCTGGAACACTGCGCCCTGAGCCGCGTCGAACGTGCGACCGAACGCCTCGTAGTTCTGGATTTGCGTGACCAAGGCAGCGCTTGCCGTGCCCGAACCGTTGGCGATCTTGGTCAAGGTCGCGTTGATCGTATTGCCTTCGGCGAGGAACGCGGCCCAGAAGTTGGTCTGCACCTGGCTGTCCTGGAACTTCTGCACCGATCCGGTCAGGCCGCCCGGCATTTCGGCGAAGCCGCCAACATGCCCTGGCGCGCCGCTCCCGCCGGCAGCCATGTTGATGTTGGCATCGTTCTGCGCGATGTCGATGATGTCGAGCAGATTGTCCGCCGTGCCGCGCAGGGCGGTCGGATTGGCGTTCACCTCCGCGGGATCATACTTGTTGAGCTGCGTGTTGATCTGGTTCAGGATCGTCTGCAGGTGAATCGTGGTCAGCTGCGCGGCGGTGGCCGTCTCACCGTTCTCGATCGCGGCGAGCGCGGTCGCGTTGCCCAAGATCTTGGTCAGGCCCTGTTGAACCGCAGTGAAGTCGCCGGTGATCTGGTTGAGATTGTTGGCGTTGATCCCGCCAAGCGCGAGATCGGCGCCGGCGTTGAACACCTCGCCAACGGCCTTCAGGCTGGTGCCTGCGGTTGCTGCAGCCAGGTTTGCCGCGCTGTCATTGCCGGCGGGAAGACCCTGGAACGCGACATCGGTTGCACCCGTGTTGGCCAGGAAGGTGACCCCGTTCAGCGCACCGGCCAGATGCGCGTCGCCCTTGATCTCCTGCAGGATCTGCGCCTCCACGTTGTGGATGGTCTGATCGGCCGCCGCCAAGGTCGCTGCGTTCGTGGTCTGCGGGGCCGCGGCGAGGATCGTGCCGAGCTGGCCCTGGATGTTGGTCAGCACCGCCGTATCGGTGGCGTTCAGCGTAAAAGCCTTGCCGCCGAGCGTAACGGCGCCTGGATTGGCGAGCATGGCGGCGATATCGGTCTGCACCGCGGTGATGTCTTGGGTGAACTCGCCGAGGAACGGCACCGAGCCACCGCTGTTCGCCGGCGTGGAGAACAGACCGGTCGACAGGCGCACCGCATCATTGAACACGACGCCGGAGGTGACCAGGTCCGTCGTGTGCTGGAGCGCGGACGCACGCACGAGCAGGTTCGATGTGCCGTTCGCCAGCGCAGTCGGATTGAAGTTGATCGGCATGGCGCCGCCCGCACCACCACCGCCGCCGCCCGCACCACCGCCGCCGCCCGGCGATGTGACGGTGCCGCCAGTGCCATTGGCGATATTCGGATTCGCGGTCACCGGAATGGTGCCTTGCGCGATGCCGTGCACCGAGGTCGCGGTGCTGACCGTCGTGGCGCTGCCGACATAGGTGGCGCCGCCGATCGCGATGTTGTTGCCGGAGACGTCCATCGCGTCGGCGGCAAAGCCCTGACCGGCCGCGGTGATCATCGCCTTGTCGGCGGCGAGCGCAGCGCCGGTATCGCCATTCAAAATGCCCTGAAGGCCTGTCACTGCGGCCATCGTGTCAGCCTGCAGCGTGCCGCCGTTGAGTTCGTTGTCGAACCGGCCCTGAAACACCGCGCCCTGTGCGGCATCGAACGTGCGGCCGAACGCCTCGTAGTTCTGGATCTGCGTGACCAATCCCGCGCTCGCCGTTCCCGATCCGTTGGCGATCTTGGCCAGCGTCGCATTGATGGTATTGCCTTCGGCCAGGAACGCCGCCCAGAAATTGGTCTGCGCCTGGTTGTCCTGGAATTTCTGCACCCACCCGGTCAGACCGCCCGGCATTTCG
>NZ_JAFATE010000833.1 GCF_019244115.1 Bradyrhizobium sp.
GTGGCGCTCTCTCCGTTTGCCTCCCCCGCTTGCGGGGGAGGTCGCCGCGCTTGCGCGGCGGGTGGGGGCCGCCCCGGCCTCAGCTGCAGCCTTTTTCGCACGACGCCCCCACCCCAGCCCTCCCCCGCAAGCGGGGGAGGGAGCGCATCGCCAGCGTTCAAACGCCATATGCGGTTGCCCTGCCGCTTGCGGGGAGAGGGTTGGGGTGAGGGGGACTCTCAAGGAACCGAGCTCGCGGAGAGTCCCCCTCACCCGAAATTCGCGCGACGCGCGCGAATTTCGACCTCTCCCCGCAAGCGGGGAGAGGTGAACAGCTTTCGCCGGGCGACTGGTCAGAACAAAACTCATCGCACCTCTCACCGGCCCGCGGCGTAGCCCTGCATGCCCCGGGGATTGGCGGCGGCGCGGCGGCGGCGGCCGACGCGCGAGGCCGCGGTGAGGCGGCCCTCCGACCAGTCGGGGCCGACCTCGACGACATGGCCGCGGCGGGTCAGCTCGTCGCGTGTCGCCTCAGGCACGCGGTTCTCGACCACCATCACGCCGGGCCGCGCGGTGCGCGGCCAGAACGAGATCGGGAAATGTTCGGAGTGCCATGCCGGCGCGTCGATCGCCTCCTGCAGGTTCAGCTTTGCGTGGACGTGGCGCAGGAAGAACTGCGTGATCCACTGGTCCTGCTGGTCGCCGCCGGGCGAGCCCCAGGCCAGATACGGCTCGCCGTCGCGCAGCGCCATGGTCGGCGACAGCGTGGTGCGCGGGCGTTTGCCCGGCGCGAGCGAGGCGGGGTGGCCTTCCTCCAGCCAGAACATCTGCGCGCGGCTGCCGAGGCAGAAGCCGAGCTCCGGGATCACGGGCGAGGATTGCAGCCAGCCGCCCGACGGCGTCGAGGAGATCATGTTGCCGTCGCGGTCGATGATGTCGAAATGCACGGTGTCGCCGCGCACCTCGCCAAAACGGCCGACGGTCGGCTCGCCGGCACCCATCGCTCCGACGGCCTCGCGATGGCCCTCGGCGCGGCGCAGTTTGACGACGGCGCCAAAGCCCTCGACCGAGCCGGGTCGCAGCTCGAGCGAAGCGTTCTCCGAGATCAGCTTGCGGCGCTCGTCGTTATAGGCATCCGACAACAGCGTCGCGATCGGGATTTCCGAAAAGTTCGGATCGCCATAAAACTTTTCACGGTCGGCATAGGCGAGCTTGGCGCATTCGATCTGCAGATGGATGAACTCCGGCCCCGCCGGATCGACCCCGTCGAGCTGAAACCCTTTCAGCAGCGCGAGCTGCTGCAGCATGACAGGGCCCTGGCTCCAGACGCCGGCCTTGCAGACGGTGTAGCGGCCATAGTCGTAGGTGAGGGGCGCTTCGATGCTCGGCTGCCAGCGCGCCATGTCGTCGGCCGAAAGCACGCCCTTGTGCGGCGTGCCCGAGACGTCCATCACCTCCTGCGTGCGGCAGAAGCGGTCGATGGCTTCGGCGACAAAGCCCTGCGACCAGGCCGCGCGCGCGCGTTCGATCTGCACGTCGCGGTCCGAGCCTGCGCTTTCCGCCTCTTTGAGGATGCGGGTGTAGGTCTCGGCGAGCCGCGTATTGGTGAACAGCGTGCCAGGTGTCGGCACCGCCCCGTTCGGCAGATACACGGCGGCCGAGCTCGGCCAATGTCGTCTGAACAACTGCTCGACGGTCTTGATCGTGGCGGACGCCCGCTCGACCAGCGGATAGCCGTCGCGCGCATAGGAGATCGCGGGCTCCAGCACGTCGCGGAGCCGCATGCTGCCATAGTCGCGGAGCAGCAGCATCCAGGATTCGAATGTGCCGGGAACGCAGGCCGCGAGCAGCCCGGTGCCGGGCACCATGTCGAGCCCTTCGCTGCGATAATGTGCAATCGTCGCACGCGCGGGCGCCGGCCCCTGTCCGCAGATCACTTCCGTGCGCCCGCGCCTCACCTCATGCACGATGATCGGCACGTCGCCGCCGGGGCCATTGAGATGCGGCTCGACCACCTGCAGCGTGAAAGCGGTGGCGACGCCGGCGTCGAACGCATTGCCGCCTTTCTCCAGGGTCGCCATGCCGACCGCGGTCGCGATCCAGTGCGTCGAGGCGACGACGCCAAACGTGCCTTCGATTTCGGGCCGGGTGGTGAATAGATCAGGATTGATGTTGCCCATCTAAAAATTCCACTTGCGCGCGGGGTCGTTGCTTGAATTGGCCTGGCGGCGGGTGCAGTTCACCTCTCTCCGCTTGCAGGGAGAGGTCGGATTGCGCTTCAGCGCAATCCGGGTGAGGGGGATTCTCCAAGCACGGCGCTCGTGGAGACTCCCCCTCACCCCAACCCTCTCCCCGCAAGCGAGGACAGGGGGCGCAGCTGCGATACCAGGACAGGTCAGCCCAAAACTCATCGTGCGACCGGCGCTGTTGAACGCGGGCAATTGACCATAGGGGGGCCGACATGCCAACGCCTGTCGCGAGATGCCTCATACGCGTCGCTCTCACGACACGGTCACCGCGTCAGCCGGAGCGTTGACCGCATGGCATGCGACGCCGTTGATCAGGGCGGGCGCCTCCTTGCGGCAGAGATCGAACGCGAGCGGACAGCGCGGGTTGAAGGCGCAGCCGGGTGGCGGGTCGATGGGGTTGGGGATCTCGCCGCGTACCGGAATCCGCTGCCGCCCGCTCATCGCCAGATCCGGCACCGCGCCGAGCAGCATTTTTGTGTAGGGCATGCGAGGCGCAGCGAACAGTTCGCGCCCGTCCGCGATCTCGACGATGCGGCCGAGATACATCACGCCGATGCGGCTCGCCATGTGCCGCACGACAGCGAGATTGTGGCTGATGAAGAGATAGGTGAGGCCGAACTTGTCCTGCAGGTCCCGCATCAGGTTGAGGATCTGCGCCTGCACCGAGACGTCGAGCGCCGAGGTCGGCTCGTCGCAGACGATGAACTCGGCCTCGGAGGCCAGCGCCCGCGCGATCGCGATGCGCTGCCGCTGGCCGCCGGAAAACTCGTGCGAAAATTTCTTGCCGTCGTCGGGATGCAGGCCGACCAGGCTCAACAGCTCGCCGACCCGTTCGACAATCTGGCGCTCGCCCTGGATCAGGTCGAAGGCGCGGATCGGTTCGGCGATGATCGCATCGACGCGGAAGCGCGGGTTGAGGGACGCGTAAGGATCCTGGAACACCATCTGGATGCGGCGGCGCAGCCGGCGCCGCACGAAGGCCTGCCGTGGGTCCGTCATCGAGACGCCGTCGATCAAGACATCGCCCGACGTCGGCGCGAGCAGGCCGACGACCATGCGCGCCACCGTGGTCTTGCCGGAGCCGGACTCGCCGACAAGCGCAAAAGTCTCGCCTTTCCTGATGTCGAAGCTGACGCCGTCGACCGCCCGGAGATATTCGGGACGGCCGCCTTCCAGAACCCGGTTGAGCCAGGGCCTTGAGACATCGAAAACCTGGCGCAGATTTTTCACCTCGACGAACGGAGCGGTCATGCCGCGCTCTCCGTGACGTCGAACAGGTGGCAGGCGACGGCCTGGGTGTCCTTTCGGATCGGCTCCGGCCGCTCGATGTGGCAGCGCTCGAACGCGTGAGCGCAGCGCGGATTGAACGGGCATCCCCTGGGGATCGCCGACAGCCTTGGCATCGCGCCGGGAATCTGGATCAGCCGGTGGGTGTCGCCTGCGAGCGTCGGAATCGCGCCCATCAGGCCCTTGGCGTAGGGATGCAGCGGGTTCCTGACGACGTCCTGCACCGGGCCGATCTCGGCGATACGGCCGGAATACATCACCGCGACGCGGTCGCAGGTCTCGGCGATCACGCCCATGTCGTGCGTCACCAGCATCACGGCGGTGCCGTGATCGCGGCCGAGCCGCTTGATCAGCGCGATGATCTGGGCCTGCACCGAGACGTCGAGCGCGGTGGTCGGCTCGTCGGCGATAATCAGCTCGGGCTCGGCGCAGATCGCGAGCGCAATCACCACGCGCTGGCGCATCCCGCCCGAGAATTCGTGCGGATAAGCATCGATCCGCTGCGCTGCGGCGGGAATGCCGACGCGCTCGAGCCACTCGATCGCGCGCCGCCGCGCCTCGGCATCCGACAGCGGCAGATGCGTCTGCATCGTTTC
>NZ_JAFATE010000012.1 GCF_019244115.1 Bradyrhizobium sp.
CCCGGGCTACGTTCCTGCTATGACGAGTTAACTCACAGCTTCGTCGCGGCGCGCGACAACAGCTTCCAGTCGTTGCCCTGCTTCACCCAGTTCATCAGGATGTGCAGGTTCTGCGGCGTCTTCTTGCCGTCCGTGAATTCCTGCTCGCCGACGAAATTGAAACGCACGATCGCGGCCGATCCGACGACGCGGATGGTCGGATCCTTGTACTCCAGCGGCGCCCATTTGTAGTTGGCCTTGGCGATGCCCTCGAGCAGCGACGCCTTGGTGTCGATCTTGGCGCTGGAGTGACTGTAGCTGAGTTCGTCCATGCAGAGCGAGGCGAGCACCTCGGTATTCCCGGCCACCTGTGCGGCGCGGAAGGCTTCGAGATTTTTCGCGATCGCATCCTCATCCGCGCCGGGGAAGGCCGGACCCGCGGTGAGCAGGGAAAGCGCAAGCGCTGATATCGCCAAATCACGACGCGTGATGGTCATCGGTTCCTCCCTGGATTTTGCTTGTCCGGGCAGTCTTGCGCCGGCGGCCCGCTTTGTCGAGAGGCAGCTTCGACGCGCTGCGGCAGCCCCCATTAACCCACTTTGCGCGTTGACCGCATGGGCAAAGGCGCTACCTTGGCGTTGTTTCAAGGGGTTAGATGCCATGCCCGGATTGTCGCATCGCCAGACCGAAATCCTCAACCTTGCCCGAGCCTCGGGCCGTGTGCTGGTGGAAGACCTCGCGCGGCGTTTCGAGGTCTCAGCGCAGACCATCCGCAAGGACCTCAACGATCTCTGCGAGCAGCGCGCGCTGACCCGCATCCACGGCGGCGCGATGATCGCCTCCGGCGTGGAAAACCTCGCCTATGAGGCGCGGCGTTTCGTGGCCGCCGAGGAGAAGAAGGCGATCGGCGCCGCCGCTGCTGCGCTGATTCCGAACGGCTGTTCGCTCTTCATCAACATCGGCACCACGACGGAGGAGGTGGCAAGCGCGCTCACTTCGCACGAGGATCTGCTCGTCATCACCAACAATCTCAACGTCGCGATGCTGCTGTATCGCCATCCACGCATCGAGGTGATCGTGGCGGGCGGCGCCGTGCGCCGCGCCGATGGCGCCGTGGTCGGTTCGACCGCGACGCAGCTGATCGGGCAGTTCAAGGTCGATTATGCGATCATCGGCGCGTCCGCGATCGACGAGGAGGGCGCACTTTTGGATTTCGACTATCGCGAGGTGCAGGTGGCGCAGGCGATCATCGCCAACGCGCGTGCCGTGATCCTCGTTGCCGACTCGACGAAATTCACCCGCAGCGCGCCGGTGCGCATCGCCCATATGAGCCAGATCCAGACTTTTGTGACCGACGCTGCGCTCCCGGCAGGGCTCGCCAATATCTGTCATTCCCGTGGCATCCAGGTGATTGAGGCGATGGACAAGCCGGCGGCAGACATCGACGAGGCGGCCGAGGCGACTATCGAGGGCGCGCCTATTCCGCTCCGACGCGGATCCGATGCGGGCAACCGCTGAAGCCGCCCGAACGGTTTCAAGAGCCGGACGACCGCTCCCGCGCTCGCAGAAAGCATCCCTGGACTCACAGAGCGAAGGCGCGGGCTCCCACCCGCCGCAATTTTTTCACTTTTTCGTTTGCTTTCGTTTTAATTTGTGGTTAGGTCAAAATCGAAAGTAAAGTCGCCGAAAACGAAGGCGATCGTCTTGGGGAAACGTTCGTTGGATCGGATTTTCGACCTCGCCATCATTGGAGGCGGCATTAATGGCTGCGGCATCGCGCGCGATGCGGCGGGGCGGGGCAATTCCGTTTTTCTCTGTGAAATGAATGATTTGGCGAGCGGGACATCGTCCTGGTCGACCAAGCTCGTGCATGGCGGCCTGCGCTATCTCGAGTATTACGAGTTTCGTTTGGTGCGCGAGGCGCTGATCGAGCGCGAGATTCTCTGGCAGATCGCGCCTCATATCATTCGCCCGCTGCGTTTCGTTTTGCCCCACCATGCGGGCCTCCGCCCGGCCTGGCTGCTGCGGCTCGGCCTGTTCCTCTACGACCACATTGGCGGCCGGCATCTGCTGCCACCAACACGCTCGGTGGACCTGACGACGGATGCGGTCGGCCGACCGCTGATCCCCAACCGCTATACCAGGGGTTTTGAATATTCCGACTGCTTCGTCGACGACGCGCGCCTCGTGGTGCTGACCGCACGCGACGCGGCGGACCGCGGCGCCGACATCCGCACGCGCACGCGTGCGGTGTCGATCCGGCAGGTCGACGGCATCTGGCAGGTCGACCTCGAAAACACCATAAGCGGCGCGCGTTCGAGCGTGCGCGCGCGTGTGCTGGTCAATGCCGGCGGGCCCTGGGTCGAAGACGTGCTGACGCGCGGCGTCGGGGTCAATGCGAAGGCCAAGGTGCGGCTGGTGCAGGGCTCGCATATCGTGGTGAAGAAGCTCTACGAGCACGACCGCGCCTACATTTTTCAGAACGCCGACGGTCGCATCATCTTCGTCATTCCGTATCAGGACGATTTCACGCTGATCGGCACCACCGACCAGGATTTTGAGGGCGACCCGGCCGAGGTGAAGGCGACGGCATCAGAGATCAGCTATCTCTGCGCCTCGGCGAGCGAATATCTGGCAAAATCCGTGAAGCCGGAGGACGTGGTCTGGACCTATTCCGGCGTCCGTCCGCTCTATGATGATGGCGCCAGCGAAGCGAAGGCCGCGACGCGCGACTACGTGTTCGAACTCGACATGGTGGGCGGCGCGCCGCTCCTGTCGATCTATGGCGGCAAGATCACGACCTATCGCAGGCTCGCGGAAGAAGCGCTGGAGCGGCTGGAACCGTATCTGCACAGCGCCAAGGCACGGGAGGGCTGGACCGGCAAGTCGCCGCTGCCCGGCGGCGACATGGACGTATCAGCGATTCCCGCGCTATCAGCGGAGTTGCAGCGCAACTATCCCTTCCTCGATCCGATTCATGCCGGCCGGCTCGCCCATGCCTACGGCACTCGCGCCGCAAAGCTGCTCGGCGATGCCAGGACCGCGGCTGACCTCGGCCCGTCCTTCGGCGCGACCTTGACGGCGCGCGAGGTCAAATATCTGATGGCGTCGGAATGGGCCGTGACGGCGGAAGACATCGTCTGGCGCCGGTCAAAACTGGGATTGCGGCTGTCTTCCGCCGAGATCGCCGCGATCGACGACTGGATTGCCGCATCGAGCGGTCCGGCCGAGGCGCCGTTGCGCGAAATGGGAGGGCGGACATGAGCGTCACGCTCGACCACGTCACCCGCACGGTCGACGGCCTGCCGACCATTCGCGACGTCTCGCTGACGCTAGAGAAGGGCACCTTGAGCGTGCTGCTCGGCCCGACCTTGTCCGGCAAGACCTCGATCATGCGGCTGCTCGCCGGCCTCGACAAGCCGACCATGGGTCGCGTGCTGGTCGACGGCAATGATGTCACCGGCATCGACGTGCGGCAGCGCTCGGTCGCGATGGTCTATCAGCAGTTCATCAATTATCCGGCGCTCAGCGTCTACGAAAACATCGCCTCGCCGCTGCGGGTGCAGGGCAAGCCGCGCGCCGAGATCGACGCGCGGGTGATGGAAGCGGCAAAGCTGCTGCGGCTCGAACCGTTCTTGAAGCGCACGCCGCTGCAGCTCTCCGGCGGCCAGCAGCAGCGCACCGCGATCGCGCGTGCGCTGGTCAAGGGCGCCGACCTCGTGCTGCTCGACGAGCCGCTGGCCAATCTCGACTACAAGCTGCGCGAGGAACTACGCGCCGAGCTGCCGCGCATCTTTGAGGCCTCGGGCGCCATCTTCGTCTATGCGACCACCGAGCCGTCCGAGGCGCTGCTGCTGGGCGGCCGCACCGTGTGCATGTGGGAAGGGCAGGTGCTGCAGGCGGGTGAGACGTCGAGCGTCTACCGTCACCCCGATACGATGCGCGTCGCCCAGGTGTTTTCCGATCCGCCGCTCAACACCGTGCCGATCCAGAAGCGCAACGGTTCGGTCGCTTACGGCGGCGGCATCGAAGTGCCGGCGTCCGGGCTCTATGCGAAGCTCGCCGACGGCGACTATCGCGTCGGCTTTCGCGCCCATCAGCTCGAAATTGCCAACGGGGCCGCCGGCCGTCACGCCTTTCCCGCGACCGTGACGGTGACCGAGATCACCGGCTCGGAAAGTTTTGTGCATCTGCATCGCGAGCAGTCCAACTGGGTGGCCGTGCTGCACGGCGTGCACGAATTCGAGCCCGGCGATGTGCTGGACGCGGTACTCGATCCGGAGAATGTCTTCGTGTTCGACACGGCCGGCCGGCTCGTCGCCGCGCCTGGCCACACCTGAGGGAAATGCAGCATGGCTCGCATTGACCTCGTCGACCTCGCGCATTCCTACGGCGGCAACGATGCCGCGCCGGAAAGTTTTGCGCTGAAACCGATCTCGATGACCTGGCGGCAGGGCGGCGCCTATGCGCTGCTCGGGCCGTCCGGCTGCGGCAAGACCACGCTGCTCAACCTGATCTCCGGTATTGTCACGCCATCGCGTGGAAAGATCCTGTTCGACGGCACAGATATCACGCTGCGGTCGACGCGTGAGCGCAACATCGCGCAGGTGTTCCAGTTTCCCGTCATCTACGACACCATGACGGTCGGGCAGAATCTCGCCTTCCCGCTGAAGAACCGCGGCGTGCCGAAGGCGGAGGTCGACAAGCGTGTCGCCGAAATCGGCCGCCTGCTCGATCTCACCGCCGACCTCAAACGCAAAGCGACGCGGCTGACGGCCGATGCCAAACAGAAGATCTCGCTCGGCCGAGGCCTGGTGCGGTCCGATGTCGCCGCCGTACTGTTCGACGAGCCGCTCACCGTGATCGATCCCGAGCTGAAATGGCAGCTGCGCTCGAAACTGAAGGCGCTGCACCGCGAGCTCGACCTCACCATGATCTACGTCACCCACGACCAGACCGAGGCGCTGACCTTCGCCGACACCGTGGTGGTGATGCATGACGGCCGTGTCGTGCAGAGCGGCACGCCAGCGGAACTGTTCGAGAAGCCGGCACACACCTTCGTCGGCTATTTCATCGGCTCGCCCGGCATGAACATCATTGCTGCCGAGGTCAAAGGCCGCGAGGCGCGGATCGATGGTCATACGATTGCGCTGAGCCGCGGCTATGACGCGCTGCCGCCGGGCGCCAAAATCGAAATCGGCGTGCGTCCCGAATTCGTCGAGGTCGCGGCGCCGACGCCCGGCCTGCTCAAGGCCAAGATCGACCGCATCGACGATCTCGGCCGCATCCGCTTTGCCCGGGTGAGGGTGGGGGATGTGAAGTTCGCCGCGCGCGTGCCGGCAGGTTTTGCGCCGTCGGAGGGCTGCGTCGGGCTGAAGTTCGAGCCGTCCAACGTGCACGTCTATGCCGACAGCCGCCTGGTCGAGGGAGCCGCCTGATGGACAAGACCGTCAATCAGAAGGCCTGGTTCCTGGTGCTGCCGGTGTTCGCGGTGGTGGCGTTCTCCGCCATCCTGCCGTTGATGACGGTGGTGAACTATTCGATGCAGGACACCTTTGGCAACAACCAGTTCTTCTGGAACGGGGTCGGCTGGTTCAAGGAGCTGCTCGATCCCTCGACCGATCTCGGCAGCCGCTTCTTTGCGTCGCTCTGGCGCAATCTGGTCTTTTCCGCCGTGATCCTCGCCATCGAGGTGCCGCTCGGCATCGTGATCGCGCTGTCGATGCCTACCAAAGGCTGGACGGTCGCGGCCTGCCTCGTGATCCTCGCTCTGCCGCTCCTGATCCCCTGGAACGTCGTCGGCACGATCTGGCAGATCTTTGGGCGCGAGGACATCGGCCTGCTCGGCTATGTGCTGAACCACATCGGCATCCACTACAATTACGTCGCCAACGACATCGATGCCTGGATCACGATCATCGTGATGGACGTCTGGCACTGGACCAGTCTCGTCGCGCTGCTCTGCTATGCCGGCCTCAAATCGATCCCCGACGCCTACTATCAGGCGGCGCAGATCGACGGCGCCTCGCGCTGGTCCGTGTTCACCGCGATCCAACTGCCGAAGATGAACCGGGTGCTGCTGATCGCGGTGCTGCTGCGCTTCATGGACAGTTTCATGATCTACACCGAGCCGTTCGTGGTCACCGGCGGCGGCCCTGGCAACTCGACCACTTTCATCTCGATCGAACTCGTCAAGATCGCGCTCGGGCAGTTCGACCTCGGCAAGGCCGCGGCGCTGTCGCTGGTCTACAATTTGATCATCCTGATCGTGTGCTGGGTGTTTTACACCGTGATGACCAATGCCGGCATCGAGCGGCCGCAAAAAGAGGGGGTTGCGTGATGCACACGATTCCCGGCCGCCGCATCATCATGTCGCTGTTCCTGGTGTTCCTGCTGTTGCCGATCTACTGGCTCATCAACATGAGCTTCAAGACCAACAGCGAGATCGTCTCGACCATGACGCTGTGGCCGCATCATCCGACGCTGCAGCATTACATGCGCATCTTCAGCGACGAGAGCTGGTATTCCGGCTACATCAACTCGCTGGAATATGTCGTCATCAACACCATCATCTCGGTCACGGTGGCGCTGCCGGCGGCCTACGCATTCTCGCGCTACCGTTTTCTCGGCGACAAGCATCTGTTCTTCTGGCTGTTGTCGAACCGCATGGCGCCGGCCGCGGTCTATGCGCTGCCGTTCTTCAATCTCTATTCTGCGATCGGGTTGTTCGATACGCCCTGGGCCGTCGCTTTGGCGCACTGCATCTTCAACGTGCCGCTCGCGGTGTGGATCCTGGAAGGATTCGTCTCCGGCGTGCCGCGCGAGATCGACGAGACCGCATTCCTCGACGGCTATTCGTTCCCGCGTTTCTTCGCCAAGATACTGGTGCCGTTGATCGCGAGCGGAATCGGCGTCGCCGCGTTCTTTTGCTTCATGTTCTCCTGGGTCGAACTGCTACTGGCGCGCACGCTGACGACGGTCAACGCCAAGCCGATTTCGGCAATCATGACCCGAACCGTCTCTGCAGCCGGAATGGACTGGGGACTGCTGGCGGCCGCTGGCGTGCTGACCCTGATTCCGGGTGCGCTGGTGATCTGGTTCGTCCGCAACTACATCGCGCGCGGTTTTGCGCTCGGCCGGGTGTGAGGAGGCGCTATGGACAGCATCGCATGGATGGCCTGGACGCTGCCGACTGCGATCTTCTTCGCGGCTCTCGGCTGCACGCTTGCCGTCATGACCTGGCTCGCGGCCGCCTATCCGGAGGCCGAACGCGTCGGCGTCCTGCGCATCCCGACGACGCGCGGCGACCGCCTGTTTCTGTCGCTGATACTGACTGCGATCATCCATCTCGTCTGGATCGGGCTAGTCGGCACCGACACCATCGCGACGCTTCCGATTGGTGAGGATGGCATCGAAGTCTCGAGCCTGTGGCTCGCAACGCTGATTTCGCTCGGGTGCGCCGTGCTGATTTTCCGCACGGTCTAGCCTTACGCGAAAGAGAGCAGATCCGGGGTCAACCCGGGCCTGGGTTAGTTTTGTCGCTGCAACGGAGGAACACCATGCGACGTTTAGAGCGAAGGAAGGGCCCTTTGACCAGTGCCCGGGTCTTGATGATGACGAGCGCGGTCGCGCTGATGGCGGGGTCGACCGCGGTCACTGCGCCTGCTTTGGCCGATGAGGCCGCTGCCAAGAAATGGATCGACAGCGAGTTCCAGCCTTCGACCTTGTCGAAGGACGACCAGCTGAAGGAGATGCAGTGGTTCATCAAGGCCGCTGAGCCGTTCAAGGGGATGGAAATCAACGTCACGTCCGAGACCCTGACCGTCCACGAATATGAATCGCGGACGCTCGCCAAGGCGTTCGAGGAAATCACCGGCATCAAGGTCAAGCACGACATCATCCAGGAAGGTGACGTCGTGGAAAAGATCCAGACCCAGATGCAATCCGGCAAGAACGTCTATGACGGCTGGATCAACGACTCTGATTTCATCGGAACGCACTTCCGCTACGGCCAGGCCGTCGACCTGACGGAATGGATGGCGGGCGAGGGCAAGGACGTCACCGATCCGATGCTCGACGTGAACGACTTCATCGGCAAGTCGTTCACGACTGCGCCGAACGGCCACCTCTACCAGTTGCCGGACCAGCAGTTCGCGAACCTCTATTGGTTCCGCTACGACTGGTTCCAGAATCCGGACTACAAAGCCAAGTTCAAGGCCAAGTACGGCTATGATCTCGGCGTGCCGGTGAACTGGTCCGCGTATGAAGACATCGCCGAGTTCTTCACCAACGACGTCAAGGAGATCAACGGCGTCCGGGTCTATGGCCACATGGACTACGGCAAGAAGGATCCCTCGCTCGGCTGGCGCTTCACCGACGCCTGGCTGTCGATGGCCGGCAACGGCGACAAGGGCATTCCGAACGGCCTGCCGGTCGACGAATGGGGCATCCGCATGGAAGGCTGCCGTCCGGTTGGCTCCTCGGTCGAGCGTGGCGGCGACGTCAACGGGCCGGCGGCGGTGTATTCGATCGTCAAATATCTCGACTGGCTGAAGAAGTATGCCCCGCCGCAGGCGCAAGGCATGACCTTCTCCGAGTCGGGCCCGGTGCCCTCGCAGGGCAACATCGCCCAGCAGATCTTCTGGTACACCGCCTTCACCGCCGACATGGTCAAGCCCGGCCTGCCGGTGATGAATGCCGACGGCACGCCGAAATGGCGCATGGCGCCGTCGCCGCACGGCTCGTACTGGAAGGACGGCATGAAGCTCGGCTACCAGGACGTCGGCTCGGCGACGCTGTTGAAGTCGACCCCGGTCGACCGCCGCAAGGCGGCCTGGCTCTATCTGCAGTTCATCGTCTCCAAGACGACGTCGCTGAAGAAGAGCCATGTCGGTCTCACCTTCATCCGTGAATCCGACATCTGGGACACGTCGTTCACCGAGCGTGCGCCGAAACTCGGCGGCCTGATCGAATTCTACCGTTCGCCCGCGCGCGTGCAGTGGACCCCGACCGGCAACAACGTGCCTGACTATCCGAAGCTTGCGCAATTGTGGTGGCAGAACATCGGCGATGCGTCGTCCGGTGCGAAGACGCCGCAGGCCGCGATGGATGCGCTCGCCGCCGCCCAGGACTCGGTTCTCGAACGTCTTGAAAAGTCGGGTGTGCAGGGCAATTGCGGGCCGAAGCTGAACAAGAAGGAGACCGCCGAGCACTGGTTCAGCAAGTCGGAGAAGGACGGCAACATCGCTCCGCAGCGCAAGCTCGCGAACGAGAAGCCGAAGGGCGAAACCATCGACTACGACACGCTGATCAAGTCGTGGCCGGCCTCGCCGCCGAAGCGCGCCTCGAACGATTGATATGTTCTCCGTCGTCATCGCCCGGCTTGACCGGGCGATCCAGTACGCCGCGGCGTTCGAGAGTACGACGAACTCTCTGGAATACTGGATGCCCGGGCTTTCGCGGGGCATGACAGCGGAAGACAACACGAAGGCCGGGAGTGATCCCGGCCTTGCTTTTCAGTGGTCATCGTCCGCGAAAGCGGACGATCCAGTACGCCGCGCTATCTCGGGTCGATCGCTGGCGGTCGTGATTAATGGATGCCCCGCTTCCGTGGGGCATGACGGCGGTATAAAGCACGAACATCGATGCTTTGACGGGGAATCTCACATGCGCATGATCTTTCGTTGCGACCCGGCGCTGGAACAGCATCTGCCGCGGCCGGTGCCGGCGCGCGGCGAATTGCCCGACTGGCTGCGCAAAATGCCGGCGAAGGCGCATTCGGAGATCCACGGCCGCGAGATCCGCACTGTCAAACAGTGCCCACCCTTCGTCGACGCGATGGCCTATGGCGTCATGATCCCGCTGCCGTGTGACGTGAAGGTCGATCGTGGCGCGTTCACATGGGACTGGGATATCCCGCAGCCTGCGACGGTGGGCCATCCGCGGGCGCCCTTAAGCTTCCATGTCGCCGCCCAACTCGCCGGGGCGCCGCTGGGCAATGCCGGGCAGGCTGCGATCAAGTTCAACAGCTTTTGGACCATCGAGATCGAGCCCGGCTGGTCGCTGTTTTCCACCCATCCGGTGAACCGCACGGATCTGCCATTCCGCACCGTGACGGGGCTGGTCGATGCGGATCGCTTCTTCGATGGCGGTATCAATTTTCCCGCTGTTTGGACCGCGCCGGATTTTGTCGGCGTGCTGCCGAAGGGCACGCCGATCGCGCAATGCTTTGCGGTGCCGCGCGAGGCGCCAGAGCTCGTGTTTGAAGGTTTTGATGACGCGCAGCAAGCGTCCTATTCGAAGACGGTCGCCGATGTGCTCGCCGCGCCCAACGTCTATCGCAAGCATTTTCGCGCCCGCCGCGGGCATCTAACTCGCGAGTGAGCGCCTGAGCGCCGCCTCGTCGAGCCACAGCCGGCCATGCGAGGCGGACGTGAGCGCCATCGCAATCGAGCCGAACATGTTTGGGCGCAGGCGATAGGCGGTCCGATAGGCCTGCATCGCGGCATCTGGATCGCCCGATTCCTGCAGCACGATGCCGAGATTGAGCGCGGCCTCGGCATGATCGGGTTTGATTTCGAGTGCCTTGCGGTAGGCGTCGACAGCTCTCGGATAGTCGCGCAGATCCTGACGCACGAGGCCGAGATCGAACCATGTGGGGGCGGGGGCTTCGCTCGCCGTCGCCCGCTCGAGCAGCGAAGCGGCGTTCGCGTAATCGCGATCCTCAAAAGCCAGCCGCCCGAGCCGGCCTGCGGCCTCCTGATGGTGCGGGATCACCTTCAGGATTGCCTGCCAGGCCTCGCGCGCCTGCGGCTTCAGCCCGGCCTGATCCAGCGTTCGCGCCTTTTCGACGAAAGCCTCGCGTTGCGGCGCAA
>NZ_JAFATE010000043.1 GCF_019244115.1 Bradyrhizobium sp.
CTTGAGCGCGCCAAAATCGCTGGCCATTTTTGCCGCGCGCGAGGCAATCGCGGCACCGTCATGTCGTGCAATGGCGCCGGCGCCGACCAGCACGAGCGGATGTTTGGCGCCCTTCAGCAGCTCGGCGAACGAGTGCTTGGCCGCAGCCAGATCGACAAGCGAGTCCGTTCCGGCGCCGATGTGCTCATAGTCGTAGGTCAGATCGGCCTTCGGGCCGATCAGAGCGATCTTGAGCTGGCCGGTGCGCCAGCGCTTGCGGATGCGGGCATTGAAGACGGCCGCTTCCTTGCGCGGATTGGCGCCGATGATGAGCAGCGCGTCGGCCTGCTCGATGCCCGCGATGGTCGGATTGAAGATGTAGCTGGCGCGGCCCGCCTTGGGATCGAAGGCATCGCCGCCCTGCACGGCGACATTGGCCGAACCGCATTTGGCCAAAAGCTCCTTCAGCGCGAACATCTCTTCGACGGTGGCGAGATCGCCGGCGATTGCGCCCAGCCGCTTGCCGTCGATGCGGGCGGTCTTTGCGGCAATCGCGGCAAAGGCCTCCGGCCAGGTCGCGGCGCGCAGCCTGCCATTCTCGCGGATATAGGGCCGGTCCAGCCGCTGCGTGCGTAGGCCATCGACGATGTGGCGTGTCTTGTCCGAGATCCACTCCTCGTTCACGGCCTCATTGATGCGCGGCAAGATGCGCATGACCTCGCGACCGCGGGTGTCGACCCGGATCGCCGAGCCGACGCCGTCCATGACGTCGATCGACTGGGTCTTGCCGAGCTCCCAGGGCCGCGCCGCAAAGGCATACGGCTTCGAGGTCAGCGCACCGACTGGGCAGATGTCGACCAGATTGCCCTGCAGTTCGGAGCTGAGCGCATGCTCCAGATAGGTCGTGATCTCCATGTCCTCGCCGCGGCCGGTCGCGCCCATTTCCGGCACGCCGCAGACTTTCGCCGAGAAGCGCACGCAGCGCGTGCACTGGATGCAGCGGTTCATCGAGGTTTTGACCAGCGCACCAAGATATTTATCCTCGACCGCGCGCTTGTTCTCGGCGAAGCGGCTGGTGTCGACGCCATAGCCCATCGCCTGGTCCTGCAGGTCGCATTCGCCGCCCTGGTCGCAGATCGGGCAGTCCAGCGGATGATTGATGAGCAAGAACTCCATCACGCCTTCGCGGGCCTTCTTCACCATCGGCGATTTGGTGGAGATTTCCGGGGGCTCGCCCTTGGGGCCCGGACGGCAGTCGCGCACGCCCCAGGCGCAGCTCGCAACCGGCTTCGGGCCGCCCTTCACCTCGACCAGGCACATCCGGCAATTGCCGGCGATCGACAGCCGCTCATGGTAGCAAAAGCGCGGAATCTCGGCACCGGCCGCTTCGCACGCCTGTAGCAGCGTGTACTCCGGCGGAACATCGATCTCTTTGCCGTCGATGATCAGTTTCGTCATTCGTCCTACTCCGCCGCGACCATGTGCGCGGGATCGAGCACACCGGCGTCGTCGATGTCGGCCTTGTGCGAGTATGCGTCGATCCGGGCCTCGATCTCGTGACGGAAATGCGCAATCAGGCCCTGGATCGGCCAGGCCGCGGCGTCGCCGAGCGCGCAGATGGTGTGGCCCTCGACCTGCTTGGTGACTTCCAAGAGCATATCGATCTCGCGCTTGTGCGCGCGGCCCTCGGCCATGCGGGTCAACACCCGCCACATCCAGCCTGTTCCCTCGCGGCAGGGCGTGCACTGGCCGCAGCTCTCATGCTTGTAGAAATAGGAGATGCGCGCAATGGCGCGGATCAGGTCGGTCGACTTGTCCATCACGATGACGGCGGCCGTGCCCAGTCCCGAGCGCAGCTTGCCGAGGCTGTCGAAGTCCATCGGGGTGTCGATGATCTGCTCGGCCGGGACCATGCGCACCGACGAGCCGCCGGGAATCACGGCCTTGAGATTGTCCCAGCCGCCGCGGATGCCGCCGCAGTGTTTTTCGATCAGTTCCCGAAACGGGATGCCCATCGCCTCCTCGACATTGCAGGGGCGCTCGACATGGCCGGAGATGCAGAACAGTTTTGTGCCGACGTTGTTGGGCCGGCCGATGCCGGCAAACCAGGCCGCGCCACGGCGCAGGATGTCCGGCGCGACCGCGATCGACTCGACATTGTTGACAGTGGTCGGGCAGCCGAACAGCCCGACATTGGCCGGGAATGGCGGTTTCAGCCGCGGCTGGCCCTTCTTGCCTTCGAGACTTTCGAGTAGCGCTGTCTCCTCGCCGCAGATATAGGCGCCGGCGCCATGGGCGACATAGAGATCGAACGGCCAGCCGTTGACATTGTCCTTCCCGATCAGCCTGGCGTCATAGGCCTGATCGATCGCGGCCTGCAGCCGCTCGCGCTCCCTGATGAACTCGCCGCGCACATAGATGTAGCAGGCATGCGCGCCCATCGCGAAACTCGCGAGCAGGCAGCCCTCGACCAGCAGATGCGGGTCGTGCCGCATGATCTCGCGGTCCTTGCAGGTGCCGGGCTCGGACTCGTCCGCATTGACCACCAGATAGCTCGGCCGGCCGTCGGTGGACTCCTTCGGCATGAACGACCATTTCAGCCCGGTCGGGAAGCCGGCCCCCCCGCGACCGCGCAGCCCGGAAGCCTTCATCTCGGCGATGATCCAGTCGCGACCCTTGTCGATGATCGCCTTGGTGCCGTCCCAGGCGCCGCGAGTGCGCGCGCCTTCGAGGCCCCAGTCATGGAGGCCATAGAGATTCTTGAAGATGCGGTCCTTGTCGTCGAGCATGAAGACTTCCCGATCAGCGGTTGGACTGCGTGTAGGCAAGGCCGGCGGCGCAACCGCCAAGCACCACGGCCCACAACAGGCTCGTTTCGAGCGACGCTTGCAGCGTGTAGCGCTGCAGCACGAAAATGAAGGCGGCCGCCACAACGGTATGCAGGCCGATATAGCGCCAATGCTTCATCGCCGCACTCCTCTCGGCAGCCAGCGCCTTTGCCACACCATCACGCTTCATGTCGTTTCCTTCAGCGTGGTCGGCCCAGTGATCGGCGCGGAGAACTGGCGGCCGTTCTGCGGTCCGGGCTTCGGCGGGCTGCCGGAGGCGAATCCATCGAGCACTTTGCCAAAGCTTTCCTTGGTGAGATCCTCGTAGGTGTCCTTCCAGATCAGGACCATCGGCGCATTCACGCAGGCGCCCAGGCACTCCACCTCTTCCCAGCTGAAATTGCCGTCCTTGGACAGGTGAAACTGGTCGTGATGGATACGGCTCTGGCACACCTCGATCAGGTCGCCGGCGCCGCGCAGGCGGCAGGGCGTCGTGCCGCAGACCTGCACATGGGCCTTCTTGCCGACCGGCTGCAGCTGGAACATGGTGTAGAAGGTCGCGATCTCCAGCATGCGAATGTAGGGCATCTCGAGCAGGTCGGCGACCGCGCGGATCGCGGCTTCCGAAACCCAGCCCTCGTGCTGCTCCTGCACCCGCCACAGGATCGCGATCGCCGCGGAGGCCTGACGGCCCGGCGGATACTTTGCGATCTCGCCTTTCGCAAACGCCAGATTCTCCTCCGTGAACGTGAAGCTCGCGGGCTGCAATTCCTTCGGTGCAAGGCGACGGACGGACATGGGCTTTCAGTCTTTCATTGCATGCGGCGTGCGGTCTTCGCGTTCAGCGCGTCGATCCGCTCGAGCCAGAACGCGCTTGCTGTGCCGAACACATTGTAGCCGACGTGGGTGGAGACCTTGATGCGATCGAGGATCGACAATTCGGTCACCGTTTCCAGCCGCTTCGAGCGCGGATCGTAGACGATCAGCTTGAGCGGCGTCTGGTCGAGAATGTAGCGCGACACGGTGTGGTCGGGATCATTGCCGTGCTCCTCGCACAGGATCACGCTGTCGGCCGCAAGCAGCCGCGCGCCACCCTTGATCGCCTCGATCTCGACGCCTTCGACGTCAAGCTTGATCAGGTACTTTCCGTCGGCATTGACCTTGCCGTCGGCGATCAGATTGTCGAGCGGGATCACCGGGACCTCCTCGCCGCCGGCGTTGGTCGCGCCCGCGATGCTGAACGCCTCGTGCTTGCTGCCGGACAGTCGCGCGGTGCCCCGCGCGGACCCGATCGCGCATTTCATGATCTCGAAGCGGTCGCCGTTGACACGCGCGTTATTGGCGAGTTTTGGAAAATTCTGCGCCGACGGCTCGATCGCAATCACTTTGTGCGCGCCGAACGGCCTGCTCGAGACCAGCACCGACCAGTAGCCGTAATTGGCGCCGCAATCGATCAGCACGTAGTCGACGTTGATGGAATCCTCGAACAGGAGCTCGAGTTCGTCCTCGTAAGTATAGGCGCGGTTGAGCAGCTTGCTCCAATAGCCGTCGCCATAGGGAAACTCGAACACCGCGTCGTCATTCAGCCTGATCGCGATATTGCGCTCCGGCAGCGTCTTGCGCAGCAGGTTGGCGCAGGCATTGTAGCCCATATGCGAAAAATGCGACGAGATCTTCGATCCCGTCGACAGCGCCAGCGCAGCCGTCCGCTCCCAGAGGCTTGCTCCTTCGAGCACCCCTGAAGCGCGATCGAACTGGATTGGCGCCTGCCCCATCACCGATCGACCTCCCCGAACACGATGTCGAGCGAGCCGAGGATGGCGGAGACGTCGGCGAGCAGATGGCCCCTGCAGATGAAATCCATCGATTGCAGATGCGCAAAACCCGGCGCGCGGATCTTGCACTTGTAGGGCTTGTTGGAGCCGTCGGCGACCAGATAAACGCCGAACTCGCCCTTCGGCGCCTCG
>NZ_JAFATE010000111.1 GCF_019244115.1 Bradyrhizobium sp.
TGGTTACCTACGGGAACGGTATTGTGCCAAAGCCCACCTTCGAGAATCCGGGTCGCATCGTTGAACATGTTTTCGAAATAGAGATCGCCCGGTTTAAGGTTGTTGGTAGCCATTCGTCGCCCTCCCTTGGACGCTAGACATTGTCAGGAACTGCCAGATCAGATTGCATTTTCACGGGAATTGACTTGGGATTGTGCGGCCGATGGTTGCAGAATGACCGCACAACAATTGCAGTACCAGCCTGCTAGGCCCATTGAGGCCCTTTCTTGAAGGCAATTGGCATGAGCGGGGGAGCAAGTAGGGCAATTTTATGAAACGGTATATTGTCCACCTTCATGCCCGTGGCGGGCAGGTGCTGTCGCGCAGGACCAGCGAGGCGGGAAGCCGGATCTCGTTTCGCGCGGGCGCCTTGCCCGTCGTCATCAGCGCGATCAATTCGGCGGCGGCGGTGGCGCCGAGATCGCGGCGCGGCTGGACGATGGTGGTCAAGGTCGGCTCGCAATAATCGGCATAGGCAATGCCGTCGAACCCGACGACGGAGAGATCTTTTGGGACGCGCAGGCCCGCGGCATGGATGGTCTTGATCAGGCCGATCGCCATCTCGTCATTGGCAGCGAACAGCGCGGTCGGGCGCGATTTTGGCGCGCGCGCGAGCAGCGCCCGGCCGCCCTCGACGCCGGTCGCAAAAGTGAAATCGCCGGGCAGGATCAAGCCCGCGTCAACCGCAATCCCCGCCTCGCGCACCGCCTGCCGAAAGCCTTCGAGACGCTGTTGCTCCAAAATGTTGGATTTCGGTCCGCTGAGATAGGCGATGCGCGTGTGTCCGAGATCGATCAGGTGCCGCGCCGCACAACGTGCGGCGAAAACATTGTCGATCGTGACCTGCGGAAAACTTTCGCCCGGAATATGTTCGCAGGCCGCAACCAGCGGCACGTGTGCATCGCGCAGGTCGCGGTCCGCGCTTCGCATCACATGGCCGCACAGGAGCAGCACGCCGTCGGCCTGGCCTGCGCAGACGAGGTCGACGTAGCGCGCCTCCTTCTCGGGCGGGCCGGCCAGATTGGCGATGATGAGCCCATAGCCTGATGCCGACAGGGTGTCGTCGATGCCCTGCAAGACCTCGGCAAAGAACGGGTTGGCGATGTCCGGCACCGCCACCAGCACCACCATGGTTTTCCGCACGCGCAGATTCCGCGCCGAAATGTTCGGCGTGTAACCGGTGTCGCGCACTGCGGCGAGCACGCGCGTGCGCGTTTCCTCGGTCACCACTTCGGGCCGCGCCAGCGTGCGGCTGACAGTCGCGACCGAGACGCCGGCAAGCTGCGCAACGTCCGCGATCTTGGCCGCCTTCGGGCGTATCTGTCTGATTCGCTTTGCCATCTCTGCATCCCGACGATCGCCGCCGTCACCGCGCTTGCAAAACGTTGAACTTGTGATAGGATGGCAATGTAATCGATTACATCGGCATGTAAAGCTATTAAGAGCCCGTTCGGGGCCGAGGCCAAGACAAGCAGCCTGCAAAGGCAGATCGGGAGGAATGATGAAGCGCGCACTGTTCGCATCGGTGGCGATTGCCGCCATGGCCTTGTCCTTGGCCGCACGGCCGGTCTCGGCCGAGGAGATGAAGGCCGAAGTCATCCACTGGTGGACCTCCGGCGGCGAGGCGGCTGCCGTCAAAGTGTTCGCCGATCAGTTCACCAAGGCCGGCGGCACCTGGATCGACAGCGCCGTTGCCGGAGCAGCGAATGCGCGCAACGCCGCGATCAGCCGCACCGTGTCAGGCAATCCGCCGACCGCCATGCAGCTCAACACCGGAAAACAGTTCGACGACCTGGTTGAGGGCGACCTGCTCGCCGATGTCGATGCGGTCGCCACCGAAGGCAACTGGAAGGGCGTGATGCCCGCCGCGATCATCGCCGCGGCGACCCGCAACGGCAAGATGTACGCAGTGCCGATTAACATCCACGGTCAGAACTGGCTCTGGTACAACAAGGCCGTGCTCGCCTCGATCGGCGCGACCGAGCCGAAGACCTGGAATGACGCAATCGCCATTCTCGACAAGCTGAAGGCCGACGGTAAGTTGATCCCGCTGGCATTCTCGGGCCAGAAGAACTGGGAGCAAAACCTGTTCAACTCGGTCATGATCGGCGTCGGCGGCGCGCAGATGTGGACTGGCATCCTCGGCAAGCGCGACGCGGCGCTGGCGCAGAGCGCCGAGTTCAAACAGGTCGCCGTCACCTACAAGAAGCTCAAGGACTATGTCGACGCCGGCGCGCCGGGCCGCAACTGGAATGACGCGACCAACATGGTCATCCAGGGCAAGGCCGGCATGCAGATCATGGGCGACTGGGCCAAGGGCGAGTTCGTCGCCGCCGGAAAGGTCCCGGAGAAGGATTATGGCTGCACCGTGCTGTCCAACGGGAGCGGCGGTTACGTGATGGGCGGCGACGTGTTCGTCTTCCCGAAATCGAAAGACCCGGCCACCACCAAGGCGCAGATGACCTTGGCGAGGCTGATGCTGACGCCCGAGACCCAGATCCAGTTCGCGCTGAAGAAGGGCTCGATCCCGGTGCGCAGCGATGTCGATACGTCCGCGCTCGACGCCTGCGCCCAGAAGGGCATGCGCTATGTCGCAGACAAGGCCCAGCAAATGCCGTCCGGCGACATGCTGGCACCGCCCGCGCTGATCGGCGCGCTGCAGGATGCGATCTCGCAATATTGGAACACCGACATGAGCGCGGATGAGTTCTCCGCCAAGGTCGCCACGGTGCTGAAGTCCCAGGAATGACGCACCACGAGAGGGGCGGCTGATTTTTCACCCGCCCCTTTCACGCTCATCATCGATCCTCTCTCATTCGTGCGATGTGATGCGTCTCTCGCTGTCCTCCCGAGCCTCCGCGATCTCGGCGCTCATCCCGGCGCTGATGGTGATGCTCGTCGTCTATATCGGCGCCACCGGCTGGACCGTGTGGATGTCGCTGACCAATTCGCGCATGCTGCCGAACAACAATTTTGTCGGCCTGCGCCAATACGAGATGCTGCTCGGCAACGATCGCTGGCTCACCTCGGTCCACAACATCGTCATCTATGGCGTGCTGCTGGTCTCGCTGGCCCTGGCGATCGGCTTTTTGCTGGCGGTCGCGATCGACCAGCGCGTGCGCGCCGAGGACACCATCCGCTCGATCTATCTCTATCCCTATTCGATGTCGTTCGTGGTCACGGGCCTGGTCTGGCAGTGGCTCTTGAACCCGACGCTCGGCATCCAGCACGTGCTGCGCAGCTGGGGTTTTCAAAACGCCACCTTCGACTGGATCGTGCGGCCGGAGACCGCGATCTATTGCCTCGTCATCGCCGGCGTCTGGCAGGCCTCCGGCCTCGTGATGGCGATCATGCTCGCGGGCCTGCGCGGCATCGACGACGAGATCTGGAAGGCGGCGCGGGTCGACGGGCTGCCGAAATGGCGGGTCTATGTGTCGATCGTCATTCCGATGATGGGCGCGAGCTTTGCGACCGCGGCGGTGCTGCTGTCGACCGCCGTGGTGCGGCTCTACGACCTCTCGGTCGCGATGACCAATGGCGGCCCCGGCATCGCCTCCGAGGTGCCCGCCAAATTCGTCATGGATCATCTGTTCGAGCGCGCCAACATCGGGCTTGCGACCGCGGCCGCCACCATGATGCTGATCACGGTCATCGCGGTGGTCGCCCCCTATCTCTACTGGCGCGCGCGCAGGGGAGAGATCCGATGACGGCGCTCGCCGAGCCCTTGCCCACCGTGCGCCGGCGGACGCGCATGACACCGGCGCGCTGGGGTCTCTACGCCTTCATCCTCATCACTGCGCTCTATTTCCTGCTGCCGCTCTATGTGATGGTGGTGACCTCGCTGAAACCGATGGCCGAGATCCGGCAGGGCAATCTCCTGGCTTTGCCGATGTCACCCAGCATCGATGCCTGGATCAAGGCCTGGACCTCCGCCTGCACCGGGCTGACCTGCGGGGGCATCAGGGTCGGCTTCTTCAATTCGCTGCGCATCCTGGTGCCTTCGGTCGTCATCTCCATCCTGGTGGGATCGCTCACCGGCTATGCGCTGTCGCTGTGGCGCATCCGCGGCGCCGGCATCCTGTTCGGCGCGATGATGGTGGTCGCCTTCATCCCCTATCAGCTCTTCATCTATCCGCTGGTGCGGGTGTTCGCCGTCACCGGG
>NZ_JAFATE010000197.1 GCF_019244115.1 Bradyrhizobium sp.
TGATCTATGAGCGCATCCGCGAAGAGCTGCGCGGCGGGCGGAACGCGATCTCCGCCATCGACGCCGGCTTCAAGCGGGCGCTGGCGACGATCCTCGACTCCAACATCACGACCTTCATCGCCGGCGCGGTGCTGTTCTTCATCGGCACCGGTCCGGTGCGCGGCTTTGCCGTGACGCTCGGCATCGGCATCATCACCACTGTTTTCACCGCCTTTACCCTGACCCGGCTGATCGTCGCCTGGTGGGTGCGCTGGAAGCGGCCACAAACCGTGCCGATCTAGGAAACGCGGCCGTGACTCACATTGTTCTGATCTCCCTCGGCGTTCTCATTGCCGTGCTGGCCGTCGTCAGCGCGCTCGGCATCCTGCCGTCGCTGCGTATCGTGCCCGACGTTACGCATTTCGACTTCACCCAGTTCCGCCGCATCAGCTTTCCAATCTCGGCGACGCTGTCGATCATCGCAATCACGCTGTTCTTCACTCACGGGCTGAATTTCGGCATCGACTTCAAGGGCGGCACGCTGCTCGAGGTCCGCGCCAAATCAGGCACGGCCGATATCGCCGGCATGCGCGCGAGCCTGGACAAGCTTGGCCTCGGCGAGGTGCAGCTGCAGCAGTTCGGCGGTCCGGACGAGGTTCTGATCCGTGTGGCCGAGCAGCCCGGCGGTGATGCCGCGCAGCAGGAGGCGGTTTCGAAGGTGCGCGGCTCGCTCGGGGATTCCGTCGACTACCGGCGCGTCGAGGTGGTCGGCCCGCGCGTCTCCGGCGAACTGCTGGCCTATGGCATGATCGGCCTGATGCTCGCCATCGTCTCGATCCTGATCTATCTCTGGTTCCGGTTCGAGTGGCAGTTCGCGCTCGGCGCCATGATCGCCAACGTGCACGACATCGTGCTGACCATCGGCTTCATGTCGATCTCGCAGGTCGACTTCGACCTCACTTCGATCGCGGCGCTGCTCACGATTCTCGGCTATTCGCTCAACGACACCGTCGTCATCTATGACCGAATCCGGGAAATGCTGCGGCGCTACAAGAAGATGCCGATGCCGCAGCTTTTGAACGAATCGATCAATTCGACGCTGTCACGCTCGATCATCACCCACGTCACGGTGACGCTGGCGCTGCTCGCGCTGTTGCTGTTCGGCGGTCACGCCATCCACAGCTTCACCGCGGTCATGATGTTCGGCGTCGTGCTGGTCGGCACCTACACCTCGATCTTCATCGCGGCCCCGATCCTGATCTATCTCGGCGTCCACTCCAGCCGGGCCGAGGTGCTGGATACGCCGGCCAAGAAAGTCGGGCAGGAACCGAAGGCGCGCTCGCCGGCTTGACCGGAGAGCCGGAATCGTTTCGGACGAGATCATGCCCATCGACCAGAGCGCGCCGCATCTTCCGAGGTCGGCGTCGATCGACGCCTATGGCAAGGGCGGCTTCGCCTTTGCGGGTATGTCGCATCGCGGCTCGCTGCTCTGTCTGCCCGATGCGGTCTGGGCCTGGGATGTCGAATTGCCGAAGCAGATCGACAAACAGTCACTCGCCCGCGTGCTCGATGCGGCCAATAGCATCGATACGCTGATCATCGGCACCGGCACCGATGTCTGGCTCGTGCCTGCAGAGCTTCGCGCCGCCTTCCGGCAGGTGAGGGTGGTCATCGACGCGATGCAGACGGGCCCCGCGATCCGCACCTACAACGTCATGATCGGCGAGCGGCGACGGGTTGCGGCCGCGCTGATTGCGGTGCCATGAGCGAGCCAACGACGTCGCGGGACGCAGTCGCCTTCTGCGCCGACCTGGTGCGCAGCCGCGATTTTGCGCGCTATGCCGCAACCCTCTTCGTCCCGCCGCTGCAGCGGCGCGGGCTGCTGGCGCTCTACGCTTTCAACGTCGAAATTTCGCGCGTGCGCGAGTCCGTGAGCCAGCCGCTGCCCGGCGAAATCCGCCTGCAATGGTGGAGCGACATGCTCGCCGGCAAGGCCAATGGCGGGGTCGAGGGCAATCCGGTGGCGGCCGAACTTTTGGCCGCAATCCAGCATTGGGAGCTGCCGATCGAACCGCTGGCGCGCCTCGTCGACGAGCATCAGTTCGATCTCTACAACGATCCGATGCCGACCATGGCGGCGCTGGAGGGCTATGCCACCGATACATCGTCGGCGCTGTTTGCCTTGGCCGCGCAGATGCTCGGACCACCCTCGGATGCGATCGATCATCTCGCGCGCCACGCCGGTTTTGCCGTGGCGTTCGCTCAGGTGATCGCAAGCCTGCCGCGCGATGCGTCAAGGCGGCAATTGTTCGTGCCGCTGCAACTGCTCGCCGGCCATGGCAGCTCCATGGAAGAGGTCTTTGCCGGCCGGCCAACGCCGGAGATGCGCGCAGCCCTTGTCGAACTGATCGGCGAGGCGCAGGCGCATCTGGAGACGGCGATGCGGCTATTGTCCGAGGTGCCGCCGCAGGTGCGGCCGGCTTTTCTGCCGGTCGCACTGCTGCGACGCGAGCTGAAACGCATGGCGCGCGCCGAAGCCGATCCGTTTCAGCCGCAGCCGACCTCGCGATTGCGCACGCTGTGGACGCTGTGGCGGGCGTCGCGGGACAAGCAGTTCGGCGGTTAGGGCCGGGCCGGGTCAGCTCGACGGAAGCTGCAAATCGCCCGCCTCGAAATTGAATCGGTCGCGCAGATTCTTGCGCTGCTCGATGATGTCCTTCAGGAACGCGCGGTCGGTTTCGCTTCGCATCATCGGCTCGATCAGGTCGAGCTGGTTCATGGCAACGAGTTGCAGGATCTCGGTGCGCGGCTTGCCATTGGCATCGCGCGGCAATGCGTGCACGATCTGGATATGCTCCGGCGGTTTTGGTCCGTTGGCCGCGGCGAGCGCATTGCGCAACTGGGCCTCCAGAGCGGCCTGATCGGCCTCGACGAACGCATAGAGCCCGACGCCGGTCCGGCGGTCGGCGAAGGCCACGATCGCGGTGTCGCGCACCGCGGGATTTTTGCGGATCAGCTCGATCAGGACAGGCGCATCGTTGACGAGGCGGCGGCCGCCGCCCTCGCGATCGGTGAAGTTGAAGAGGCCGCGCGTGACGGCACGGTAAACCTTTTTCCCGGTCATCAGCCAGAGGCTCGCGACCGCCGATTTGCGGGCCAGGATCTTGCGCTCGCTGGGCGTGAGCGCCTGCGGCGCGTAGCTGCGCTTGTGTTTCAACAGGTGCCGCAGGTCCTCATACGCCGCGATCCGGAACAGCCGGCTGCGGCGCCTGAAGCAGGCAGCGAGCTGGAAATCGGTCAGATAGGCGCGGCCGTCGCGGCCGACCAGCCAGTTCTGCTCCTTGGCGAGATCATTGTGGCAGATGCCGGCGCGATGCAGCCGGTGCAGCGCCTGCTTGGCGGAGCGGAAATAGCCGGCATCGCCGTACGGTTTTGCGAGATGCAGCGCGACGCCGTCGATGAAACCGCGCACCAGCGCGCGATCGCCTGCCCAGAGCAGTTTTGGGCCGACGTCGAGGCCGCGGGCAAGACCCAGCGCCTTCTTCTCGCGCCCAAACAGGTGCCGCGCGGGCATCAGCGACCACCACGGCACCTCGTCGAGCCGGCGCAGCACCGCATCGACGCTGCCGCCATCGCCCTGGAAGCGCCCGCGCTCCACCGTCGAGAACACGTCGCGCTTGAGCAGCACGCCGTCGGTCCATCGCGCCTTCAGAAGCGCCGCGTCGTCCCGGGACAAATGCATCAAACTCACGCCGCTCGAGGAATGCGCAGGTGATCGGCGATCCAGCGGTCGAGATCGGCGAGCGCGCGGGCGCTGAGTGCCTGCTTCTTCGCGATGGTCTTTTCGTTGCCGCGCAGCCGCGTGCCGTCCG
>NZ_JAFATE010000278.1 GCF_019244115.1 Bradyrhizobium sp.
CGCCATGCACGCAAAGTCTCGGGCGAGGAAAAAAGCGCTTTCCGTTCGAAATGCCGCACTGTGGGCGCGGAGGCTGAAATGGTTGCCGAGTACGATGTTATCACCATTCGGGGGTTAGCGGGGGCGACCCTGGCTAAAGTGCTGGCCGAGGGTGGTATGCGCGTCCTGGTGTTGGAGCGGGAGACCGCTGTCAGAGATCGGGTGCGCGGCGAACAGATGCATCCCTGGGGGATTACGGAAGCGCGAAAGCTCGGGCTCTACGAATTGCTGCTGGAGACCGGCGGCTGCGAGGTGTGTTATGGTCGGGGCAACTCGTCGGCTTTAGCGACGCGAGGCGCCGCGATTTTTTTGAAACCTCGCCGCACCGAGCGGGATCATTGAATTTCTATCATCCGGAGATGCGGTCGGTGGTCATCGCCGCAGCAGAGAAGGCAGGGGCGACCGTCCTGCGGGGCGCACGTGTCGTCGGCTTGTTGGCGGAAACGCCGCCCGGCGTTTGGGTCCGCCTGGATGCGAATGGCGAACACGCCTACCGGGCGCGCCTTGTCGTCGGCGCGGATGGACGAAGTTCGATGGCCCGCCAGTGGGGTGGTTTCCGTGTCGAGCATGATCCGGCCGGTATGACCATCGCAGGATTGCGGATCGACGGGCTCGCGGCGCCTGAGGACACAATGAGCGGTTTCGTTCACCCGGGATATGGCATGGTGTCACTCACCGTGCCGCTCGGGAATGGTCGGTTTCGCGCATATGTCGGCCGCCACAAGCGCGATGGCGCTCCCGAGCGTCCTTGGAGGGGAAAGACGGCTATTGCTGACTTCGTATCCGCCAATATCGCGGCCGGCGCGCCGCCAACCTGGTACGCGAGCGACCTCCAAGTCGCGGGGCCACTTGCCTCGTTTGATGCCGCGGACAGATGGGTACCCCACCCACAGAGAGCGGCACTTGTACTGGTTGGCGATGCAGCGGCATCGAACGATCCCTGCTTTGGCTGCGGACTGTCGTTGTCACGCGACCGATAAAACTGGACCCCTGGCGACATTGAGAACTGGACCCCCTCGCTGAGGAGGAGGGTCAGACAATGGAAGAAACAGTGCAGCCTGCTTCGCGGGGGGAGTTACCGCGGAGAGAGGTTATGCAGACGCCGGAGGAGGTCGCGGCGATGCTGCGGCTGAAGGCGTTGGGGTGGGGTGTGCGACGGATCGCGGGCGAGCTGGGGTGCAGCCACATGACGGTCCGCCGGTATCTGGCCGAGGGTGGCTGGGTAGCCTATCGCGGACGGGGTCGGCCACGGACACTGAGTGGACTGGAGGAGTGGGTGGCCGAGCGGTTCCGCCGGCATGCCGGCAACGCCGATGTGGTTCGCCAGGAGATCGAGCGGGAGAAGGGGATCCGGTTGACCCTGCGGACGGTCGAGCGGGAGGTGCGTCATCTGCGACGCGAACTGGAGGCGGAAGCGCGAGCAACGATTCGCTTTGAGACGCCACCCGGTAAGCAGCTTCAGATCGACTTTGGCGAGCGGCGGGTGGCGATCGGCGATGAGAATGTGAAGGTGTACCTGTTTGTGGCGACGCTGGGCTATTCGCGCCGGCTTTATGTTCGGGCATTTCGCAATGAGCGCCAGGAGAGCTGGTTTTCCGGCATCGAGGGGGCATTCCACCACTTCGGCGGGATCACTGAAGAGGTGCTGCTCGACAATGATCGCGGGCTGGTGGTGCGTCATGACCGCGCGACCCGAGAGGTTGAGTTCAATGCGCGGCTGCACGCCTTTGCCAAGCATTGGGGTTTTCGGCCGCACGCTTGTGCCCCCTACCGGGCCCGCACCAAAGGGAAAGATGAGCGCGGCGTCGGCTATGTGAAGAAGAACGCGATTGCCGGACGGCGCTTTGAGAGCTGGTCGGCGTTGGAGGCCCACCTCGACGGGTGGGCTCGCGATGTCGCTGATCAGCGGGTGCACGGCACGACCGGTGAGGTCCCGATCGAGCGCTTCCGGCGTGCGGAGGCCAGAGCTTTGCGCCCGATCGCTGGCGTTCCGCCGTTTGCGATAGCACGCGAGCTAGTGCGCAAGGTGCAGGCTGACTGTGTGATCGGGGTCGACGGCAACGCCTATTCGGTGCCGTGGCGGCTGATCGGCGAGAGCGTGCGCGTGATGATCGCCGGCGACCAGCTGCGGGTCAGCCATGGCGGGCGCGAGGTCGCGGTTCACCAACGCCGGACCGGCCGCTTCCAGCGTGTTGTCGACCCGCTCCACTTCGACGGCGTCGTCGGCTCCCGCGCGCGGATGCCTGCCCAGATTGCGCCTGTTTCCGACACCGCCGCCCCGTCCGAGCTGCTGCGGCCGCTGCTCGAATACGAGCGGCTGGTTGGAGGGCGCTGGTGATGGAACACGATCACCTGATGGCAATGCTCAACCGGCTCAAGCTGACGGCGATCCGTGATCAGCTCGACAGCTTGATCGACGAAGCGGGCCGACGGGAGCTGACCATTCGTGAAGCGCTATCGCTATTCTGCGAGCGTGAGATTACGCGCAAGGATGAGCGCCGCATTGAGATGGGCATTGGGCTGGCGCGCTTCCCGTTTGTGCGTGATCTCGACAGCTTCGACTTCACCGCCCAGCCCTCGGTCGACAAAAAGCAGATCCGCGAGATCGCGGCCGGCCGCTTCATCGCCAATGCCGAGGCGGTCCTGCTGTTGGGGCCCCCGGGTGTCGGTAAGACGCATCTGGCAGTAGCGATTGGGCGCCAGGCGATCCTGGCCGGCTACACGGTGTTGTTCGTGCCGGCTCCGACCCTGGTAGCCCAGCTCGCCAAGGCGCATAGCGAGGGCCGGCTCGAGGATCGCCTCACG
>NZ_JAFATE010000457.1 GCF_019244115.1 Bradyrhizobium sp.
GCTGTTCAAGGAAGCGGCCAAAGACGGGGGATTGCGCAAGGCGCTCTCTCTCCACACGCTCCGTCATAGCTTCGCGACCCATTTGCTCGAGCGCGGCACCGACATTCGCCTGATTCAGGCATTGCTCGGTCACGACAAGCTCGAGACGACGGCCGCTACACCCGCGTGGCGACAGGAATGATCGCCAAGATCGAGAGCCCGCTCGGTGGTCTAAGCGCACCGCGCCGCAGGCGCGCAAAGCGGAACACCGCGGAGCCGCCGGCGCCCTAGCGCCGCCGGCCATGGCTCGACCAGCTCTGGAGGTCGCGGACATTCTCCGCGATCACGGCCCTGCGTGGCGCGAGGCCAACCGCTCCCATGTGAGCCTCGACCAGTTGAAGGTGATGAGTGCCATCGAGCGCTGCCGCACGGCGGCGCTCGGCGGCCATGTCGCACGCTGCGAGAACGTAGCATGTGGCCATACCGAGATCGCCTACAACTCCTGCCGCAACCGGCATTGCCCGAAGTGCCAGGCTGCGGCGTCACTCCAATGGCTGGCCGACCGCGAAGCGGAGCTGTTGCCGGTGCCGTACTTCCACGTCGTGTACACGCTGCCGAGCGAGCTGCGCGACGTCGCCTACCAGAACAAGCGCCTGGTCTATGACCTGCTGATGAAGGCAGCCGCCGAGACAACGCTCGCCATCGCCGCTGATCCCAAGCGCCTCGGCGCACGGATCGGTGTCACGGCCGTGCTGCACACCTGGGGCTCGGCGCTCACCCATCATCCGCACGTGCATATGATCGTGCCGGGTGGCGGGCTCTCGCTCGACAGCCCACGATGGGTCGCCGCACGCGCCGACTTCCTCGTCCACGTCAACGTGCTGGCGCGTCTGTTCCGCGGCAAGATGCTGGCGATGCTCATGGAGGCGCACGCCGCCAACCAACTGACGTTCTTCAACACCCATGCCGGGCTTGCCGACAAGAGGACGTTCAAGCGCTTCATCGCCCCGCTGCGGCGCATCAAGTGGGTGGTCTATTGCAAGGCGCCGTTCGCAGGACCCGAGCAGGTGCTGCGCTATCTCTCCCGTTACACCCATCGGGTGGCCATCTCGAACCGCCGCCTCGTTGCCGCCGACGACGGCGCCATTGCGTTCCGCTGGAAGGACTACCGCGTCAACGGCCAAAACCGCTGGAAGACCATGCGGCTTCACCCGCACGAGTTCATCAGACGCTTCCTGATGCACGTGCTGCCCAAGGGCTTTCACCGTATCCGCCACTACGGGCTCCTTGCCAACGCCAACCGCGCCGCGAACATCGCGACCGCCCGCGCACTCCTCAATGTCGCCCCGCCTGCCGCTGTCCTGATGGACGTCTCGGATCGCCGCCAGGAGCGTGGCATTGGTCGTCACGCGAGCGCTAACCGGCCGCTCCCGCCAGGCGTAATAGCCCGCCGGCGAGACCTCGAGCACGGCACACATCAGACGCACCGGATAGACGTCGCGATGATCCTCGATGAAGCGAAAGCTCATGTCCGGTTTCCGGCAAAGATCGCGATCGACTTTTTTAAAATGTCGCGCTCCATGCGCAGCCGTTCGTTCTCCTGGCGTAGCCGGGCGATCTCCGAAGCCTGGTCCGCCGACATCGGCGTCGTCTGCGTGGTGGGGCGCCACGACGCCGATGTCGGCTCCTGCCGCAGCTTATCTACCCAGCGTCGCAGCACCGATTCGCGAACACCGAGTTCCTTACCCACAGACGTGATCGATCGACCACTCGAAAGCACGAGTTCAGCGGCCTGCCGCTTGTACTCCTCGGTAAACGACCGACGTTGACGTCCTTGCATTCGACACCTCCTGGCTCCTTGAGCCTACTACAGGTGTCCACTCATTCGGAGGAGGTTCACACACCGCCGAGGTCGGCGCCCGGATCAAATCCCCATAGCGCCCGCTGCCCCGCCGGTGCCAAACTTCGCGCGACTTCGTGCCTTGGCGCTTTTTGGACGCCGGTCAGCTCAGCAAGCGGTGGGTCTCGTCATGCCGGCATCCAAAAACCTGCACATGAGCTGACTTCGGAAGGCCGACATCTGTTGGCGCAAACCTAACTTCTGTCGATGGGAAGGTCCCCGTAAATTGACGGCGTCCGCAATTTTTATGCAGCCGCGCATATCTTCTAGACGGGCAAATAATCCAGCAGTAGTGTCACAACTTTCTCGAGAAACGCAGCCGCGCGCATTTTCTGATTGTGCTGCGACGAAGATCGAAAACGACGATTTCGTACAATTTGTTCCGACAGGAGCGAGCCGATGGAATACAACGGCTATAAGTTGATTGCGGATCTTTATTCCTCGTCGGTAACTCTCCTCGTTGGATTGGCCTGGCCCGCAGCATTTCTCATCCTGATTTATCTTTTGGTGCGCAACGTTGATGTTCAAGCTATCCAAAAGTTCGTAAATGAATTTATGAGGGATAAGCAGTCGGTAGAGGTCTCAGCCGGACCTAAGGAGGGTTTTGCCGTCAAGATCGTTTCTCTACACGTGCAGAGTGGGCTTACCCAGCAGATTGCCAAGTACTTTGGACAAGTATCAGCCGAACAACGAAGCGCCGCGCAGCGCGCCGCTAACTCCGCGGCGGAGAAACTGCTGCAGCAAGCCTCCTCGCCACCCGAGGCGCGCATGACAATCTTATGGGTTGACGACCACCCACAAAACAATATCGGTCTGCAGTATGCCTTTCAGGCCCTTGGGGTGATTGTCGTCTGCGTGGACACGGCACCGCCTGATGTTCGCCCCGAGGTCTTCCGGTCTTGCAGGCAATCCCGGGAGCCTACTCACCCAACTCCAATTTCTCTAGGGGCCTCCGACGGCAGGCCGCAGAGATTCGAGACCGGGATGGCTCCCGCGCGGTTCGCAATAGCGACCAAGTGGCATGACCAATCTGAGCTCAGTCACGTCGTTTTCGGTGCCATCGCGTCTCGTCCGCTCATCGCCGAAATAGCGGCGGTCGCAGCAGACGTTCGTCCGGTTCTCTATCGGGCAACAACGGATTGGCGACTTTCGAAATCGTCAGAAACAAGACATTGATCGAGTGCGTCGCGCGGATCAGCGCCGCGTGGCGATAGACTAATCGGCCGTGGGGTCGATCGCCTCGCCGAGATCTATCGCGTCACATCGGCGGCTTCACAGTAAGCGGCCGTTAGACCCCACCTTCAAGACCACAGGCTGATAGGCGAATGTCCGGCGGCTGAGTCGAGCGAGCTGGACACGTGTCGGACACCGAGCTTTTGCACAAATCCAAGCCGGAGCCGGTGCATCGGCTCGAGGTGTTTACCGGGACGGGACGGCGCCGCGTCTGGACGGCAGAGCAGAAGGCGCAGATTGTCGGCGAGAGCTACGCCGATGGTGAGAGCGTAACAGCGGTGGCGCGCCGACACGGTCTGACACCGCAGCAATTGTTCGGTTGGCGCCGGCAAGCTCACCGGCAGGCTTTACGTCAGGCGGAGAGGTGCAGCCCGGCTTTTGCGCCCGTTGTCATCGAAGAACGGCGACCAGCGGAAGAGGCGCCGATTGCGCCAGCAGTGCCAGGCGGCTTACAGGTGATCGAGATCGTGATCGGGGCGGCCACGGTTCGCGCGGCAGTCGGGGTCGACCCGACATGGCTGCGCGATGTGCTGCGGGCCGTGAGGGCGGCCACATGATCGCGGCTTCGGCGGGCGTGAAGGTCATGATCGCGACGAGGCCGGTCGACTTCCGTAAAGGTGCCGACGGTCTCGCCGCGCTGGTGCGCGAGCAACTCGGCCATGATCCGTTCTCGGGAACAATTTTTGTCTTCCGTTCGAAGCGAGCGGACCGTTTGAAGATTTTAGCCTGGGACGGGTCCGGACTGTTGCTGCTGTGGAAACGTCTCGAGCAGAACGCGTTCCGCTGGCCGCCGATCAGTGATGGTGTGATGCGACTCTCCGCCTAGCAACTCGCCGCGCTGATGGACGGCCTGGACTGGTCGCGTCTGCATGTCCACGACGTTGCGCAGCCGTCAGCGACATCGTGAGCGCTTCGGCCAATTGAATCGCGCCGCTCTTCGCATGCTACAACATCCCGCGAATCAGATTGAGTGGTTGGCGTGGACGACATCACAGATCAGCTTCCCGCCGATATCGACGCGCTACAGGCGCTGGTGGCGGCGGCACGCGCCGAGCGCGACGCTGCGATCGCGGAGCGCGACCACGCGCTGTCGCAGATGGATCGGCTGCGCCACCTCTTGCGACAGCTGCAACGCGCGCAGTTCGGCCGCCGCTCGGAGAAGCTCGATCCGGAGCAACTGCTGCTGGCGATCGAGGACATCGAGCAGGCTCTTGCCGGCGACGAGGCGGCTGAGGACAAGAAGGATTCTGCAGGCGCACGCAAGCGCGCTGACAAGCGCCGCGCCGATCGTGGCGCGCTTCCGGCCCATCTGCCGCACATCGACGTGACGATTGCACCCGAAGAGACCAACTGCCCCTGCTGCCGTGCGCCGATGCATGTGATCGGCGAGGAGACGTCGAAGCGGCTCGATGTCGTCCCGGCGCAGTTTCGCGTGATCGTCACGCATCGTCCCAAATATGCCTGCCGGGCCTGCACGGATGGCGTGGTACAGGCGCCGGCACCGGAGCGGCTGATCAAGGGCGGGCTGCCGACCGAGGCGATGGTCGCCTATGTGCTGGTCGCAAAATATGCCTGGCATCTGCCGCTCTATCGGCAGGCCCAGATGCTGCTGGCGCAGGGCATCGACATCAAGCGCGCGGTGCTTGCATTCTGGGTGGGCTATGCCGCCGCGGAGCTTGCGCCGCTCTGGCTTCGGTTGCGTGAGATCATTCTGACCGCGGGTAAGATCGCATGCGACGAGACCACGGCGCCGGTGCTGGAGCCCGGCCGCGGCCGCACCAAGAAGGGCTTCTTCTGGGCGATCGCGCGCGACGATCGGCCCTGGGGCGGTACCGACCCGCCGGCGGTGGCCTACACTTATGCACCCGGTCGCGGCGCTGTCCACGCGCTCAAGCTGCTCGACGGCTATCGTGGCATCGTGCAATGCGACGGTTATAGCGTCTACAAGACCATTGCCGACAACGCACCTGACGCCGCGATCACGCTCGCGTTCTGCTGGGCTCACCTGCGGCGGCGTTTCTTCGACGTTGTCCAGGACGGTCCTGCCCCGATCGCCAGCGAGGCGCTCGCGCGTATCGCCGCTCTCTATGCCATCGAGAAGACGATCAGGGGCCGCAGCGCCGACGAGCGGCACGTGATACGCCAGGAGCACAGCAAGCCCCTCGTGCTGGCGCTCAAGGCCTGGTTCGAGCTGCAGCTCACCCGCGTCTCCGGCAAGGCGAAGATCGCCGAGCACATCCGCTACGCCCTGAACCACTGGAACGGGCTCACGCGGTTCCTCGACGACGGCCGCATCGAGCTTGACACCAACATCGTCGAGCGAAGCATCCGTCCTCTTGTTCTCAATCGCAAGAATGCGTTGTTCGCGGGGCATGATCAGGGCGCGGAGAACTGGGCCTGCATCGCTTCGCTGATCGAGACCTGCAAGCTCTGCGGCGTCGAGCCGCAGGCCTATCTGACCGACGTCCTCACCAAGCTGGTCAATCTCTGGCCGGCCTCCCGTCTGGACGAACTGATGCCCTGGGCCTGGGCTGCCGGGCGCGGAAGAAGCCTCGCCGCTTGACGAACTCCGATCCAGGATCGCGGTCGTTCCAACGGGCCTCTTTGCCATCGGCGCGAGGCCGTCCACCGGCTTCAGCAAGCCGTGGCGGGCAGCCTTGCGCCAGGCCGACAGAAGTTGCGGCGAGATCTTGTGCCGACGCGCCACCTCCGAGACCACGGCGCCCGGCGCGCAGGATTCCGCCACGATCTGCGCCTTGACATCGTCGCTCCAACGACGGCGCAGGGGCCGAGCATGTGACGCGTCAACAACATCCGAAATCATGTTGCGATCCGCTCTCTTCATGACGGAGCACATATCGCAGGGCGGCCCGCCT
>NZ_JAFATE010000518.1 GCF_019244115.1 Bradyrhizobium sp.
CGCTGCTGATCCTTAGCTTCAAGCTGCCATCGGCGCTGCTCGCCGGCAACACGCTGGTCGTCAAACATGCGCCGACCACCCCGCTGTCGACCCTGAAATTTGCCGAGCTGGTCAAAGACATCCTGCCCAAGGGTGTGCTCAACGTCATCACCGACGCCAATGACCTCGGCGACCTCATGACCAAGCATCCGGACATCCGAAAGATCTCGTTCACGGGATCGTCCGCGACCGGCCAGAAGGTGATGGCGAGCGCTGCGCAGACCTTGAAGCGCATCACGCTCGAGCTCGGCGGCAATGACGCCGGCATCGTGCTCGACGACGTCGACCCGAAGAAGGTCGCTCCGGGCATCTTCGAAGGCGCGTTCCAGAACTCGGGCCAGGTCTGTCTCGCCATCAAGCGGCTCTATGTGCATGAATCCGTCTATGACGAGCTATGCAACGAGCTGGTCGCGATCGCCAAGAACACGGTCGTGGATGACGGCTCGAAACAGGGCACCAAGCTCGGGCCGCTGCAGAACAAGATGCAGTACGAGAAGGTGAAAGCGTTCCTTGAGGACGCGCACAAGAACGGCAACGTCGTTGCCGGCGGCTCGGCGATGGATCGCCCTGGCTACTTCATCGAGCCGACGATCGTGCGCGACATCAAGGAAGGATCACGGCTGGTCGACGAGGAGCAGTTCGGCCCGGTACTGCCGCTGATCAAGTATTCGGACAGCGAGGACGTGATCCGCCGCGCCAACGCGACGACCTACGGTCTCGGCGCCTCTGTCTGGTCGTCGGACACCAAGCGGGCGCACGAGGTCGCAAGCCGGATCGAGGCCGGAACAGTGTGGATCAACAAGCACCTCGACATGGCGCCCCACATTCCGTTCGGCGGCGCCAAGCAGTCGGGCATCGGCACCGAATTTGCCGAGGAAGGGCTGGCCGAATTCACCCAGCTGCAGATCATCAATGGGCCGCCGGCCTGACGAACATTTCGCGATCGCGGCGGGAATCCGTCGCGATCGCGCCCTCCTCTGGCGGAGCCAAAACCATGTTCGATGCCCAATGCGACCTCGCGGCCCTCGTCTATGAGGCGGATCAGGATCCCGACGCCGTGCTGCGCGAATTCGCGGCAGACCTGAACGCAAGCGGCGTCCGTACCGTTGGCATGGTCCAGGCCGGCCAGTGCGCCGATTCAAGTTTGTCGGCCGTCTTGGTCCATACCGGCGAAAAGTTGCAGCTGGCGCAGGATTTCGACCCCACGGCACGCGGCTGCCGGCTGGATCTCGGCCGGCTCCAGAATGCGGCTGGGCGGGTGGCCCGTGCGCTGGAGTGCGGCGCCGACCTTCTGATCATCAACCGCTTCGGCAAGCGCGAGAGTGCCGGCCAGGGCCTTAGCTTTCTGATCGAGCGTGCGCTCGGTGCGGACATTCCGGTCGTCATCGCCGTGTCCGCGCATCGCTTTGACGATTGGATCAAGTTTGCCGATGGGATGAGCGTGAAACTCCGCTGCGACCGCCAAGCCCTGGACACGTGGTGGCATGGTATCTCGACGCGGGACGGCGGCGCTCGCGCTCCACACCAAACCGTCTGCGAAGCGCTGAAATGAATGTCCCCGGGAGCTGCCGTTCCGACGCATCGCAACTCGCCGTTATCCGCTGAACAACTGAAATGCGATATGTAGCCATGGATACGACCATTGGAGGAACCGTGCTGACTTTCGCTCGTGCGGTGATTGTTTTGGCGATGACAAGTTCGATGGCAAGCGCAGACGACCTGGTGGTCTACGGCGCGGGCAGCCTGCGCGAGGCGATCGGGCAGATCGCGTCCGAGTTCGGGCACAAGCACGGCTTGACCGTGAAGACGCAGTTTGGTCCGTCTGGGCGCATGCGCGAACGGATTGAGAAGGGGGAGCACGTCGACCTCTTCACCTCGGCGGACGTTGGCCATGCGCGTAAGCTGGTCGAGGACGGCCGGGCGAGCGTCATGGCGCTGTTCGTCCGTAACACCGTCTGTCTGCTATCGCCCACGAAATTCGGCGCAACGACACAGACAGCTCTCGACAAGCTGCTTGATCCAGTGGTTCACGTCGGCATTTCGCCGCCCAAGATCGATCCGCTGGGCGATTACACCGAGCGCCTGTTCAGGTTGATTGATCAATTGCGCCCAGGCAGCGGGGCTGCGATTCAAGCTCGGGCTGTCATTCTCGATACGCCGCCGGGTGCGCCAGCGCCCAGATCGGGTGATACCGATGTCGACGCCATTCTGGACGGACGCGTTGACGCAGCCATCGTTTACTGCTCATCGCGGGATCGGTACGCGCAATTGTTGCCGGACGCCACCATCGTCCAACTTCCATCCGAGCTTCAGGTCGGGCCGGAATACGCGCTGGCGGTGCTGAAGGATGCTCATCCGGCAACGCAATTGCTCGCGCTGACCATCCTCTCACCCGAAGGTCAGAAGATCATGGCTCAGCGGGGATTTAAACCTGTGACGTTGCCCGGCGAGTAAGTATACTAGGCAGTCTGCAAGAGCGCTGAGGTGAACGACCCGCGGGTGCGATTTCAACGCAGCCCCCGTCACCCTCAGAACGGCTATTTGCCGCGGTCCGAGTCTGCACCGCGAGCAGCTCGGTGAATTCGTCGATGGCAGCTTTTCCTCCGAAGCGACCGCAGCAGGACGCCTTCGTGCCGCCGAACGGCATCTGCGGCTCGTCGTGCACGGTCGGCGCGTGACGTGACCGATGCCGGCTCGATGCGCTTCGCAACACCCATAGCCCGCACGTTGTGCCGACCGAACACGGCGCTCCAAGGTAGACGGTGACCACCTTGGGGGCGGCGAGGACCTGTTCGGGCACGCCCTCGGCGACCACGCGTTCATCGATGCAGTGGCCGCAAAGCGCGCGAAATCGCGTCCATGACGTGCTGGCTTCTTGTTGGGGTTGCCGTACAGAGCGCTACGACGGATGACAAAAAGGCGGACAAGAGTTTGGTCCAGCACTTGGGCCTGCCAGCCCTGTGATCACGGCCTGTAAGCTATTGTAAGCCCGGACTCCGGTGATTTCCCGAAAGTCGCGGACTATGAAAAGCGCCGCGGTCTTGCTACGCAGGCTTCCAGGAGATTGCCGGTCGGACGCCGTCTTGGTCCGCGAGCCCACGGACGGTGCACAACGGCATTGGACAACGAAAGGACGTGTGCATATGGCAACCACGACCGCGGAGCTTGAGCAGCTCCTCACGCAACGATCGCTCACCGATCCGCAGCTGGTGGCCGCGATGGGTGCGGCGGCGGACTTCCGCATCCTGCCGGACGCCACCGTGGTCAAGATCGGCGGACAGAGTGTCATCGACCGCGGCCGCGCCGCGGTCTATCCGCTGGTCGACGAGATTGTTTCTGCCCGCAAGGTCCACCAGCTCCTGATCGGAACCGGCGCAGGCACCCGGGCTCGCCATCTCTACTCGATCGCGGCTGGGCTCCGCCTGCCGGCCGGCGTGCTCTCGCAACTCGGCGCCTCAGTTGCCGACCAGAACGCAGCGATGCTGGGGCAGCTCCTTGCGAAACACGGTATCTCCGCAGTCGGCGGCGCTGGGCTTTCGTCTGTGCCGCTCTACCTTGCCGAGGTGAACGCCGTCGTCTTCAGCGGCATGCCGCCCTATAGCCTCTGGATGCGTCCGGCGACCGAGGGTGTGATCCCACCCTACCGCACGGATGCCGGATGCTTCCTTGTTGCCGAGCAGTTTGGCTGCAAGGCGATGATCTACGTGAAGGACGAAAGCGGCCTCTACACCGCGAACCCGAAGACTTCGAAGGGCGCAACCTTCATCCCAAAAATCTCGGTGGCCGAGATGAAGGCGAAAGGGCTGCAGGACTCGATTCTCGAGTTTCCGGTGCTCGATCTGCTCGCCTCGGCACGCTACGTCCGTGAGGTGCAGGTCGTGAATGGCCTTGTGCCTGGCAATCTGACCCGCGCGCTAGCCGGCGAGCACGTCGGCACCATCATCACTGCGAAGTAATCTCAAGAGATCTATAGCCATGGCTGGCACCAACCAGATCAAGCACGTCGCCTCGCCGCTTGCGCGCCAAACCCTTCTTGACGACGAGCTCACCCGCCCCGTCGCCGGCACCCGCCCGATCCGGCTTCTCCCTTGGTTGCAGGTCGTGAAGATCGGCGGCCGCTCCATCATGGATCGCGGCCACGAAGCGATCCTTCCGCTGGTGGACGAGCTGCGGGCGGTTCTACCTGAGCACCGTCTGCTCATCCTGACCGGTGCCGGCGTCCGCGCCCGCCATCTCTACAGCGTTGGCCTCGACCTCGGCCTGCCGGTTGGATCGCTTGCTCCCCTCGCCGCCAGCGAGGCCGGCCAGAACGGCCATATCCTTGCGTACTTACTCGCGCCGGAGGGGGTCTCCTACATCGAACACCCCACCATCGCGAGCCAGCTCGCGATTCACCTTTCAGCTACCCGGGCGGTTGTGGGAAGCGCCTTTCCTCCGTATCACCATCATGAGTTCCCGACCTCGCGGATCCCGCTGCACCGGGCCGACACCGGCGCATTCCTGCTCGCCGATGCGCTGGGAGCCGCCGGCCTCACGATCGTGGAGGACGTGGATGGCGTGTACACCGCTGATCCAAATGGAGCTGATGGGAAAAAGGCCCAACTGCTCCGGGAGACGAGTGCCGCCGAACTTGCGAAGCATAAGGGCACGCTGCCATTCGATCCTGCGCTCCTCGAGGTCATGGCGAACGCGCGGCACATCGCGCGCGTGCAGGTCGTGAACGGGTTAGTTCCCGGTCGGCTCTCGGCGGCGCTGCGTGGCCAGCATGTCGGGTCGATCATTCACACCGGTGCGCGCGCGGCCTGAAGTTGCGTTCGTAGGCGGAAGCACTCGCGCTCGCCGCGCTATGACGAGACGAGCTCGACCGCTGCGCCCTTGCCGGCCCCTCCAAACCAGCTTTCGCGCCCATAATAAACGAGGATTGTATCTATGAAACCCAGCCGCCCTGTGGTCGCCGCGCTCTGCGCCGCCGCTTACGTGCTTGCAACCGTGAACGCCTTTGCCGGCAGCACCAATGTCGCCGTCGCGGCCAATTTTACGGATGCTGCCAAGGAGATCGCAGCCAAGTTCAAGGCCTCGACTGGCCATGATGCGGTCCTGAGCTTCGGCGCTTCCGGTCAGTTCTATACGCAGATCAAGGAGAGCGCCCCATTCCAGATCTTCCTTTCCGCCGATGACGAGCGCCCGAAGAAGCTCGTTGACGAAGGGCTTGCTTTACCGGAGAGCCGTTTCACTTATGCAATCGGCAAGCTAGTGCTCTGGAGCAAGGATCCCAACACTGTGAAAGGTGAAGAAACGTTGAAGGCGAATGCGTTCAATAAGCTCTCCATCGCCAATCCGACCGCCGCGCCCTACGGTGCTGCCGCCGTGGAGACGTTGAAAGCTCTCAAGCTCTACGATGACGTGCAGCCCAAGATTGTCATGGGCAACACGATTTCGCAGCCTTCCAGTTCGTGGATACGGGTAATGCCGAGCTCGGCTTCGTCGCGCTCTCGCAGCTCACAGGCAACGCAGGCGGATCGCGGTGGATGGTGCCACAGAACCTCTATAGCGAGATTCGGCAGGACGCCGTGTTGTTGAAGTCCGGTGCCGGCAATGAGGCCGCCACCGCTTTTATGACCTTCCTGAAAGGCCCTGACGCGCGTGCGGTGATTGAAAAGTACGGCTACGCGCTCGATCCCAAGTCTGGCACATGAGCTTCAACATCTCCGGCGAGATTTGGCAACCGGTCCGCCTGACACTCGAACTTGCTTCTTTCACGACAATCATCCTGCTTGTCGTTGGAACGCCTCTCGCCTGGTGGCTGGCACGGTCGAAGAGCTGGTGGAAAGAGGGCGTCGCGTCCTTTGTCGCGATACCGCTGGTTCTACCGCCCACCGTGCTCGGCTTTTACCTGCTGGTGGCGCTCGGGCCGAATGGACCGGGCGGCATGCTCGCCGCACTTTGGGGCGGCCGAACGCTCGCCTTCACGTTTCCTGGCCTCGTGATCGGCTCGGTGCTGTTCTCCATGCCCTTCGTGGTACAACCGATCCGCAATGCTTTCGAGGCCATGGGAGATCGGCCGTTGGAAGTCGCGGCAACGCTCCGGGCCTCGCCTTGGCGCGCCTTCTGGACCGTCGCCGTACCACTCGCCAGCCCAGGCTTCCTCACCGGGGCGATCCTCGGTTTCGCGCACACGGTCGGCGAGTTCGGCGTCGTCCTGATGATCGGCGGCAGCGTGCCGGGGAAGACGAAGGTGCTGTCGGTTGCGATCTACGACTATGTCGAGACGTCGCAATGGAACGAAGCGTCAGTGCTTGCGCTTGGCATGATCATCTTCTCCTTCTGTGTGATCCTGGCGATGACTTTGATTGAAAAGAGGGTCACGCGGCTCGCCTCATGAGCAACCCTTCCGTCAGGGCCGACTTTCACGGCTTTCTCGGGCGCTTCGAGCTCGATGCACAGTTCGAAGTGCCCGCGCGCGGCGTCACCGCGCTGTTCGGCCCATCAGGTTGCGGCAAGACAGCTCTCATGCGCTGCATCGCCGGACTCAACAGGCTGACGGGCTTTTGCGCAGTTGCCGGGGATGTCTGGCAGGATGCGCAGCATTTTCGGCCGGTTCATGAACGCCCGCTCGGATACGTGTTTCAGGAAGCGAGCCTGTTCCCGCACCTCTCAGTCCGTCGCAACCTCGTGTACGGGCATTTGCCTGCCTCGAATAACGAAGGCGTCAACTTCGACGAAGTGGTCGAGTTGCTCGGGATCGATAAGCTGTTGGACCGCTCGCCCCGCAATCTCTCCGGCGGCGAGCGACAGCGCCTGGCGATCGGCCGCGCCCTGCTCTCGCACCCCAAGCTCCTGCTGATGGACGAGCCGCTCTCGGCACTGGACCAGATAACGAAGGACGAGATCCTGCCCTACCTTGAGCGGCTGCACGAGACGTTGGCGCTGCCGGTTCTCTATATCAGCCACGACATGGCGGAAATTGAGCGGCTTGCCGACCATCTTGTGCTGATGAACAGCGGCCGCGTGCTCGCCGCCGGACCGCTCAGTCAACTCCGAGCGGACCTCTCTCTGCCGCTCGTTTTGTCACGGGACGCGGCCGTCAGCCTTGATGCCACCGTCGTGAACCAGGATGCGAGCGATGGGATGGCGACGCTGGCGGTCGACGGCGCCACGTTTCTAGTGCCGTCAAGCCCGGTGCGGCCGGGCGAGCACCGGCGTCTGCGTGTGCTTGCTGACGATGTCAGCCTCGCGCGCGAACATCCAAACCAGAGCACCATCGTCAACGTACTGCGAGCGCGTATCCTAAGCGTCCGCAGTACATCGGACCACCGGGTGACCGCGCTGCTCGGTCTCGGTGAGGACGGCGCCGGCGCGCGGCTGCTATCGCGTGTCACTCAGCGCTCGTGGAGCCAGCTAGACCTGAAGCCGGGCTTGAGGTCTATGCGCAGGTCAAGGGCGTCGCTCTGGTGCGGCGCGAGGGCTCCACAACCTGAGTCTCGACGTGGACCCGCGTGTCGTTTATTTACTTCGAACTGCTGCCATCCAGCGTACGAAGACGAATATTTGAGGATGGCGTCGCGGCCGATCAGAAACTGCCAGTGCGCTCGGACAGCTAAGACATTCGCCGATCCCTCAGTCTCGGTTGTAGCCGGGATTGCCGAGGAACTGGTAGTCGAAAGTAAGCCGCGTCAGCGCGTAAGCTGTCGTAGGCCCAGCGAATCTTCTCGACGCCATAGTTGGGCGACTATCCGTCGCCGACGATTAAATGCCCAGTCCAAGCGCGCGCCCGATCCTCCATTCGATGCCGCCACCATCGCGGATCATACCGGTGATTTCGCGGCCGAGGTGGTCATCGATGACTGGTCGCCAGGGGACGAGCTGGAACTCGAAGGCGTTTTCCAGCATCGCGAACTTACCCGATGCCAGGTGAAGGGTGCCGGTGAACTTGCCTTGAATTTGTTCTCCAGCCTCGGCCATGCGAAATGGCAAGTTGTGGTCCTTTGCAAGCGCGGCGCCGGTGCGCTCCAGTTCCTGACGCTGGAGGGTTGCGAGCAGGTCGGCGCGCGCGCGCACGACGCCGTCCGGTGTTCGACTGGCATGGCCTTGGCGGATCAGTTCGTCCATGCGGGTCTCAAGCGCTTTCGTAACCTCTTCGCCGAACCCAACATTCTCCCGCGCGATCCGGTTGCGGCTGATGAGCTGGCGGTCGAGCCAGGTCGCACCATCGCTCGTCACCTGCCGGTCGAGGTCATAGCTGGAGAGGATTCTTAGGTTCGCCTGACGGCCGCGTTGGGCATCATAGGCCAGGGCGCGCCTCTCGAAATCATCAGGAATGAGCCAGCGGTCCCCGTCGAGACGCTCAACGATCCCAGCTCGCCGAAGCGCCTCCAGGCGGCGCACATGACTGTCCACGTAGGCGTCGGCGTCTGCGCCGGGCGGGAGGTGCACATGCCCAAAATCGATCAGCTTGCGATGATACGACGGCCGGTACTCGCCCAGTCCCTGCGACACCTCGGCGATCGCCCGGTCGGCCGCGCGCAGGTTGGGTTTCCGGCCGGCCTGGACGATGCTGCCGATGCGCGCCTCCTTGGCGATGTCAATCTCTCCGATCTCGACATGATGAACGCGCCCGTCGATCCCGTCGATGACGAGGCCGATGCGGTCACCGAGTTCGTCGATCAAGCGCTTGCCGATGAGCCGTCCCACGACTGGTTCGCCCTCCGTCCCTGAGCCGATCACGAGGCTGCCCGCCGCCCTCTCCTCCCCGCGGCGCTCCAGCGCCCGGTGCATGGCCTTGATGATGTCGCCGCGCTCACCCAATTCGCGCATGGCGGGCTCCAGCCGCTCCGACAGCATCCACACCCCCGGCTCCCCTTCCCGGGCAAGCCCATAGCGCTCAAGTGTCTGCAGCCGGCCGATGCGCAGCGTTCGGTCGAAGTCGGCGCGAACCTGGCCGGCCTCGGGACGGAGGTCGAGCGGGTTTCCGGCGGTCTCCTCGATCATCGCCCTGTCGATGCGGGTGAAGCGCTCGGCGCCTATCTCGGCCTGCAGCTTCTGGCGCAGCTCCAGATCCGTTTCCGGCCCGAGTTCCAGAGTCGCCCGCTCCTGGGCCCGCAGGCGCACACCGTCGGTGATGTAGTCCTGGGCGATGATCAGGTCATTGCCCAGATCGTCCTTGCCGCGGATGACCACATGGCTGTGCGGATGGCCGGTGTTGAAATGGTCGACCGCGACCCAATCGAGTTTGGTCCCGAGATCGGCTTCCAGCTGGCTCATCACGTCTCGCGTGAAACCGCGTAAATCCGTCAGGCGGTCGCTGTCCTCGGGGGCGACGATGAATCGGAACGAATGGCGGTCTTCGGCGCCGCGCTCGACGAAGGCGAGGCGATCGGCACGATCGGTGTCGTGGCCATAAAGTTCACCCTGCCCGCCATCGCGCGTCGTGCCGTCCCGCTCGAGGTAGCGCAGGTGCGCGCCGGCAGCGCCTGAGCCGAGCTTGTGGCGGACAATACGAGCCTTGATCACGACTCGGCGCTGGCGAGGCCCCCGTCCCTCAGCGGCCTGGCGCTTGAGCGCGTCGGCGACTTTCTGGCCACGCCCAATGCGGCAGCAGCGGCCCTTGCGGGGCGCACCGCCGCGGCGGCCCCCGCCTCGCAATTGTGCCGGCGTCAGAGGCCCACCATTGGCCTTGGCTGCCGCGCGCAGGACCTGGTTGATAAAACTCTGGCTGCGTGGCCGCGCGCCGCGTCCGCGATCGCGGATACGGCCGGGTCGAATGCGAAGGTTGGAGGCATCATCGCTCATGGCCGAACGATGAGCGCGAGCCCGTCTATTCTCAAGCAACAATGGGAGAGAGGTGCACAATAGCGTAGAAAAACAGGCGCTTAGGAGGGGCAGCGACGTCTCTGATTGCCGGTCGCTCCTAAAAACAATGTGCAGACAACAGCTTAGGGGCAAACGCCAGTTTGCTTTAATCTTGCCTTCCAAGGTCGCGTCCAAATCCTCCACGTTTTTCCGATGTTCTGTTCCTGTCTCACTCCCGGTTCTCTGCTTCTCCGCTGCACTGGAGAAGGTCCCGGAGGGCCTCTCCCGCTGCTGGGCGAAGGCAACAAGGTCGTTCTGATCCGCGCATCCCTTGGCCCGAGACCGAAGCACTCCGAACGCGCACGACTCTTTCGACGGCAACCTTGATGCTGTGGCGCGCCATTTGCTGATCGCCAACGATCCGCACAACTTTCAGCAAATCTGCAGAAATTGCGCCGGATCGAGCTGGAAACGGCAGTCGAAGAACCATCAGGCCAAGTGCCAAAGTAGATCTCCGCGCCATCGCAACGACGTGCACATGGAGAACTGTCCTGTTGCTCTCCGGGCGTTCCCGAGCATGCATCGAAACGATCAACTTCGGCCGCATAGGACTCGCCAGTAAGCCGGAGCGCCCGGACTATCGCATGCGCTGTGGATCTGGCGCGATCGCCTTGGAAGATTCCGGCAACGAACTAGCATCCCTGCTTCATCGGAGTGATCGGGCCCAATCATGCAGCGCCGTTAACTATGTGCGCACTCGCTGGCAACGTTGCTCAGGTCTGCCGCCAAGCGTCGCCGCAGCATGCTCTTCGAGTAGAGCGTTAGCTTCAGTCTGGCCGCTGGCAATCGCGGCCATTGCCAACGGCGCGGCCGACGAGGTGCCAGCGCTCGCCGCGCTGCGCGACCTCGAGCGGTCGCTTGGTGGAGATTGTGGCGATCGCGATGCACATCGCGCGGCCGTCGTCATGGGGTCGCGTCATCTACTATTCGCCGCAGTACTCTGCCGGAGGGCTGCAGCGTGTGACGGCGCACAAATTGGCCATTCACCAGCAGCGTCCCACGTGGCACCTATGTTGAGCTGCGATAGCGGCCCGGAGCCTTGCAGACGCGGCAGAAGAACCGCCCCAACGCCGGCGCATCACTGCCGTCGCTTGTGTATTGGTCCGCTCGGGATCGCTCAGAGCTTGGCCGCCACCGGCAGTTCTGACGAGCCGTCGTCGCGGTCTCGACTGCAATAGCGTCCGGCTCCGCGGCTGCTTTGGTCAGCCTCTTCGCTATAGGACCGGCCATCCGGGATGTCCATGCGGGCGTGCCAGCCGATAGCGAGGAGGAGCTTCTCATCATGTCCGAAACCACTCCGACCCGTCCATGCGATGACAGGGAGGCTTTGGCCTGGTTGCGCTCTCAGCCCGACGGTCGCGTGACCGCCAGCGCGGCTGAGCTCGGCCGGCAATGGGGCTGGAACAGGATGCGGACCGGTCGTCGGTTGAAAGCGTGGGAGAAGGCCGGACTGATCCACCGTAACACCGAGGCGATCATCGTCACCAACACCGCTACACCGGCCGTTACCGATGTTACGGCGACTGTTAGGGACGCCGCTGCTGTTACAGCCATGGCCGGGTCAACGGTGAGGCAACGTTACATGACACCGGTCAAGTCCGCTGCATTCATCGTGGCGCTGGTGCTAGCCTCCGTATCGGCCGCCTTCTCCATCGATGGCCTCACCGCAATCTTTGCCGGCGCGTTCTGGCCCGTCATCACCATGGGTGCTGCGCTGGAAGCGGGGAAGCTCGTCGCAGCGGCGTGGCTGACCGAGCATTGGAACTCGGCGCCGCCGCTCCTTCGCCTGGTCCTCCTCACGATGATCAGCGTCTTGATGGGCCTCAACGCGGTCGGCGTGTTCGGCTTTCTCACGCGCGCCCACCTCGATCACATGGCTTCCGTCGATCTAGCGCTCGCGGACAGATCCGCCGACACTGAGGCTCGCCTCGCTATCCAGGGTCAGACCGTCTCGGACCTCGATCGGCGGATCGCTCAGATCGACGCGGCCATCGAGGCGTCGACCCGGCTTGGCCGCCCCGTCGGCGCGATGACGATCGCCGACCAGAAACGCCGT
>NZ_JAFATE010000559.1 GCF_019244115.1 Bradyrhizobium sp.
GTAAGCTGATTTGGGCACGAGGCAGCACAATGAGCACGTATGGCACACAGCAGGCGGCTCCCGATTTCCATCGGACGCGGCTCGCCGTCGCTCTGCATACCGCGATCGTATTTGTCATGACGTCCGCTGCTCAAAGCTTTTTGGTCGGACCACTGCCGGTCATCCTTCCCTCTGTCGTCATTTGCGTCGCTGTCGGCCTCGTAGGACTGTTTATCGCCGCTCTGGAGGAGGCCCAGGCGAGCGTCAGAGCGGTCGGCGGGGGAATGCCTGGTCCTGGCGGAACGCCTCCCGGCGCGGGGCCGCTGATCGGCTTGATCCTGATCGTCACCGCCATCATCCTCGGCGCTTTCTTCTATTCGCACGGGAATAAATCTCCGGCCCTCGCGATTGCCGCGGGAGTAGCGTCAGCCCTCGCGTGGGGTCTGAGCGTCGTCGGTGCCCTGATTTGGAGCCACGTCGTGTTCAGCAGCATCTATTGGAGCAGCTGGTTCAATCTGTTTGCTGCCGTGTTTGCCGCGCTGGCCGTGGGCTATATGCCGTGATGGGACTTGTCCGTCCTTGAGGCTCGCACTCACGCATTCGAGGAAGACAACCCGTGACCCGAAGCGGGCTAGGGATGGGGAAGACGAACTTCTCCGCGCAACCGCTTGTGTCTGGACTCATTTGCGAGACTGGACAATCATCTCGCTGCAGATTGGGCCGGTACGATGATAAAGCGGCTCACATTTTTCAACATGACGTCTTGATATCCGCGATGCCCGCTCGGCCGGCCCGCCTGAGCGTGTCAGGTTGCATGAACGAAGCAACGGAGTGCATTGGATTCGGAGGACAGGTCATGCGTGAACCACATCCTGACAAATTGAATGAATTGGTCGGTAAGCTCGTGAACGATCTCGGTGCATCGCTCGCAGGCGCAAGCATCCTGCTTGGCGACCGGCTGGGGCTCTACAAGGCGATGGTCGACGGCGAGCCGACGACCTCGGCGGCACTGGCAAAGAAGACCGGACTGCACGAGCGCTATGTGCGCGAATGGCTCTCCGGCCAGGCTGCGTCCGGTTACATCGACTATCACTCCGAAAAGGACACCTTTTCGCTTTCGCCTGAACAGGCATTGGCCTTCGCGGAAGAAGGCTCGCCGGCGTTTTTTGCTGGCGCATTCGATGTCGTGCAGGCGACCTATCTGGACGAGCCGAAGGTCACCGAGGCTTTTCGCACCGGCAAGGGCGTGGGCTGGCACGAACACTCGAAGTGCCTGTTCTCGGGAACGGAGCGCTTCTTCAGACCGGGCTACAATGCGAATCTGGTCTCGAACTGGATTCCCGCACTCGATGGCCTCGAAGCCAAGCTGAAGGCCGGAGCCAAAGTTGCCGACGTCGGCTGTGGCCATGGAGCTTCGACAATCGTGATGGCGAAGGCATATCCGAAATCCGAGTTCTTCGGTTTCGATTATCATCTGCCTTCAATCGAACGGGCCAGGAAGCTGGCGGCGGAAGACGGCGTCGGCGACCGCATCACTTTCGCCCAAGCCAACGCCAAGGATTTTCCTGCAAAGGGCTACGATTTGGTGGCGTTCTTCGATTGCCTCCACGACATGGGCGATCCTGTCGGCGCCGGCAAGCATGTGAAGGAGACCATGGCCAAGGATGGCGTCTGGATGATCGTCGAGCCGTTTGCCCACGATAATCTGAAGGACAATCTCAATCCGGTTGGCCGCGTCTATTACGCTGCCTCGACTTTCATCTGCACGCCGGCGTCGCTGTCGCAGGAAGTGGCGCTGGGACTAGGCGCCCAAGCCGGCGAGCGCCGACTGCGGCGGGTCGCGGCCGAGGCCGGCTTTACACGATTTCGCCGCGCGACGGAGACGCCGTTCAACATGATTTTTGAGGCCCGTGCTTGATCCGGACGCCCGCTTGTCGGCCCATGGCCGCCGAAATCACCGGTGCACGACGGGCAGTTCGCGCATGTGTGTCATGCGGAAATTGCCCGTCGCGCCATTCTGCCGCGGGCAAAAATTCAGATTTTCGTAAATCGACTTGACTCTTCTTCAAATCAGAAGCATCATCCATCCATCCCGCCGCCGCATGAGGGGCGTTTCGCGATCGTCACGAACGTTGGCAGCGGGATGCGATGGACGCATCGGCCCCGCGCGCGAACTGATGTTGGCGCGGACGAACGGAGCTGATGTGGACGGCGAAGTCGCGTGGTCCTGGCCTCCCGACGCTGAGGTCAAGCCCGCAAGCCGCTCAATGAACGGCTCGCGGGCGACGGGGGCAAGAAAGCCCGGTCCCCGGGGAGAGCGCGTATAAGCCGTAACACCATTGCGCAGGGAAGGCCGGGACTATCCGGCTGAACCTGTGGTTCCTTCCCCGTGCTTTTTTATTGCACGGGGGCCATGGGTATCAGCAGGTACCCGGCCTTCCCTGCGCCCTCTGTTCTCGAGGAGGGACGATTTCGATGCAAAACTCGGGCGCAATGCGCGGCGAGAATGCGATGTCATGCTCCATCAGATCGTCATTGCGAGCGAAGCGAGCAATCCAGACTCTTCCCGCGGCGAGCACTCAGCGGTAGGGTGGGCAAAGGCGCATTGCGCCGTGCCCACCATCTTTCCGCGCGTGTGATGGTGAGCACGCTTCGCTTTGCCCACCCTGCCGCGCCCAATGCCGTGCCGGGCGATGACAGCGGAATGGTTGTTCGGCTAGAACTTCACATCATGCCCCCCCCTCCCACGATTCTCGTCTTCGATTCCGGCCTCGGCGGGCTGACCGTGCTACGCGAGATCGTCGCGGCGCGCGGCGATGCGCACTTCATCTATGTCGCCGACGACGCGTTCTTTCCCTATGGGCATCACAGTGAGGAAGCGATCATCGCCCGCGTGGTGCCGCTGATCGGCGATCTGATCGGCCAGCACGCGCCCGATCTCGTGGTGATCGCCTGCAACACCGCCTCCACCCTTGTCATGTCGCATCTGCGCGCCGCCTATTCGGTGCCGTTCGTCGGCACGGTACCGGCCATCAAGCCCGCCTGCGCGCTGTCGAAAACCCGGCGCGTCTCGGTCCTGGGCACCAAGGGCACCGTGCAGCGCGAATATACGCGCAAGCTGATCAGCGATTTTGCGCAAGGCTGTGAGGTGACGCTGGTCGGCTCGCCCGAACTCGCCGCGCTCGCCGAGTCTGCGCTCTCCGGCGGCACCGTGTCGGACCGCGACATCGCGGCCGAGCTCGCCCCCTGCTTTGTCGGCGATCCCGATGATCCCTTGGCACGTACCGACGCGATCGTACTCGCTTGCACCCATTATCCGCTGCTGTTCGACCGCCTGATCAAGCTCGCGCCGTGGGAGGTTGCCTGGATCGATCCTGCGCCCGCCATTGCGCGACGAGCCAGTGACCTGCTTGGGCCGCCGACCGGCGCGGCCGATCGGGCGGGTGCGGAAATGATTTTTACCTCGAACAAGCCGCACAACCTCAGCAAGGCTCTGATGCCGTTTTTTGGCGGCCGCGTGCCGGCGTAAAACCCTCTGGAGTTTTCGGATGTCCACGCAGCCCGCCCCGCTGAACCGCCTGCGCCAGGCGTTTCGCGACAAGCGTCCGACCTTTGGCGCGATCGCCACCATCCCGAGCGTGCAGACCGTGCGCATCATGGCGCAGTCGCTCGACTGGATCGTCGTCGACCTGGAGCACGGGCCGATCGACCTGACGGCGGCGCATGCGATGATCGTGGCGACCGCCGGCACGCCTTGCGTGCCGATGGTGCGGATCGCGGCCAACGAGCCGCATCTTGCCAAGGCGCCGATGGATTTTGGCGCGCTCGGCATCAATTTTCCGATGATCTCGAGCGCCGCCGAGGCCGAGAAAGCAGTGCGCAGCGTGCGCTATCCGCCGCGCGGTGACCGACTGTGGGGACCGTTTCACGCGCCCTTCCGCTGGAACGTTTCGATGGCCGATTACATGGCGAGCGCAGACGACGACATGATGTGTATGATCACGATCGAGCATGTGGAGGCGGTCGAGCGGATCGATGAGATCATGGCCACCCCCGGCATCGATGTCGCCGTGATCGGCCCCGGGGACCTGGCGACCTCGATCAACAAGCGTGGGCTGATCGATGATGGCGAGGTGCAGGCGCTGATCAAGCGCGCCGAGGAGGGCATTTTGAAGAGCGGCGTGCCGATCGGCGGGGTGGCGCGATCAGCCGATCAGGCGAACGCAATGATCGATCGCGGCTATCTCGTGCTGGCGCTCGGTTTCGACTGGTCGCTGTTCCAGCGCGGGATTACCGCCAGCCTGGCAGGAATCCGGCGCTGATGGCGATTTCGATGCGGTATCTGCGCCGTCATGGCACTTTCAGGCACGATGCCAACATCTTGAATCGACTTGAAATTCATGTTGGTTGCAAACGCGCGATGGCCTCGCGGCTGCCACAAAGACCAACCAAATGGCCTCGCGGCACGCTATTCGTGCTATAGCGCCTCGCTCAGGAGGCGGAAGGCCCGTCGCCGGATCCTGATTCAGCCGGGCCTGGATTTGCGGTAGAGCGGAGTGCGGGCAATCAAGCCCGCGCCGCACTGACGGGATAGGAAAGGGGCGAGTTCTTTCGATGCGCGGACGTTTTCGGAAAATCTCGCTGCCGCGCCGCCTGATCATCGACCTCATGCACGCCTCGCGCGGCGTGCCGTTCGTGTCGCTCTCGCGCTCGCTGAACGTCCGGCCCCTGCTCGACGCCCGCGCGCTCGCCGCCCGCCCGCCTGGCTGGGCCGCGATCTTCGTCAAGGCGTTCGCGTTGGTCGCGCGCGACGAGCCTACGCTGCGCACGCTGTATGCGAGCTGGCCGTGGCCGAGCTTTTACGAGCTGCCGAAGAGCGTCGCGATGGTCGCGATCTCAAGGAGCGCGTATGGCGAGGAATGCGTGCTGCCGCAGCGCGTCGCCGAGCCCGACGGCTTGCAGCTCGGCGAGATCGACGCGCTGATCCGCCACGCCAAGGAGGCGCCGATTGGCGAGGTGCCAATGTTCCGAAAGATCATGCTGGCGACCCGCCTGCCGCAGCCGCTGCGGCGGCTGGCGTGGCTGTGCGGGGTCAATTTCGGCCGCCAGCGCGGCAATTATTTCGGCAGTTTCGTCGTGACGGGGGTCGCGGCCTTCGGCGGCGGCGAGCTGCATGCGCTGAGCCCCGGCCCCTATATCCTGAGCTACGGCGCGGTTGAGCCCGACCAGAGCATCGGCGTGGTGATCCGCTGGGATCACCGGGTTACCGACGCGGCCCTGATCGCCAGGACCATGACGGCGCTGGAACAGGTGCTGAACGGGGAGATCGCAGCCGAATTGCGCGGTTTACGCCACGGCGCCGAGCCCAAATCGGTGCGGGCCGTGGCGACGTGAGGGGTTTTGTCATTCCGGGGCGATGCGAAGCATCGAACCCGGAATCTCGAGGTTCTGGGTTCGTCGCTGCGCGACGTCCCGGAACGACGGGTGTTTCGATTGACAAGGCAGCCGATTTGCCCTTAGAAACCGCCCTGCTCGCGGGCCGTTTCGGCCCGCGAAGCGTTTCGCGACCCGTGGTTTTGACCCTTCAGGCTTTGGGGTCAGGACCTGTCGGTGCCGGGACATCCCGGCACACAGGAGGGCGCGTTTCCTCAAAACCCAATCTTTCGAAGAGGACGCGATGACTAAGCGCAGTGAGGCGAAATACAAGATCGACCGCCGTTTGGGCCAGAACATCTGGGGCCGCCCCAAGAGTCCCGTCAACCGCCGGGAATATGGCCCCGGCCAGCACGGCCAGCGCCGCAAGGGCAAGCTGTCGGACTTCGGCGTGCAGCTCCGCGCCAAGCAGAAGCTGAAGGGCTATTATGCCAACATTTCCGAGCGCCAGTTCCACGGCATCTATGTCGAGGCCGGGCGGATGAAGGGCGACACCGGCGAGAACCTGATCGGCCTCCTGGAGCGCCGCCTCGATGCGGCGGTGTTCCGCGCCAAATTCGTCTCCACCATGTTCGCGGCGCGCCAGTTCATCAATCACGGCCACGTCAAGGTGAACGGCCGCAAGGTCAACATCGCGAGCTACCAGCTCAAGGTCGGCGACGTGATCGAGGTCAAGGACGCCTCGAAGCAGCTCGCCGTGGTGCTGGAGGCGAGCCAGCTCGCCGAGCGCGACGTGCCCGATTACATCGAGGCCGATCATTCCAAGATGACCGCGAAATTCCTGCGCATCCCGGCGCTCACGGACGTGCCGTTCGCGGTGCAGATGGAGCCGCATCTGATCGTCGAGTTCTATTCGCGTTGATCACGTCAGAACCATTTTCTTCAAGATGCGAAAGCCCCGGTCATGCCGGGGCTTTCGTGTTTTCTGGCCGCAGTTTTTTGCCTTATGATCGTTTTCAAACCAAGGAGCCGCCAATGCTCTACACCCCGCCCCCGCGCGATCCCACGGCGCAGCCCATCCGCATCAATCTGTTGTCCGACACGCAGACCCGCCCGACACCCGGCATGCGCGAGGCGATGGCGCGCGCCGAGGTCGGCGACGAGCAGCTCGGCGATGATCCCTCAGTGAATGCGCTGTGCGAGCGGGTTGCCGACCTGCTCGGCAAGGAGGCCGCCGTCTTCATGCCGTCGGGCACGATGTGCAACGTCGCCTCGACGCTGGTGCACTGCCGGCCCGGCGACGAGATCCTGGCGCACGAGACCGCCCACATCATCTCCCGCGAGGGCGGCGCCCATGCGGCGCTCGGCGGCTTCCAGATCACCCAGCTGCCTGGCGACGACGGCCAGTTCACGCCGGATACATTCCGCGCCGCGCTACATCCGCGCACCCGCTATCAGCCGCCGCAGGTGCTGGTCAGCGTCGAGCAGACCGCCAATATCGGCGGCGGCACGATCTGGCAGAAGGCTGCGCTCGACGAGGTCGCCGCGATCGCCCGGGAACACGGCATGGCCACCCACATGGACGGCGCGCGGCTGCTCAATGCGACGGTCGCCACCCGCATCAACGCGCGAAAAATGGCGGATGGCTGGGATTCCGCCTGGATCGATTTCTCGAAAGGATTGGGTGCGCCGATCGGCGGCGTGCT
>NZ_JAFATE010000612.1 GCF_019244115.1 Bradyrhizobium sp.
CAGTCAACCCCTTTCGAAATGTGCGTGCAGACCCCAGATTAAGCGCCATGACATCGCAATCCCCCGACGGCAAAATCACCTTCAAAAGCCCGGTTCGCGCGCCCTCTGCGGTTCCGGTCGACGACGCGATCATCCCGTTCGAGGTGAATGCGCTCGACCTGCGCGGCCGCATCGTCCGGCTCGGTCCCGCGCTCGACGACATCCTCACCAAGCATGATTATCCCGCAGCCGTAGGCAAGCTGCTTGGCGAAGCGATCGTGCTGACCACCTTGCTCGGCTCCTCGCTCAAATTCGAGGGCCGCTTCATCCTGCAGACCCAGACCGACGGCCCGGTCTCGTTCCTGGTGGTCGATTTCCAGGCGCCCGACCGCTTGCGCGCCTATGCGCGCTATGACGAGGCGCGGCTCAAGGAAGCGAAGGATTCCGGCGGCCTGCTCGGCAAGGGCCATCTAGCCATGACCATCGACCAGGGTCCGGACATGAGCCGCTATCAGGGCCTGGTGGCGCTGACCGGCGGCAGCCTGGAGGAGGCCGCGCACGAATACTTCCTGCGCTCCGAGCAGATCCCGACCCGCGTGCGGCTTGCGGTCGGCGAGGAATGGAGCGGCGGCAAGCATCGCTGGCGCGCCGGCGGGCTGCTGACGCAGTTCCTGCCGAAGGCGCCGGAGCGCGCGCGCCAGGCCGATCTGCATCCCGGCGATGCGCCCGAGGGCACGACGCTGCACACGGTGGAAGAGGACGATGCCTGGGTCGAGGGCCAGTCGCTGGTGTCGACCGTCGAGGATATCGAGCTGATCGATCCCGCGCTGTCGGGCGAGCGGTTGCTCTATCGCCTGTTCCACGAGCGCGGCGTGCGCGTGTTCAAGCCGCTGCCGCTAAAGGCGCAATGCTCCTGTTCGCGCGACGCGGTCGCCGCCATGCTGAAAAGTTTTGCGCCAAAAGATCGCGCCGCGATGGTGCAGGACGACAAGGTGGTGGTGACCTGCGAGTTCTGCTCGTCGGTCTATCAGTTCACCCCGCACGAGGCGGGCGTCGAAGAGGGCACGGTGTAGCCGAGAGACATAAGCATATCTGAGCCCTTTTTGTTCATTCGAACAAATTAAGAACACCTTAGCAAGCCTTCGATATATCATTCTGATTCGATGCCCTGCCGATACAATATCTAGGGTCTGCCAGCTTCCGCGAGGACTACATGTCCACCATCGCCTTCGATCCCTTCGCACTCACCCGCATCGCCGATTTCGCCCGTCCGCTGTCGCGGCTGCACAAGGCCGCCCGTCACCGGGCCGTCGACGACGACGAGATCGACCGCGAGTTCAACGCGGTGTGCCAGTCGGTCTGGGGCTATTGCACCGACGACATCTCCGACGAATTGTTCTCGGCCGCGGATCACAGCTTTCTCGACGGGCTCGATGAGGCCCATGCGCGCATTTTCGCGGCCGAGGCCGGTTATGATCTCGTCGATGACGAGGGCATGCTGACCGACTGGTGGGGCTTTTGCTGGATGATTTTGGCCGAAAAGCGCGGGCTGCTGACGGCGGAGAACCGTGCGGCCGCGCGTGCCGCGATCGAGGAACGCTATCTGGCGGCACCGAACGTCATCGGCGTGATCGTGGGGCGGTAACCATCCGTCATTGTGAGCCACCGTCCGCGCAAGGGGCGCCCCTACAATCGGGCAGTCCGTAGGGGCGACCCTTGTGGTCGCCCCCTCGTGTCGACCCTTGTGGTCGCCCCCTTGTGGTCGCCGCGTCCGGCGTGACGTCGGCGGCATGGCCCATGTGGTCAGTCGGCTGATCGAGGTCGCGGAAAATTCGCTTCCGCGCGCTTGTCCCGCGCCAGCGCCTTTGGCGCACTCGTCGCAGCCGGGACCACGCTAGCGCCCGCGTCCGGCGCCTGCGCATCGCCGGCAATCATCTCGGCACTGACGGGCGCGACCTTCATCGCATTCAGGTGGGCGCGCACCTCCGATGTCAGGCCGGGATAGGCGGCGATCGGCGTGAACTCGGCTGACTGGCCGCTGCCATCCTTGCCGGAATAGGCGACGAGCCCTTCGGTGGTGGCGATCACGTCGCCGGGACGCAGCGAATTGTCGAGGGCGAGATCGATCGGGGCGAGGCCGGCCGGATCGCGGCCGTTACAGGTGCAGTCGGCGCGCAGCGCCTTGCGGAACGCGAACGCGTTCTCGCTCTCGGCATAGCGCTCGCCGCTTGCGGCAGTGGCGCCATCGATCGAGGCGCCGAAATAGACTTTTGTCGGACTCGCGGGGCAGAACGCCTGGCACATCTGGGCCGGCGAGGCGAGGCCCCGCATCAGCGGGAAATAGCGGCCGTCGCAGCTTCGTACGCAGAAGGCGGGACCCGAGCTTGCCACCGCCGGGCGCGCCGGCTGCTGCGCCGGTTGCGCGTTGAAGCCGAAGGGATCGTTGAAGAAGTTCGATTGCTGCTGCTGCGCGGGCCGCTGCTGCTGTTTGAATCCGCCGAACAGGAAATCGAACAGCCCTTCGGCCGATACCGCGTGCGGCGACAACACCAACGCGCCGGCGATAGAGATCGCGGCGATGCGCGCAAGGCGGCGCCGCCTGCGCTGAAAACAAGACAAGAAACGCAACGCTTAAAACCCCACGCAACGCATTTGATTGGCAGGCGGCACCCGGCCGCAGGCTTGAAAACACCTTAATTGGTGATGGTAAACGAGCGGTGAGCGTGGCGCTTTTGCGGCCGAAAAAGGAATTTCGGCAGCCGCGGCTAGAGAAATTCGGCCGCGCGGTAGAGGGCGCGGAAGGCGAGCCCGGCCTCAGCGAACGTTTCGCTCGCGCCTTCCTCGCGGTCGACCATGGTGAGCACGAGCGCGACGTCGCCGCCGGCCTCGCGTACCGCCTCAACCGCCTTCATCGCCGAGCCGCCGGTCGTGGTGACGTCCTCGACCACGACGATGCGCTTGCCTTGCAGGCTCTCGCCTTTCGCCAGGCCCTCGATGGCGAGCCGCGCGCCATGCTCTTTCGGTTTCTTGCGCACGAAGAAGGCCGCGATCGGATGGCCCTTGAGCCACGAGATCTGCGCGATCGCACCGGCCAGCGGCACCGCGCCCATCTCCAGGCCGCCGACATAGTCGAGCTGGTCGTCCTTCAGCGCCTCATAGGTGAGTTCGGCCAGCAGCGTGGCGCCCTCGGGATCGAGCATGGTCGGCTTGAGGTTGAAGTAGAAATCGCTCTTGCGCCCCGAGGCCAGCGTGATCTCGCCGCGTCCAAACGAGCGGTGGCGGATGATGTCGGCGAGACGGGCGCGGGAGGCTGATTTGGACAATGGTTGTTCCGGCGTTATTCAGGTGACGCAATCTATAAGGGCAGCCGGGCACATTCCAGTGCGGATACGCTGCCGTCAACAGGGCCTGTCCCGCGTCGCCGGAAGCTCTCCCCATGTCAACCGGATGGTTGTAAGCGCCGGACCTTCCGGGCTACTGGATACCGCACCATCGCCCGGGGGAGGACAAGATGACGATCGAGCTGCATACCTGGAACACGCCGAACGGCCGCAAGATCTCGGTCGCCCTGGAGGAGATGGAGCTTCCCTACAAAGTGATCCCGGTCAACATCACCAAGGGCGAGCAGATGGCGTCGTCGTTCCTGGCGATCAGCCCGAACAACAAGATTCCGGCGATCGTCGATCCCGATGGCCCCGAGGGCGAGCCGGTCTCGATCTTCGAATCCGGCGCGATCCTGCTCTATCTCGGCGAAAAGACCGGCAAATTCCTGCCAAAACCGCTGCTCGAGCGCATCCCGGTTTATGAATGGCTGATGTGGCAGATGGGCGGGTTCGGCCCGATGCCCGGCCAGGTGCATCATTTCATCGCGCTGGAGAACGAGCAGGACCGCGCCTACGCCCTGAAGCGCTACATGGCCGAGACGCGCCGCCTCTATGGCGTGCTCAACCGCCGGCTGCAGCATCGCGAATTCGTCGCCGGGCCATTGTCGGTGGCCGACTTCGCCATCCTCGGCTGGGCCTGGCGCCACCCGCGCCACAAGGTGGAGCTGTCGGATTTCCCTCACGTCAAGCGCTGGTACGACGCGCTGATGGCGCGCCCCGGCGTGGCGCGCGGCATGGTGGCAAAGCTGGATTGATCTTACGGTCGTCATCGCCCGGCAATTTGTCCAACCGACCCGACCCTAACGGCCCCTCGGCACGAAAGATCAATTCATCTTCTTCTTAGGACCGATGCGGATAGGCGAGGCACCGTCGCGACCGGTCGTTGCAAACCTCGGCAAGTCATCGAGCGCCTCGAACCAAGGTAGCTGTTCATTAACGAAGACATGGCAGCTCGGCGACGCATAATTCGCGTCGAGCAGCGACACCGCATATATGTGAATTTCTCCCTTTATCCGTTCATTCTCATATGTGAGGGGTGACCCACAATTCTCGCAGAAACCACGCCGAACGCCTGGCGAAGAATGGAAATAGCGGGGCGCGCCCTTCGTGAACGCGAACGCGCTGCGTGGGACTGAAATCCATGTCGTTATCGGGGAAGAGGTTGCTCGTCGACAACTCTCGCAATGGCAATGCAACGTCCAGTTCGCTGCCCCGGTGTATTGGAAGACAATCGAGCCGCACAAACATTTGCCGGACACTGAAGTGGCGTCCATTGCCGCACCTTGTTCCCGTAGAGGACTGTTCGATTGTGCCGATTGAGCATCGTGTGTCAACGATGTCGCTTACTGGCCTATCAGTGAAATGACGCTCAGGTCGGGTGTTGAGTCGGCAGGAGACGGTAAGACATCACATGAAATGAGCATGGCGAGGCGCGGATGGAGCCGCAGACGGTTAGCGCGTGCTTTCCGCCTCGTCATGGCCTGGCTTGTCCCGGCCATCCACGTCTTCAGGCGCGGCACCGAAGTAAGACGTGGATGCCCGCGACAAGCGCGGGCATGACGAGTCAGTGGAAGCAGCCGATCGCACGCATCACGCCCTTCTCGTCTCCAGCGCCATTCGCACGGCAAGGCCGGTGAGCACGGCGCCCATCAGATAGCGCTGGATCAACAGCCAGCTCGGCCGCGTCGACAACAGCGCGATCGCGCCCGCGCTGAGCGCGATCGCTGCGTTCACGCTGACGCTGATCACGGTCGGGTGTCAGCACGATGCCGAAGGAAACGAGTGCGAAGGCGAGGAGAGAGGAGGTGTGGGGCATGGCAGGACTCGCAGGGCAGATGGCATCGCTCATCTAACGCGCGCATCGTTGCCATGTCAGTCCTCGAATTGCACCGAGAGCGATTCTGCTTCCGCGACCGCTCGCTGCTTCGCCAGGGCGGACGAGCCTGCGGCGAAACATTCGGCCAAGCTTCCTGAGGCAAGGGTCCTGGTGTTTGAGGGCACAGTAGACTGTCTCGCACGGCCGCGCACTCCCGAATCTGGCCCAAAGCGGCTAGGAAGGGGGTATCAGTCCTTGACCAAACACCGACACATCGTCGTCTCTGATGACGATGGTCCGATCTGATCCGTAAAATACGAGGGCCTCGGGGCCAACATAATCTTCGGCTCTGAGAGAAATAGAGATCGAGGAGCCGTCCTCAAATGCAATGACGAATGCTTCCGACTTGGCCGGCGTCACATCTACGACGATCTTCCCGATCTGCTCGCAGATCAGATTTCGAAACTGGTCTTCGCCATCCCTCAAGGCCTTGCGATTAGAAATTACCTCCATCCGAGTTAATGCATTGATCGTAGAGCCATCAAATTGAAGTTGCCAGTAATTCAACACGAACGTGATGGCGCTTAACTTTTCTCCCACGATGCCGTCAAAGCAGTTTGGTTCGTGGCTCATGGTCGTCTCCAACGCCGCTGCAGTGCGGCCTCTTATATCACGCCGACCGGCATGTTTTGTTCACGTCCAACACTGAAATGGCGCTCGCGTCGGGTGTAGG
>NZ_JAFATE010000699.1 GCF_019244115.1 Bradyrhizobium sp.
AGCTGATCCACCGTGAGGCCGGCCGCCATGACATCACCGATCACCGGAAACGACGCTTTTCCGTCGGCGCCGATCCGGTAGTCGCCGCTGATGTCGGGCCATTCATAGACCTTGACCGTCAGATCATCGCCGGATCCGAGCAGATAGTCTGCGCCCGTCGCGCGGCCGGGCAGCAGGAATAACAGAAGCAGGACCACTGCGCAGCTCTGGTATCTGGTCATCGCTGCTTAAAACCTTTCTCGTCGGCCCCGAACCAGGAGCGGCGCGCATCGTCGCTGTCATTCACGTAGTTCGCATATCTCTTTTTGTCATAGAGCACCGACAGCGAGGCGTCGTAGGTCTGCAGTTTCCGCAGCTCGACCTTGTTGAGAACGGTGCCGAGAAGTTTGCGCTCCACCTGATCGTTGCCGGCGAGCGCGGATGCGACCACCTCGCGCGGCGTCTTTCCCCATTCGACGACCAGCAGGAAAGCGTCGAACGCGGACGCCGCCTCACGCACGTCGGCAACGAGGGTCATCGGCGGCAGATCGACTACGACCAGATCGAACAGGGACCCGGCCTGCGAAAGCACATCCTGCAGTCCGGATGCGCTGATCGATTGCTCCAGTCCCGATCGCGCGCTGCCTCCGATCGGAACGAATTTCATGTCGGTATTTGAAAAGCCCCAAAGCGCATCCTGAAGCGCAATCGTCCCGGCGATGATTTCGCCGAGTCCCGCCTTTGCCTCGGGTGCGAGCATCCGGGAGAGTTTTTCGCTATGGCTGGCCGCGTCGACCAGAAGCACGCGACTTCCCTGAGCTGCGGCCACTTGCGCCAGATTTGCGGCTGTCATGGTCTTGCCCTCGGCGGGCAAGGCCGAAACCACGCCGACGATTCGCGCGTCGGGCTGCTCGCGGACCGCCGCGAGCACCCGCCGCATCGCATGCGTCAGGTGCGACTTCGGCAGCCGGATCGCATCGAACAGCGGATTGCGGCTCTTCAATTGCGGCACCACACCAAGGCACTCGGCGCCGGTGACGGCCGCGACCTGATGCGGCGTTCGGATGCTGCGGTCCCTGACATCGGCGGCGAGCGCGCCCGTGACCCCGAACATGAGGCCGGCAAGCAGCGCGGCACCGAGAATGACGAGCGAGCCTGGTCCGTCCTTCCTAAGCGGCGGCGTGGCCGCGGTGATCACCGAGGCATTCGGGCCGAGATCCTTGAGGCGCGGCCGCAGCCAGGGGCTCGCGGACTGGGCGAGCTTGTCGTTGGTGTCGGCCAGCAGGCGGATGTAGTCCTCGCCGATCTTGTTGGCGATGTCCGCCGCCTGGCTCGGCGCGGCCGCTGTGAAGCGGATCTCCAGCGTATAGCTGTCGCCGACGCGCCCGACATAGAGCCGCCGCTTGAACGCATCAAGCGCAACGCGCCGCCGCTCCTCCGGATCGGTCGGCGCGAACTGCCTCAGCAGACTCCGGCGCGCGCCAAAATCCGGATCGTCCGCCAGCTTGAAGCTGTCGATGACCTGGCCGGCGATGCTCTCCGACCGCAGCAGCTCGATCTGGTTCTGGATCAGCGGAACATCGACTTCCGAGCGGGCAAAGACCGCATCTTGACGGCTCAGCTGCAGCGTCTTGTTGTCGATCAGGAGCTTCGTAACCGCGGTGTAGGAGTCATGACGAAAAATCGCGAACAGAACGGCGAGAGCGCCGAACGCCAGGGTGACGCGGATGACGAGCCGCGCGTGCCTGAAGATGCTGTTGAAATGCGGGGAGACCAGCACGGTGTCGCCCTCCTCGAGGGGGCGGGACAGCCTCACTGGGGGACGCTCGAGTTCCTTCAGCATTCCTCATTCCATGCTCGCCGCGGTGCAAGACAACCTGATCGGACCGGCTTAGTTCGATCGCGGCTCTGCGCAGTGGTCGGTGTATTTGGTCAGGATCGACAGGACGGGCGCGTCATGGCCGCCCCGCGGCTCGCTCGACAGCGGGTAGTCGCCCCACCATGGACCGCCGGCCCAATACGCCCCGCCCACCCTCGCCCGTTTCAGCGCGTCGAGCGTGTTGTCGAGGATGGTGAGCCAGCGCGGATCATTGTTGGGCACGCCGTATTCGGTCACCGTGCCCCGGAACCGGCGTTCCCGCAGCCATTGAAGAAACGGCTGCACCCGCTCGACCCCGATCTGCGGATGAGCACCGTCGGCATCGTAATCCCTGTCGTAGGAGCCCTTCGCAGTCGCATCGAAATATTGATGAGCCACATAGACAAGACGGTCCGACGCGTCGGCGATGGCCAAGTTGTCGTTGTGCTCGCGCCAGGACCGCGCGCTGCTCCAGCCGTCGCCGGGAACGTAGAGCCATCTTTGCGGATCGATGTCCCGGATCGCATCGACGGCCGCCTGCGCAATCGACGCCCACGCATTCTCGGTATCGTGCGGTTCGTTCATGATGGTAAAGATCAGCCCGTCCTGGACCGGACGGAAGGCGGTGGAAAGGCGGCGCCACAGGTCGCCGAATGCGGCGGTCGGTACGCTGCGGCTGCCGATCAGCTGCGGTTCTCCATCCGTCACTGCGTAGCGGGCATAGTTGTGCGGCCCCGTGACGAGGACCATCTTCTGTCTGCGCGCAGCTTCGACAAGGGTCTGCAGACGCCCCAGTTCTCCTGCATCCAGATCCGACGACAGGCGCGGCTGCAGGCGCTCCCAGAGAAACGTCACCCGTGCGACCCTGAAGCCCCTCGCGCGGTAATACGCCAGCTGGCTTTCCTGCGGATAGATATAATCCTTGGCGTACTGCCCCCGGCGGCTTGGCGACAATGCCGGTCCGACGATGTTAATCCCGAATTCCGTCCAGGGTTCGGCGGGCAGCGCATCGCATGAGGCTGACGGCCGCGCGGCGGCAAGGCCAAGTCGAGGTTCGAGCGCCGCGGCGATCGACAGGGCAAGTCCGCGTGCAACGTCGCGTCGGTGCAAGACAGATGCCTTGCTCATGCGGCCTTGCTCCGGCAATGCTCCTGCGCGGCGCACCCGTCCAGCGTCCCCCTCGCGTGCGCGAGCATCAGGCGCGCCTGCACGAGACGAAACCGGTCAAGTCGGAACAGACCGCAGGAGACGAGACCGGCCAGCAGGAGTGTGAATGCGCGGACACGGCGCAGCTTTTCGCCGGTCCGACCCGCCCGGCCGCCGTGCTGCGCGCGCGCGGCGGCGTAGGCTTTCGAATACGCCCTATCGATCACCCATTGTTCGGTCATCCGCGATCTCGGGATCGGATCAAAAACCATGGCGTCATTGGCCCAAGCTGCGATGAGCCCGAGCCGCTGTGCCCGAAATGCGAGGTCGATCCATTCGCTGTCATTCGCCGCGGGATTTGCAGCGACAAGCGGCAGCAGGGAGCGTACGGCCGCAGCGCGGATCAATGAATTGTCGACCGCAGGCAGCCGCGGCATGAGCCCGCGCCGAAGTCCCAACCTGTCGAGGAAACCGCCTGCAATCATCCAGTCCGGCGGACGATCGTCGAACACCGCCTTGACGGGCCCGGCGACGAGATCGGCGTCAAATTCCTCCTGGGCTCGCCAAAGCGAGGACAGCCATCCCTTCGACGGCCTCTCGCCGCAACGGAGCAGTGCCAGGAACTCGACCGGCGGGTCCAATGCCAAAGCCATGACCAGCGCCGCGTTGCAGTCCAGCGCAAGCGTCGTATCGGCGCGCGGCGCGACGACGAGCGTTCGCCCGACGTCGGTGCCGATATGCATCCATTCTGTTTCGAGCGTTGCGCCGTCCGGAACGAGCAGCACGATGCCGCCGGCATAGTCCTGGCGGAGAACGGCTTCCGCCGTGTCACGGAAACGCGACCGGTCCGAGCACGGTCCGAGCAGGCACAAGGCAATCCGGGGCTGCGCAAGATCTTGATCCGCGCTGGTTGTCAGCACCTTCACGAAGCCGTCCCTTCATTCGATACATCGACCGGCGACTTGCGAGTTTTGCTTCGCACTGAACTTACGAGTTCGTCGTGCGTTTGTCGGACGTGAGCGCGCGAATACCGACTTCTTTGCATCGGGTTCCTGTTGCGCTGGAGCTCGAAGGCGCGTTCAGCCGTATTATTGGTCACTAATTTAGCGAGGCTTGCCGGTCTTGATCGCCGTTCCAAGTCTGAAGGATGGACAAATGTTCCAAGACGTCGCTCCCATTCGCCACAACGAGTCGCTCGCGACCAATCTCCGCAGGATCTGGCGGTTCGGCCTACGAACGCTCGGTCACGGCGGCGCGGCGCTCGGCAGCTATGCTGTCGTTCCGCTAGATCACCGCGCGGTGCTGTCGGCGACTGATCCGGAGTTCGCCTATGGCGAGGTGCTGGCGCGAATTCGTGCGCAAGAGACCGTGTACGATACGCTGTTGCGCCGGATGTCCCATGCCATGGACCTCGCGCGGGAGACGATCGCACGCGGTGCGACAGACGAGCGACAGCCGTTCTGGAACAACAGCTATTTTCAAGGCAATGACGCCAGCGCGCTGTGGGCGTTGACCGGGCTCCTGCGCCCTTCCCGGATCGTCGAGATCGGAAGCGGGAACTCGACGAAATTCTTCCGCCATTCCATCGAACATCATGGGCTCGACACCCGGCTCGTCTGCATCGATCCGGCGCCGCGGACGGAAATCTCGTCAGTCGCGGACGAGGTTCACTACACGCCGGTTCAACATGCGAGCCCCGATGTGTTTGGCGCCCTGCAGCCGGGCGACGTTCTGTTCTTCGATGGCAGCCATCTTGTCGTTCAGGGCTCCGACACGCAATTCGTGTTCCTGGAGATCCTGCCCCGGCTGCCACGCGGCGTGCTGGTGCACATCCACGACGTCAATCTGCCTTATGAGTATCGCCGCTTCTACAATAGCCGCCTTTATGGCGAGCAATATCTGCTGGCGGCTCTGCTGATCTTTTCACCCGACTGGAAGCCGGTCCTTCCGGTCTATTGGCTCGAGAAGACCGGCCGGCTCATGGTGCCCGACAGTCCCGGCGCCTCGCTCTGGCTCACCAACGATCTGGACTTTCTGCTCAAGCGCATCGCCGTGCCGGGCCAGTGACGCAGCGTGCGCTCGACAACGGCGATGGACGGCGAGCAGCCAGGCCGGTTCCGCAATGTCGCGACCAGCGGCATGGCATTCACCGCAGCTGGACAGGCGATCAAGCTCGCCGTTCATGTCGCGGCGATCATGGCGCTGTCGCGGCTGCTCGGGCCGAGCGAGTTCGGCGTGTTTGCGATGGTTTCGCCTCTGCTGGCGCTCGCCGCGATCATCCGCGATGCCGGCCTGACCAGTGCGGTGCTGCAGCGTCAATCGATCAGCGATGCGGAACTGACAGGCCTGTTCTGGATCAGCATCGGCTGGGGCGGTGCGCTTGCCGCGCTTCTGGTCGCCGTCGCGCCCCTGATTGCCCGCTTCTACGGCGAACCGCGACTGGTCGCCCTCGTTGCTGCATCGAGCGTGATTGTGCTGGCGGGCTCGCTGTCGCTGCCGCAGATGGCGCTGCTCAATCGGGCTCTCCGCTTCGGCACCTTGGCCGCGATCGATGCCGGCTCGTTGGCACTGGGCTATGTTTTGGGCGGAGCCGTCGCCCTGGCGACGGATTCCTACTGGGCACTCTGGGTGGTGAACTGCACGACGGCCTTCGCCATCGTCGCGGCGAGCTGGTGCGCGAGCGGCTGGCGGCCCGGCCGGCCACGCAGCCTGCAGGGCCTCGGCGATATGCTTCGGGTCGGGCGAAGCGTTACGCTTGCCAGCCTGTTCGACTTCCTGCTCCGGAGCGTTGACAATGTCCTGATCGGACGCTTCCGGGGCGGATTTGAACTCGGACTGTACGACCGCTCCTACCGCATCGTGCTGCTTCCGCTCATCTTCGTCTGCGCGCCGCTGGACCGCCTGGTGCTGCCCGCGCTGGTGAGAATGCGCGATGACCCGCAGCGCTACCGCAAAGTCTATCGCCTGGCATTGCAGGCTCCGCTGCTGGCGATCATGCCGGCGATGGTGACGATCATGGCGGTTCCGAGGCCGGTCTGCCTGGTGCTGCTGGGGCAGGAGTGGATCGCGGCGGCTCCGATGCTTGCATGGCTGGCGCTGGCCGGAGCCCTGCAACTGATCACGAGCTCGCTGGCCTCGCTTCTGATCAGCCAGGGACGCGCGGCCGAGCTCTCTGTTCTGAACGGATTGGGCCTCGTACTTGCGTGTACGGCCTTTGTGGCCGGCCTGCCTTTCGGCGCCCACGGCGTCGCGGCGGCCTATGCGATCAGCGAGGTCATTCGATCCCCTCTCGCGGTCTGGCGCGCCACTCGCAGCGGCCCGATCACGGCGGTCGATGTCGGCCGGACCGTGTTTCCGTTCCTGTTGTCCGCAGTCTCTGCCTTTGCGGCGGTGTCCTGGATCGGGGATCACGTTCCCGGTCCACCTGCGCTGCCGATTGCGCTGTCGGTGGCCGTATCCTACGCAATCACCGGAACAAGCCTGTTGTTCACCGCCACCGGCCGGGAGTGCCTCAAGGAGGCCGCCACAATCATGGCCGACATTGCAGCATCGTCAAAGGGCACGCGCGGATACGGTTGGTTGCGACGGCGCCTGGCGCCACTCAGCTGACGTTTGACGAGACCGTGCAGCGGCAGCGGCCATGAGCAGGAACAGGAACGCGTGCACAAAACCCAATCGATAGAAAAAGCCGTCGGTCGGCGCCTGCAGGAAATAGAACAGATAAAGCCCCGCAATCAATGCACGGTGCTGAGCGCACCCGACTCGCTGCCAGAGTTTCAACGCGATGGCGGCATAGACGGCGAGAAATCCGCAATAGAACAGGCCGACCCGAAACACCTCTCCGAGGAAGCCGACATCATTGACGAAGAAATCGCGCCCATAGATTCGCGCCAGTCCCCCATCATGCAACAGCGAAACCGCGCCAAGGCCCAGGAAGTGATTGTCCTCCAGGAGACCAACGACGATACCGAGGGTGTTGATGCGTGCGTTTTCCGCAAGATTGGCCCCGAAGAATTCCTGCATGTTGGGCACCACGGCTTCGACCAGCTGCTCGAACACCACCGGGCCGCGCAGCGATATCGTCACCAGGAAGGCCGCCGTCCCGGCGGCGGCAAGCGCCAGCGCCCAATGCGGACGCCATAACCAGATGATGATCACGGCGGCGGCGAGCGCCGCCAGCGTCAATTGCCGGGTCTGGGCAACCTGCAGCAGCCCGACCAGCCCGACGGTCAGCGCAAGAAGATTGATGGCCCGATGCCTGGAAACAAGGCTTCCGACCAGCCCGGACAGGAACGTGATCGCAAAGCAATCGCCCGGCGCCGACATTCTGAGCCGCCTCGTATCGAGGTCAGGGATCGCTCTGCCGCTGAGTCGGTCCGGAACAATGATCTGCAGGCCGATCGCCACAATCAGATAGATGCAGGCGCAAAGCACCAGCGCGCGCAGGATGTCGGTCACGGTTAGGCCAAACCGGCGGCGGACCGCATCGAAGGCGAACCAATACAGAAACGTCAGAATCCGGCGATCCTCGCCGATCCCGAAGATCGGCGGCTGATCGAACATGAGCCACGCAAAGCCAGCACTGAGAGTCAGCCAGACCAGCGGGAACAGAAAGAAGAACAGATCGAGCGGACGCACCCGGCCGGATGCGACCTGCAACGCGATCGTGATCGATGCAAACAACAGCAGCACCGCGAGCGTCACCTCGAGCAGCAGATAGGGTGCAAGCGGCTGTGTCTCGAATGCCTTTCCGAACGAATGGAAGAACTGAAATGCCGAGCAGAACAATGCGGTCATGAGCACCGTTCCGCTTCGACGCGCGGCATCGGTTCCGCCAGCCCGTACGACTCTTGCTTCGCTGATCCCAGCCACGCTGCCTCATTTCGCATCATTCAGCGCGCTTGCGAGGCACCTGCATCCGATGGAGCTCTAGCGGCGATGCGAGTGCATTAACTTGCGCTAATGTAGCAAACCCACGTGAGAACGCGCGACAGGCGTTGAAGGTCCTGACACGGATAATTCAGGAACTGGCGCGAGCGATCTTAATTGATGCAGTGCGCGCCTGAGGTCGCACGGCTCGGGTCCATGCGGCCTCGAGCGGTGGCTGGCGTTGCTAGCAAGAATGTTCCCGGAGCGGTTCATGTTGATCGTACACGTCGTCCGACAGTTCACACCCTCGATCGGCGGCCTCGAGGATGTCGTGCGCGAGCTTTCCGCGCGCCAGGTCGGCTGCGGATTCGCGGTGCGAGTGGTCACACTCGACCGCTTGTTCATGGCGAAAGCAGATTCGAGCAGCACGCGATTGCCGTCGTACCAGACGATCGACGGCGTCGAGATCGTCAGGATTCCCTATTTCGGCTCGCGACGCTATCCCGTCGCACCGAGGGTCCTGCGCTACATCGCCAAGGCCGACATTGTTCATGTCCATGGCATCGATTTCTTCTTCGACTTTCTCGCGCTGACCAAGTTCCTGCACGGCCGCAGCCTGATCGTATCGACTCACGGCGGCTTCTTTCATACGCGCTATGCATCGTGGCTCAAGTCGATCTGGTTTCGCACCCTGACGTCGGTGTCGATGCACGCCTATGCGGGAACCGTCGCCGTTTCCGGGTCCGATTTCCGTCGCTTCGCACGCATTCGTTCGACTGGTCTTCACTGCATTGAAAACGGCGTGAACACGGACAAGCTCGCAGATGCGGCCAGCCTTTCACCCGTCAAAGGCATGATCTGCGTCGGAAGGCTGTCGAGCAACAAAAGGCTGGACCGCCTGATCGCCTTCCTGAAGCAGGTCCGGCAGCTGGACCCCGAATGGTCACTGACCATCGCAGGTCGCGCGTGGGACCAGAACGCAGACGATATCAGGCACATGATCGCGGCCAGCGGACAACAGAACGCGATCGCGGTGTTGGATTCGCCGACCGACGCCGAAATCCGCGACGTCATGGGCCGGTCGAGCGTCTTCGTCAGCGCATCCGAATATGAAGGCTTTGGTCTCGCGGTCGTCGAGGGCCTTTCGGCCGGTCTGTATCCGGTCCTGTCGGACATCGACGCCTTTCGCTCGCTGGTCGGCGCGAGGCGCATCGGAAAACTCCTCCGCTTTGACGACCCCGTCGCGGCGGCACGGGCCTTCGTCGATGCATGGGAGGAGATCGGCGGCTCCTACCGGAAAGTGCGCGAGAGCTGTATTGAAGCGTCCCGAGCCTACGATTGGGACGCCGTTTCGGCACGCTATCTGTCGCTGTACCGATCGGTGCTGGGCGAACCGGCGCGCACCATCCTGGACGTGCCGATTCGGCTGACGAGCCGAAAGGGAGCTGCACGCCATCTGCAAAAGCGGCTCGCTCTGAAATCACCGCAAATGGTGGCATTCGGCAATGCCAATCTCCTGAATATCGCGCGCGCCGATCGGCACGTGCGCGACGCGCTCCGGCGCTTTCATGTCCTCAATGATGGAGTCGGGACGGACCTTGCGAGCCGGGTTCTTTACGGCGCAAAATTTCCGGAGAATCTGAATGGAACGGATTTCGTTCCCTATCTCCTGTCGGAACTGCAGCACGGCCTGCGAATCTTTCTTCTCGGCGCGCGGCCCGGCGTTGCCGAACGCGCAGCTTGCGCCTTGCAGGTGCAGTTCCCGCAACATCAGGTCGTCGGTGTCCAGCATGGCTTCGGCGACCTCGATGCACCGGCGGTGAGCCAGACGATTCAGTCCGCCAAGGCAGACCTGCTGCTGGTCGGGCTCGGGAATCCGAGACAGGAGCTGTGGCTGGCCCGACATTTTGACACCACAGGATGCACGCTGGGCATCGCCGTCGGCGCCCTGTTCGATTTCATGGCCGGCAAAGTGCCGCGCGCACCGTCGTGGATCCGCTCGGCGCGTCTCGAATGGCTTTATCGACTCTGCGTGGAGCCGCGCCGGCTCGCCGCGCGCTATCTGCTCGGCAATCCACGCTTTCTCTCAAGTGTCGTCGCGCTCTGGTGGTCCGGCGCGCGCGGTTGAAGGACTGTCGACCTTCTTTGGAACGAACATCAGGGGACGACCGTAAGTCCCGCCGGAGATCAACGAATGCTTGAAACAACGCTACCCGGTACCACAGCGCATGCGGACGAGATCGGTTGCAGGCGCGAGGATCGTCCGGCTCTTGCCATGGTGATCGCCGGCACCGAAATGGCGGCGGTCGCCACCTCGACCTATGTCGCTTTCCTCGCCTATCACCTCATCGTGTGGGGAGGACTGCCGAAAGGGCTGCCGTATGGCTGGATATGCACGGGCCTTGCGCTGCTGTACGGCGCCATCTGCCTCGCTGACGGACAATACGATTTTCTCGGTGCTGAATGGAACCGGCGCGCGTTCCTGCATCGCGGGGCGCTTGCCTTCGCGCTCGCCTTCATTTTTCTGCTCGCCGTGATGTTCATCACGGGAACCGTCACCAGCTATTCGAGAGGAACCTTCCTGGCGCAGTTTGCGCTTGGCCTGCCGGTGCAGATCGTTGTTCGGATTTTGTCGTGGCATGCCGTGGAGTTGGCGCGCATGCGCGGCTATTGGGCCGCGCCCGGCCAACTCGTCCTGGTGTTTCCAGGCGTGGAGAAGCCGATGCGCCTGCTTGAACGATTGTCGTCTCGGCAGGAGGAGATCCGCCGGATCTACTATCTGGATCAGGAAAGCCCGGATGCGCAGCTGAAAAACATCCCGAACGAAAGCCGTGCCCTGCAATGCGAGTCGGTGCTGCTGCTGTTCGGCGCCGATGGTATGGACGCGGTCGCCCGCGCGGTGGATACGCTCTCGGAAATGCCGGTGAAGGTTCAGCTGCTGCCGATCGGCATGCTGGATCTGATGAACTGCAGCCGGATCGGATATTACGGCCGCGCCCGCGTCTTCGAGATTGCGTCGGGCCCCGACTGGGCCGTCGATCGCCTATTGAAGCGAAGTTTCGACCTGGTGGTTGCGAGCTTCGCCGGCGTGCTCAGCCTGCCGTTCATGCTGATCGTCGCAGCCCTGATCAAGCTGGACTCGCCGGGACCGGTGCTGTTTAGACAGATCCGCCACGGCTACAACAACCGGCCGATCAATGTGCTGAAATTCCGGACCATGGCCGCAGCTCAAGAGAAGGAGTTTCGCCAGGCGACGCGCCATGATCCGCGGGTGACGCGAATCGGAAGGATATTGCGGCGGACCAACATCGACGAACTCCCGCAGCTTCTGAATGTCATCAAAGGCGAGATGTCGATCATCGGACCTCGCCCGCACGCCGTCTCGCACAACGCGATGTATGATGGCCAGATCGCGCGGATGTCGCGGCGGCATAATGTCAAGCCCGGCATTACCGGATGGGCGCAGGTCAACGGCCTGCGAGGCGAGACCGATACGTTCGAGAAGATGCGGGCGCGTGTCGAACACGATCTCTATTACATCGACAACTGGTCGTTTGCGTTCGACCTCAAGATCCTTCTGATGACGGTGTTCTCGAAGAAGACCTATGAGAATGCCTATTAGAGCCCGCCTGACCCACGATCGCGACGTGACGGCCGCAGCAATTGCCCGACAAGATAGCCGGCCGGCACGAAGACGGCCCCGATGGCGCCGGCCAGGACGGAGTGTGTGAGCGGCGCGTCATTGACGATGTCGTAAATGAGCGAGCCAGCGACGACGACCGCGATGGCGATCAGGACAGCGAACACATTGTAGCCCGTCAAGCACAAACCCACGATGACGCTGAGAAGCAATAAAATCAGCAATGAAAGACCCCCGGCCAAAATTTCTATCTACGATAAATGACGCCATCAGACCAAGACTATTGCAAGCGCTCCTTTTTGCGGCAAGTCGGTAAGCTCATACTCTGCCTGGCAGCGAGTGCGAACCGCTCGTCCGCGACGGCGATGCTGGTTCGGCGTCTCCTGAAGGATCGGTCCGGACCGGGGCCCGCGGCTGTGCACACGCTGCAGTTGCGGAAATCTGACGTCGCGAGTTTCGCCCTGCGAGGCAGTCCGATCTATTTCTTGAACGCAAAGAAGTTGACGCTGGGTGTCGACTGAGCGGACCGGCAAGCCGCCGGTCAGTTGGTCCACGCCGCAAGCTCCGCGCGCATCTTCCCGACCCGATCCGCACGGCGCCTGATCGCGAATGATCGACGCCAGTGTGAGCGAGGTCGCTCCCGCAAGCCGTGGGGACGAGAAAGCTGCGGCGGCGGATCATACCCGATTCCAGTCGAACG
>NZ_JAFATE010000716.1 GCF_019244115.1 Bradyrhizobium sp.
GGCGAGGTGACGTTCTGCCGCAGCGTCGCGGCCGATAATTCCGAGCGATGCAATAGTTCGCCGGAACCCGCGACCGTCTCGCGGGCGAGCCGGGCCGCCAGCTCCTCCGGAAGCCCGGCGGCAACACCGGCGCGCGCAAGCTCTTCCGCGAGCAGGAAGACATAGGCAGGTCCGGAGCCGGAGACCGCGGTGACCGCGTCCATCAAGCCTTCATTCTCCACCCATTCGACCGTGCCGGCGGCTTTGAGCAGCGCTTCGGCGGTTAAGCGCTGCGTGGCGCTGACAGTGTCGGCTGCGACCGCTGCCGTGATGCCGCGTCCGATCGCGGCCGGCGTGTTCGGCATCGCGCGCACCACGGCGCCGCCGCAGACGTCCTCGATCGATGCGATCGTCATGCCGGCCATGATGGAGACCACGAGGGTCTTCAGCGGATCAACAGCATTCCTGAAGGCTTTCAGCACGCCGCCTTCTTGTCGGAAGGTCTGCGGCTTTACCGCAATCACCAGCGTCTCGGCAATGGCCGCGTCCTTCGGATTGAGCCGCACGCCTTGCGACGATAGCGCGCTGATTTCGGCTGATGGCGACGGCTCGATCACGACGATGCGATGCGGATCGAGCCCGCGCGCGAGCCAACCGGTCAGCATCGCGCCGCCCATCTTGCCCGCGCCGGCCAGCACGATCGTGCCGGGGATGTTTTTGAGCCCGCCGTTGTCGTTGGAGACTGTCACCACAAACACCATTGTCGTCCCCGCGAAAGCGGGGACCAATAACCCCAGGCAGTTTTAGTGAAGCACCGCAGGTCGGACAAGCATATTGCCGCAACACGGGTATCACCCGGTATGGGTCCCGGCTCAAGGCCGGGACGACACTGTTCGTGTGGCGTCAGTCGGGTGCACGAAATTCCTACGCCTGGCCAATCGTGTCGAACATTGCGGCGTTCATCGCCTCCGCGGCGGACTTGCCGGCCCAGACCACGAACTGGAACGCCTGGTAGTAGCGCTCGCAGGCGTGGATCGCGCCGGCCAGCATGCTCTCGCATTGCGCCGTCGATGCGGTGATGCCGCCGGGCAGCACCAGCGCCTGACGATGCATGATCATGCCGGTGTGGGTCCAGAGGTCGAAATGCCCGACCCATAACTGCTCGTTGATCGCCGCGACCAGCCGCTGCACTTCGGCGAGTCGCGGCTGCGGAATCTTCATGTCGAAGGCGCAGGCCAGATGCAGGGCCTCGATCTCGTTCATCCAGGTGAAGGAGAGCTGATAGTCGGTCCACTCGCCCTTGGTGACGATGGTGACCTCGTCCTCCCCGGAACGTTCGAACGCCCAGTTGTTGTCGGCAGCGTAATCCTCAACCACCGTCAGCGGATGACTGGGGGAATCGATGATGCCTTCGAGCAGGGACATGCCGTCTCGACCTCTTATGCTTCTTAAAAAATATGTTGGTACGCACGCGGCTGCCTGGCCAGCGCCGTTTGAGCGCATGGTTACTGGCTGCAATCCCCAGAGAGCCCCGGAGGCCTGCGGGATCAACTGATGTGATTTGCGGAATCCGCGCAACTCTACGCCGGTTCCGTCCACAGCCAAAGCGCTGCTCGTCCACAAGTGATCCGAGCCAATCGTTAACGAAAGAGCAAAATCGTTAAGAAAGAACAAACCGGAATCGGATTTGGGTCCGCCCCGCAATCGTTAATTCTTTCTTAACCAGTTGTCGGGCGTGCCCGCGGGGCATCACCACTGACGGGCGACTTTGGGCGGTCTCGCGCGTGGGGCATGGGCAATATGCGGTTTCCCATGGCCCGAACGCTTGCCGGCCCGTCAGGCTTTGGTCATAGTCGTTAACGCCGCCCGGCTTTGGGCGGTGATGTTCTCAGGGCGGGGTGAAAGTCCCCACCGGCGGTGAGCGCCTGACGTCGAGCAATCGACCAAGGCTCGAGCCCGCGAGCGCCTTCCCCTCACGGAGAAGGGTCAGCAGATTCGGTGCAATTCCGAAGCCGACGGTCAAAGTCCGGATGAAAGAGAACGGTCGCGATGGTTCGCGCTCTGGAGCGTGGGCTTGTCGTTCCGTGTGCCCTGATTCTGGTCCTGACGAGGAAAACCATGAATCAGATGTTGCAAGATCCCCAATCTCAAGAATCCCAAACACAGGAATCCGACGCGAGGACTCCTGCCGAGATGGTTGCGCCGCCGCTGGCGGCGCATCCGCGCTTTGCCAGACCCCAGCGGGTCGCCTTCGTGCAGGCGTGCTGGCACCGCGAAGTCGTCGAGGAGGCGAAGCACGCTTTCCTCGCCGAGATCGAGGCGCGTCACATCTCGCGCGCCCAGGTCGACATTTTCGAGGTGCCTGGATCGTTCGAGATCCCGCTGCACGCGCAACTGCTCGCCAAGACGCGCCGCTACACCGCGATCGTGGCAGCAGGGCTCGTGGTCGATGGCGGCATCTACCGCCACGAATTCGTCGCCGACACGGTCATCAAGGCGCTGATGGACGTGCAGCTCCGCACCGAAATCCCGGTGTTCTCGGCGGTGCTGACGCCGCAGCAATTCCACGAGAGCCAGGCGCATTTCGAGTTCTTCAGGAAGCACTTTGCGATCAAGGGCATCGAGGTCGCGGAAGCTTGCGCCAACACGCTGCACTCGCTGGAGCGGCTGCGCGGCCAGGTCGCGGCGGGCATCGCGCAGAGCGGATGAGCTGCCGCAACGTGTTCGCTTTACCCTCTCCGACAGGAGGAGGGTAAAGCGTGCCGTTGGTCATAGATTGCATCGCGCGCTCATTGATGCGCCATAACAAAAACGCGTTCGCGCAAATCGGATTCCGCGGCGCGCGAAAAGCTGCGCGCGTGCGACACGTGATCGTCTGAGCAATCACTTTAATCACCGAGGCGCGATGCGCGAATTGATTGTCATTTCTGCCGCTGGGTTTATAAGTCGGCGGCTGGAGGAGGCCACCCGTGGAGACTGGCGGCCGCACTGATCATGTTCGATGGACACGATCCCTATCTCGTCGCGCTGTCGGTAGCGATCGCGATCCTGGGCGGCTACACCGGCTTCTCGCTGGCGGCCCGCATCCGCAGCGGATCGGCGGTCAGCCGTCGCGTGCTTCTTGCCGGCGCGGCCACCTTCCTGGCGGTCGGCATCTGGACCATGCATTTCGTCGGCGTGCTGGCCGCGCCGATGCCGTCCGACGCCCTCTATCTGGTGCTGCCGACGATCGTCTCGTTCCTGATCTGCGCGCTGGTGGTCGGGATCTCCCTGTTCTTCGTCTCGATCGGCGAGCCCTCGCTGCTCCGCGTCATCTCGTCGGCGGTGCTGCTCGGGCTCGGCATCGTCAGCATGCACTACGTCGGGATACACGGTCTCGCCGGCAATTTTGAGATCCGGCATGACGGCACGATGGTGCTGCTGTCGATCGTCGTTGCGATCGTAGCCGCTTATGGCGGCCTGCGCGCGTTCCTGGCCCGTCAGGATGGCGTGCGCCTGCTCGCAAGTTCGGTGGCCTTTGGCGTCGCGGTCTCCGGCATGCACTACACGGCCATGTATGGCATGCATTTCGCGCCGGTCTCTGACACAGTTCATCAGCACGCGACAGGGTTTGCTGCATCACAGCAGACCCTGTCGATCGTCGTGTCCCTGCTTTGTTTCGTGATCGCGGCCGGATTCCTGTTGTCGCTGGTTCCCGATACCCGCCGGCAGCCACAGGTTGCGGCTGCAGGTCCGGTCGAGAGCCTCGCGCCGGTCGCCGAGCCGGCCCCCGAGGTTCCCGCGGTTGCTCCGATCGCCGTGGCCGTGCCGCGGCTGATGCCCGCGCCGCTCGGTGGGCTCGGCCAGCCGCCACGCCCGCCGGCGCCGCGCCTGCCGGTCGAGGGTGCCAATGGAACCCATTTCATCGATGCCGCCGACGTGCGCAGCGTCCGCGCCGACGCCCACTACACCCGCGTCCATGATGGCACGCGCGAGCGCATGTGCCCGTGGTCGATCTCGGAGGCCGAGGCGCAACTCGATCCCGGTCTGTTCGTGCGGGTGCACCGCAGCCACATTGTCGCCATCCCGCATATCTCTTTCGTTCGCAAGGAAGGCGATGGCGCCATCATCGAGCTCGATGGTCCGACCCCGCACCGGGTGCCGGTGAGCCGCGCCAAGATCGCCGAGGTCAAGGCGCGGCTCGGGCTCGCCAAGCAGAAGCAGGCTTAAGTCGGCTGGGTCTCTATTCGCGGGCTCGCTCCCACAGGCTCGTCATGCCTGGCCTTGTGCCGGGCATCCACGCCTTAATTTGCTGGGTGCAGCAAAGACGTGGAGGGCCGGGACAAGCCCGGCCGCGACGACAGGAATTAGGTCGGAAAAACTGACGCAATTCGTGCGCAGCGATCCGCATTTCGTGCGAATTTGCTCCATCCGTGAGCCCGCCGGCCGGGCCATCTTGCGCCGACACGCGTCTCGTCAGAGCGTTCTGCCAACGTCCGCGTTCCCGATATGCGGGAACGTCACGGACGATGGGGAGGACACGATGATTCCTGGCTCATTCAGCTATCACCGGCCGGCGTCTGTCAGTGATGCGGTCAAGCTCTTGGCCTCGCTCGGCGAGGACGCGCGGCCGCTTGCCGGCGGCCACAGCCTGGTTCCGATGATGAAACTGCGGCTGGCCGCGCCCACCCACTTGGTCGACCTGCACGGCGTCGCCGGCCTCAGGGGCCTCCGGCGCGATGGCAACGCCATTGTCATCGGGGCCATGACGACCCAGCACGAATTGCTCGCCTCCGACGAGATCGCCAAGGCGCTGCCGATCCTGCACGAGACCGCCCTTCTGATTGCCGATCCGCAGGTGCGCTACCGCGGCACCATCGGCGGCAATGTCGCCAACGGCGATCCCGGCAACGACTTGCCGGCGCTCATGATGGTGTTAGGCGCGACGTATCGGCTGGAAGGTCCGTCGGGCGCCCGCGACGTCGCGGCAGCTGAGTTCTATCAGGGGGCCTATTTTACCGCGCTCGAGCCCGGCGAGATCCTCACCTCGGTCACCATTCCCGTGCCGCCATCTGGTCACGGCTATGCCTACGAGAAGCTGAAGCGCAAGGTGGGGGATTACGCGACCGCGGCAGCGGCGGTGGTCCTGACCATGGCAGGCGGCAAGGTCGCCAGCTGTACCATCGGGCTCACCAATCTGCACGAGACGCCGTTGCTTGCGGCCGAAGCTTCGCAGGTCGTGATCGGCACCGCGCTCGATGCCGCCGCGCTGAAGCAGGCCGCCGCTGCGGCCCAGGCGATCATGGCGCCGGCGGCGGACGCGCGCGGCCCGGTCGAATATCGCAAGCATGTCGGCGGCATCATGGTGATGCGCGCGCTCGAGCGCGCCAAGAGCCGTTTGGCCTGAAGGAGGGGACGATGGCAAAAACCCACGTGACGATGAAAGTGAACGGCGCCGAGGTCGAAGGCCTCGTCGAGCCGCGCACGCTGTTGGTGCATTTCATCCGCGAGAATCTTGCGCTGACCGGCACTCATATCGGCTGCGAGACCACCCATTGCGGCGCCTGCACCGTCGATCTCGACGGCATGAGCGTGAAGAGCTGCACGGTGTTTGCCGTGCAGGCGGAGGGCTCCGACATCACGACCATCGAAGGCATGGCCAATGCCGACGGCTCGCTGTCGGCGCTGCAGGAAGGCTTTCGCATGATGCACGGCCTGCAATGCGGCTTCTGCACGCCCGGCATGATTCTCCGAGCGCACCGGCTGCTGAAGGAAAATCCGTCTCCGACCGAAGCGGAAATCCGCATGGGCATTTCCGGCAACATCTGCCGCTGCACCGGCTATCAGAACATCGTCAAGGCGATCCAGTACGCGAGCGCCAAGATCAGTGGCGTCGAATATAAGGAGGCCGCGGAATGAACGACCTCACTCCCACGCGAGAACAACGCACAGCGGCGCTCGAGGGCATGGGCTGCAAGCGCAAGCGCGTCGAGGACATCCGCTTCACACAGGGCAAGGGCAACTACGTCGACGATGTCAAGCTGCCCGGCATGCTGCATGGCGATTTCGTCCGATCGCCGCACGCGCATACGCGCGTCAAGTCGATCAATCCGGAGGAAGCACTGAAGGTGCCTGGCGTGCTCGCGGTGATCACCGCCGAGACACTGAAGACCGTCAACCTCGCCTGGATGCCGACCTTGGCCGGCGACGTGCAGATGGTGTTGGCCGACGGCAAGGTGCTGTACCAGAACCAGGAGGTCGCCTTCGTGGTCGCGACCGACCGCTACGCCGCCGATGATGGCGTCGCCAAGGTGCTGGTCGAATACGAGCCGCTGCCGGTCATCATCGATCCGTTCACGGCGATGGCGGACGATGCGCCGGTGTTGCGCGAGGACCTCGCCGGCAAGACCACTGGCGTGCATGGCCCGCGCAAGCACCATAACCACATCTTTGAATGGACGGTCGGCGACAAGGAACTGACAGATGCGGCCTTCAAGAAAGCCGACGTCACCATCAAGGAGCTGATCTCCTATCACCGCACCCATCCATCGCCCCTGGAAACCTGCCAGTGCGTCTGTTCCTTCGACAAGATCAAGGGCGAGCTGACCATCTGGGGCACGTTCCAGGCGCCACATGTGATCCGCACCGTGGTGTCACTGATCGCAAAACTGCCGGAGCAGAAGATTCACGTGATCTCGCCCGACATCGGCGGCGGTTTTGGCAACAAGGTGGGCGCCTATCCGGGCTATATCTGCGCGGCGGTCGCCTCCATCGTCACGGGCAAGCCGGTGAAATGGGTCGAGGACCGCATCGAGAACCTGACCGCCACGTCATTCGCGCGCGACTATCACATGACGACCGAGCTCGCCGCGACCAGGGAGGGCAGGGTGACCGGCCTGCGCGTGCACGTGCTCGCCGACCACGGCGCCTTCGACGCCTGCGCCGACCCCTCGAAGTGGCCGGCCGGCTTCTTCAACATCGTTACCGGCTCCTACGATTTCCCGGTGGCGCATCTCGCCGTCGACGGCGTCTATTCCAACAAGGCGCCGGGTGGGGTGGCCTATCGCTGCTCGTTCCGCGTTACCGAGGCGGCCTATTGCATCGAGCGCGCGATGGACATTCTGGCCCAAAAGCTCGGCATGGATCCGGCCGAACTTCGGTTGAAGAACTTCGTCAAGCCGGAGCAGTTTCCGTATCACTCGGCGCTCGGCTGGGAATATGATTCCGGCGACTATCACACCGCCATGCGCAAGATGATGGAGAGCACGGACTATGCCGCGCTCCGCAAGGAGCAGGCGGAGAAGCGGGAAGCCTTCAAGCGCGGCGAGACGCGCGAGATCATGGGGCTGGGCGTCTCCTTCTTCACCGAGATCGTCGGCGCTGGCCCTTCGAAGAACTGCGACATCCTCGGCATTGCGATGTTCGATTCCTGCGAGATCCGCCTGCATCCGACCGGTGCCGGCGTCGCGCGCATGGGCACCAAGAGCCAGGGCCAGGGTCACGAGACCACCTGGGCGCAGATCATCGCGACCGAGATCGGCATTCCCGCCGACAACATCATGGTGGAGGAG
>NZ_JAFATE010000811.1 GCF_019244115.1 Bradyrhizobium sp.
GAGGGCATCGCTGTTGCCGATGCACTCGATGGCGATCCGCGCGATCGACGGCACCAGTTCGACGAGATCCGTGTCGGACGAGCCGTAGCGGCGGCGCATGTAACCGCCGAGAAATTCGCCGAGCGCATCGGCCGCGAGTTCCGGTACGGTAATCATCGGAGATTGATCATGCCTAGTTGGCCCCAAGCAGCGCACACGCGACATGCAACCATAGCTTGCCGTTGCGACACAATCCTTATGTAGTATTACGGGGCGGCGGTTGCACGGTGTCCCGCGGCTTGCGCGCCGCCACGTAGACGCCGATCAGGACCAGGGCAAAGCCGATGACGTGAAACGGCTGCAACCGTTCGCCGAGAAACGCGATCGCCATGATCGCACCAAATACCGGCACCACGTGAAAGAAGGGCGCCGCGCGGTTGGCCCCGATCAGCTGGACGCCGCGGTTGAAGCAGAGATAGGCCAGGGTCGAGGGAAAGATCGCGACATAGAACAGGGTCAGCAGATTGGGCCCATCCAGCGCCATCACCGGGCGCGACCACAATTCAAAGATCCACAGCGGGATCAGGCAGGCGGAGCCGCAGCCGAAGGTGAAGGCGACGAAGGAGAGGCCGTGAATGGCGGGGCGCTTCAGCGACAGCACCGAATAGAAGCCAAAGATGACCAGCGCAACGATGAAGATGATGTCGCCCTTGTTGAAGGCGATGCCGGCGAGCGCGGTGAGATCGCCATGCAGCAGGATCGTCAGCACGCCGGCCAGCGACAGCACGACGCCGCACGCCTGGGCCAGCGTCAAGCGGACCCCGAGCAGGATCAGCGACCACACGGCGACGAACAGCGGCAGCGCCGACTGCAGCAACAGCGTGTTCAGCGCCTGGGTATGCTCGAGCGCCCAGTATTGCATCGTGTTGAAGGCGCTGATGCCGGTGATGGAAAGAATGACCATTAAGCCGAGCCGCGAACGGATCATTGGCCAGTCGCGCCTGACATGGGGCCAGGCGATGGGCAAAATTGTGAGGAAGGCGAGCCCCCAGCGCAGGAACGACAGCGTCACCGGCGGAATGTGTCCGGCAGCGAGCCGGCCGACAATGGCGTTTCCGGCCCAGAACAGCGCCGTGAAGCTGAGCAGCAGATAGGGCTGGTTGGCGAACCAGCCAGGGGCGGAGACGGGATGCGAGGCTTGGTCGGAGGCGGTCATGGCAGCGGCCCGGTTGGTGCCGCGACACGGCGACTGATGCAGCGCTCTCGCTCGTCAAGCCATAAACTTCGGACTTGATGGCGAACGTCACTTCAGCAGCGGAACCCGGCCCGCCTACAGACACGGATTCTTGCCCTACTTCAATCGGGGCGGATGCATCGCCACCATGCGCCCGGGGGCCCTATCGGGCGCCTTGATGGCGAGCCGCGCTAATAATCCGGGTCGTTGCGCGCCTGGCGTTTGACCATCTGCTCGGCAAGATGGATCAGCGTCTGCTTGGTGCGGTGATCCTGCAATTCGCGGAAGGCGCGCAGCAGGCGCAGATCGAGCAGCGACTGCAGCGGATCGTGTTCCGGCGCTGCTGCCAATCGCGCCCTTTCGCTTGCGCCCCGCAGCAGATCGGCAGGAAGCTCGAGCGCGTCGGCGATCTGCCGCAGGCGGGTGGGGTCGCCGCGCTCCGATCGCTCGCTCTCCTCGAACCTTGGTTTGAGCGCGGCACTGAGCACCTCGGCGAGGTCGCTCTGTGAAAGCCCGATGGCGAGCCATTTCGCTTTCACCAGGCGGTCGATTGGCCCGTCAGACACGTGGTCCGTCATCGATTGGTCCCGTCTACGCGTTTGGGGAAGATCGGCACCACCTTCGGGCGCGATACTTTCTTGAAGCCGGCGAACAGGTTCACCAGCGGTTCGGCCTCCTTGTAGGCCTTCGGCAGATCCTTCGGATGCACGAACTCGTCGCTGAACCAGGGATATTTGCGGCTGTCGAAGGACTGCACGATCCAGTCGATCATCTGCTTGACGCGCGGAATCTTCTTCGTGTCGGGATGATAAGCGAGCCAGATGTCGAGCTCGAACTGGACGCCGATATCGAGCGCGATCAGGGGATCGCCGAGCGCCGGCGCGTAGGTCGGCAGCCAGCCGATGCCAGCGCCCTTGGCGACCGACCAGACATGGGCGGTCGAGACATTGTTGCGCATCGCAACGAAGCCGATCGGCTCGCGGCCCGCGTAGCGGTCATACATCATCTTGCCGAGCGTCTGATCGGCTTCCTGCATCACGATGCGGTGGTTCTGGCGGATGTCGTCCGCGCTCTTCGGCATCCCGTAGATCTCCACATAGGACGGGCTGACGAACGGCATGACGTGCAGCCGACCGATCTTCAGCCGCTTCAGATCCGGCTGATCGGGATTTTCCAGCTGTACCGCAACGTCGGCCTCGAGACGAAGCACGTCGGCGGATTTCATTTCGCATTTCAGGTCGACCAGGATGTTCGGAAACGCGCGCTGGAATTCGACCAGCCGTGGTGCCAGCCAGAAGGTGCCAAGGCCCTCGGTGACGGCGATACGGACCTCGCCGCTCAGCGCCGGAGTCGCCTGGTTGAGCGCGCAGTCCAGGCCGAACGAGGCTTCTTCCATTCGCTTGGCCGCTTCCAGGACCTGCAGACCTTCGCGGGTCAAACGGATGCCGTCGACATGCCGCGTCATCAGCGTGGTCTTGTAGGCCTGCTCCAGCATCGAGATGCGCTTCGAGAGGAAGTTTGCGGACATATTCAGTCGTTCGGCCGCGGCGCGAAAGCTGCCCACCCGCGCGACCTCGAGAAAGATACGAACGAGATCCCAGTTCGCCATCCGCCCTGGAACATGCTCACTGTTGTGAGCACCCCTGCGCTCAAGTGAGTGCATACAAATTACCCCGTTAGTTCTTTTAATATTCATTGCAGAATTAAGGCCGCTTCACAACTCAGAGACGACCCAGCATGACCGCGCTCGACCTAGGCTTAATACGCAAGACCGCCCGCGGAACGTCGCATGGCGGAGCTGCGCCGCATTCGCTCGACCGGATGACCGACCTGCAGATCGCGCGACGAACCGTGATCTTTACCGTCGACGCCGCAGGCATCACGTCGCTCGTGGACGCTGCGCGGCAGGATATCCCCGGTTTGACCACCAATGAGATCATTCTGTCGGTGGTCAATCACAACCCCGATACCTTCTGGGCGATCGCCAGGCGCGACCGTTTCAATATTGCAGCGCCCAGGGGCGAAGGATTTCTCGCCGTCCTCCCGCTTAATCACGAAGGTACGCGGCGGCTGATCGATGGGAGCCTCGACACCAAGAAGCCGGAGCTGCGCTGCGTCGCCCGCCAGTGCGAGCGGCCAGCCGGTATCTATGTGTGGTGCATTCATGCCAAGGGCTCGATCGCCGCCGGTATTCCCCTGGTGCTGCAAAAATTTTCGACGCCCCTCTATCAAGGCGTCAGCATCTATTCGCGGCCGGTGACCAAGGAAGGCTTGCGCGTGCTGGAGCCGCTCGGCTTCTCACCCGGCGCGCATTATGACGGGCTCTTTGCGCCCCACCTGCAAATGCTCGACCGCTCCGACGATCTGCCGCCGCTGAAGGCGGTGCCGCGCGATCCGGTAACGGTCGAAGTGGTGCGATCGATGGAGGGCATGGCCCAGGTGATCGCGGTCCGCGGCGCGGTGTACATGGGAGAGCAGCGCTGCCCGTTCGAAGAGGAGTTCGACGGCAACGACTTTTCCGCCACGCATCTGGTCTGCCACAAGGACGGCGAGCCGGTTGGCTGCCTGCGGATCCGGTACTTTGCCGGTTTCGCCAAGCTCGAACGGTTGGCGGTCCGCGACGAATTCCGTGGCGAGGGCCTCGCGAAACGCATTGTCGGCGCGGCAATCGAGCTCTGTCGCAAGAAGGGCTATGGCGTGCTCTACGCCCATGCTCAGAAACGCTATCTCCCATTCTGGGAGGCGCGTGGCTTTGCGCTGATGGGCAATCGGGAGTTCGTGTTCTCCGATTTCGACTATGTCGAGGTCAAGCTCGAGATCGGAGGGCATCCGCAGAGCATCACGCTCCACGACGACCCCTATGTGATCATCCGCCCTGAAGGACGGTGGGACGCGCCCGGCGTCCTGGAGAAATCGGTGAGCCGCGGCGTTCGTCCGGCGGCAGACCTCCGATGAGTGCCGTCATCGACCTGCGCGCCTATCTCGGCGAGCCGCGCAGCCGGCTCTTGGTCCTGGTCGACCTGCAGATGCGGAACTACGAGGAACTGGCACGCGACCCTTACTGCGACATGGGCTCCTGCCTGGAGAACTGCATGGCCGCGATCCGGCATGCACGGGCCCACGGATTGCCCATCGCGTTCACGCGACACGGCGAGGAACCGCGTTCGGGCGAGCCGTCCGCGCAATCGGCGTGGATCCCCGGGTTCGAGCCGAAGCGGAGCGACATGGTGTTCGAGCGGCAGCGTCCGTCCTGCTACGCCAACCGCCTGTTCGACAACATCGTGTCGCAGAGCGGCAGCTTTGCGCTCGCCGGCCTCATCGCCGACGAGGCCTGTCTTGCCACCGCGATCGATGCGGCGCATCGGGGGCATCATGTCACGTTCCTGAACGACGCCGCGGCCAGCCGCGGACGGGCAGGCGCCGATGCGAGGTCGGTTCACGCCATAACCACCAAGGCGATGGAACTGTTTGTCGACGTTCGTGCCACGCGGCGCTGGATGATCGCCACGTCGCCATCAACAACGAGAGGGCATCGATATGGATGAGTTCAGTGCCCGTCGCCTGCGCAGTGTGATCCCCGTGCTGTTGGAGCAGCGCCATGTCGTGGTTTCCGGCGGCGTCGAGTTCGCCGGCCACCTGCTCGACCTTGCCATCATGCAGGTCCGCCTGGCGCTGCACGACATCTCCGAGGAGGAGCTGTCGCAGTTCTCGAACGCCCTGAGCATGGGGCTGCTCGAGAACGAGCCGTCGGACTGACGGAAGCCCGCATGCATCGCAGGTGGATCACTCTGGCAATCTTGTTCGCGGCCCGCGCGGCGACCGGATTCCAGTTCCAGTCGGTCGGCTCGGTCGCAGACCAACTCATGCGCGATCTGGGCTTGAGCTATGCCCAGATCGGCGCATTGCTCGGGGCCTATCTGCTGCCGGGCATCGTCGTCGCCTTTCCGGCCGGTCTGCTCGGCGCCCGCCTCCGAGAGCAATCGCTCGGACTGTTCGGTCTCGTGCTGATGGTGATCTCAGGACTGGCGCTTGCAAACGCGGATAGTTTTGCCGCTGCGCTCGCCGCACGCACCGTCGGCGGTGTGGGCGCCACCCTCGTCGTGCTCGCCGCGACGAAACTGACGACGGACTGGTTCGAAGGGCGCGAGATCGCACTTGCGATGTCGATCCTGCAGATGAGCTGGCCGTTTGGCGCGATGCTGGCCTTGCCGATCCAGGCCGCCATCGCGCAAGGCTTTGGGTGGCCGGCGGAGATGGTCTGCGGCGCCCTTTGTGCGTTCGTGGCGCTGGTCGCGTTCGCGCTGTTACCAGGTCCCAACGCGCATGGCGACCCGCAGCCTGCCGCTGGTGCGGAACTCGGCCGCCCCATCCTGGTGCCCGTCATCGTAGCGGGAATCGTGTGGGGACTGATGAACCTCGCCTGTGTGCTGTTCTTCAGCCATGCGCCCGCGCTGATGGCTCTTCGCGGCTTTTCGCCGACGGCGGCGGCATCGCTGACCTCTCTCTCGATCTGGTTGACGATCCTGGCCATTCCGGCCGGCGGCTTTCTCGTGCACCGGCTCGGCAGGCCGATCGCGGCGATCGCGGTGTGCGCGCCGCTCGCCGCCGCAGCGCTGTCGTCGTTCGTGCTTGATCTCGATCCGACACTGGCCTGCTTGATATTTGGGGTGGCCGTGGGCCCGCTGTCGGGAGCGATTTTGTCGCTCCCGGCAGCGATCCTGCGCCCGCAGGATCGCTCGGCGGGTTTTGGCGTATTCTACACCTGCTTCTATTTCCTGATGGCCGTGGGACCCGCCTTTGCGGGCCGTCTGCAGGACGCGCTCGCCTCGCCGTCGGCGGCGCTGGTCGTGGCTGCGTTCTCGCTCGTTGCGATCGTGCCGCTGTCGCTGGGCTTTGCGATCTTGTCGAAGCCGGGCAGGCACGCCGCGCGCCGTTCCGCTCCGGGTGGCGAAGGCGATGCCACGGTAGAAGCCGTGGTTCGGACCTAGCCCGCCCTGAGGCGCGCCGGCGGACTGGCCGTCGGCCGGCCTGCCCAAGAGCCGCGGAGAGCACAGAATTTTCCGGGGATATCAAGGGCTTGGTAGTGCTCTAACGGCCCCTCTTGGCGCCCTTCTTGCTTGCTTCGACCGGCGGCTTCCATTATCGGGTGGGGTGCCTCTCATGCGGCGGCTTCAAGGCCGCGAGTTGGGCTGGGTGCATGATCTCCGAAGGGCAGGCTCGCGGACGCTGCTCCGAGGCCGGACGCGTGGCCTTTCGGACGCCGTCATGCTCGTGAAGCGATGGATTGCAGAGGGATTACCCGGGAATGGCTAATGTGGTCGTTGTCGGCGCCCAGTGGGGCGACGAAGGGAAAGGCAAGATCGTCGATTGGCTGTCGGAACAGGCCGATATCGTCGTACGTTTCCAGGGCGGACACAATGCCGGCCATACCCTCGTCATCAATGGTGAAACCTACAAGCTCGCGCTGCTGCCGTCGGGCGTGCTGCGGCCCTTAAAACTCTCCGTGATCGGGAACGGCGTGGTGTTCGATCCGCAGGCGTTCCTCGATGAGGTCGAGAGGCTGCGGGGCCAGGGTGTCGCGGTCGGCCCGGACAATCTGCGTGTCGCCGAGAACGTGACGCTGATCCTGCCGCTGCATCGCGAACTCGACGCGCTCAGGGAATCCTCCAACACGGGAACGGCGATCGGCACGACGCGCCGGGGCATCGGCCCGGCCTATGAGGACAAGGCCGGCCGCCGCGCGATCCGCCTGATGGATCTCGCCGATCTCGATACGCTGCCGCACAAGATCGACCGGCTTCTTGCGCATCATAATGCCCTTCGCCGCGGTCTCAATCTCGATGAGATCGACGGCAAGGGCATCCTGAAGGACTTGTCGGCGATGGCGCCGAAACTGCTGCCCTACGCGGAAACGGTATGGCGGCTGCTCGACATCAAGCGGCGCGAGGGCCGGCGCATTCTGTTCGAGGGTGCGCAGGGCGCGCTGCTCGATGTCGACCACGGCACCTACCCCTATGTGACGTCGTCCAACACCGTGGCCGCTCAGGCGGCGACCGGAACCGGCATTGGGCCGGGCGGCGTCGGCTATGTCCTGGGGATCTGCAAGGCCTACACGACCAGAGTCGGCATGGGCCCGTTTCCGACCGAGCTCCTGAACGAGATCGGCGAAGAGATCGGACGCCGGGGCAAGGAGTTCGGGGTCAACACCGGACGCAAGCGGCGCTGTGGCTGGTTTGACGCCGTGCTCGTGCGCCAGACGGTCAGGACCTGCGGCATCAACGGGCTCGCGCTCACCAAGCTCGACATTCTCGACGGGTTCGACAGCGTCGAGGTCTGCACAGGATATCGGCTTGACGGGCGCGAAATCGATCACCTTCCCGCCGGTGAGGGCGCGCAGGCGAGGGTGGTCCCGATCTACGAAACCATCGAAGGCTGGAAGCAGCCGACCGCCAAGGCAAGGTCGTGGGCCGATCTGCCGGCGCAGGCCATCAAATATGTCCGGCGGATCGAGGAACTCGTGGGTTGTCCGATCGCCCTGCTTTCCACGAGCCCCGAACGCGAGGATACTATCCTGGTGCAGAATCCATTCGAGACGTAACGCGATATGACCGTAAGGCTCTCACAGTCGAGTTGATATGGCCGACTATTACCCGCTGATCGCTCGTGCCATTGCCGGACTGGATCCCAATGCCCCCGGCGAGAGCCGCCGTGCGCTCTATGAGCGCGCACGCGCGGCGTTGATCGCACAGTTGCGCGGCGTGCAGCCACCCCTCAGCGAGTCGGAAATCACGCGCGAGCGGTTGTCGCTGGAGGAGGCGGTCCGCAAGGTGGAAGCGGAAGCTGCGCAGCGCGCCCGCGACGCTGCACGTCCGCCAGGCGCTCCGCCGCGGGCCGGCGATGCGCTTCGCAGAGCCAGCGCGCGTACGGCTACGCCGCCTGCGCCGGGTGCGCGTAATGATCGGCCGCCCGGAGCATCCGAGGAACGAGCTGACAACCAACAGCGTCCGCCGCGCAATCTGCGCGCCGATGCCACCTCGCCATCATCGCAACAGGCACCGCCGCCGCCCCAGCAGTCGGCATCGGCGCAGCCGTCATCGCCGCTGGCGGCGCAGCCAGTGGCGATGCAGGAACCCCAATTGCCCGGACGAGAACGCCCTGGAGTGTCGCCGCGCCGAGGCCCCGAGGGCGGTGCGCCACAGACCCAGGGTGTCAGAGGTTTTCGCGACATCACGGCTGATGCCGATGATCTCGGCCGCGCCGCCGCGCAAGCCAATCGCGCGGCGCGGAAAACCTATGCGAATGTCCCCTCACCCGAGTTCGACCGGCTCGAGCCCGGCCTGGACAATCGCGGCGGCGATGGCGATACGCCGTTTTCCTTTGACGAGTCGGTCGCAGAAGCCGAGCGCTACGCGCCACAGCCGCCGGTGCCGCGGCCGCGGGGCGGTGCGGAACGGGATCGTGCGGCAGGAAAGCCGCTCCGTCTCGCGGCTTTTCCGTTCAAGAGCGCAATCGCGATCGGTGTGGTGCTGGTGCTCGGCGGCGCTGCGCTGCTGTGGGGCAAGTCGGCCATCACCACCGTCAGCGGCTTGTTGAAGTCGCAGCCGCAGGCCGTCGTCGAGGCGCCGAAGGACAGTTCCGCGCCGCTCAGCAAGCCGAAAATTGCCGATCGGGTCGGGCAGGCGCCGTCCTCGGAGCAGGTGGCACCGGTGGCGCAGCGCGTGGTGCTGTATGATGAGGATCCCTCCGATCCGAAGGGCAAGCAATATGTCGGCTCGGTGATCTGGCGCACCGATCAGGTCAAGGGGGCCGGTGGACAGAAAGCCGAGATGGCGGTGCGGGCCGACATCGAGATTCCGGACCGCAAGTTCAAGATGACGATGTCGTTTCGCCGCAATACCGACTCCTCGCTGCCGGCGAGCCATACCGTGGAACTGACCTTCATCCTGCCTTCGGACTTCACGGGCGGTGGCGTCGACAAGGTTCCGGGCATTTTGATGAAGTCGAACGAACAGGCCCGCGGCACCCCGCTGGCAGGGCTCGCGGTGAAGGTCACGGACGGCTTCTTCCTGGTCGGGCTTTCCAATGTCGATGCCGACCGCCAGCGCAACGTGCAGCTCCTGAAGGAACGCTCCTGGTTCGACGTGCCGCTGGTCTACACCAATCAGCGCCGCGCCATCATCGCGATCGAGAAGGGGGCGCCAGGCGAGCGTGCGTTTAACGACGCCTTCACCGCCTGGGGCGAATAACGCGGCGCAGCGCGCGTTCGCTGTTGCAGCTGCGCCATCCGTCGTCTTGACGTCATCTTCGGCATGGCCTGTAGTTGGCCTGGGCAATGATGCTTGTCCAGAAACTAGCAGACATCAGGAGAAAGGCGGCATGAAGCGCTATCTGTTATTCGCCCTGGTCGGACCGTTCCTGGGCGGGTTCTGCCTGCTGCTGGTGACCACGTACCAATCTGGCTATTGGAGCCATCCGCCGAGCGCCGCCGAAATCGGCAAGCTGGTTTCGGTCTTCGCGATGACGCTGCAGTACACCTATCTGTTCGGTTTCCTGCCGGCACTGATGATGGCCGCCATCGAAGACATTCTGTGCCATGTCAAGACGATCGGATCGGCGCTGCGGATCGTGCTGGTCGGCGCGATCGCCTTCGTGTTCGCCGCCTTCGCCTATGGCTCGCGTGGCGGCGACAGTGGCGCGGTGCAGTTCATCCTGTATGGGCTGGTGGGATTTGTCCCGGCGATCGTGTCGGCCTGGCTGGTTCATCGCTACGTCGAGGAACCGCTGCGGGCGCCGGCAGCTTGAACTGAGCGTAATGCAAGACCAGAACGGCGGATCGCTTGGGCCGCCGTTCTGTGCCGTAATGCAGTTTTGAATGCCGGTGCCGCGGCAGCCGCCGCCCGGACCGACGTCATCGAGACGCGTGGCGAGGCGGGCGTCAGCGACATCGCCTTCGACTGCGGCTTCAACGACCTGTCTACTTCAACGGCTGCTTCCGCCGCCGTTTCGGGCTCATGCCGACGGCCGCGCGCGGGCCGTGACCTCAAGCGTGCCCGCATCGCAACTTGTGCCCGCGACGCGCGTTCCCATGTGAT
>NZ_JAFATE010000365.1 GCF_019244115.1 Bradyrhizobium sp.
ATTCAAGACTCCATCGCGATCCAGAAATACCGCGCGTGTTACCATTTCGTCGCCATGACCTGAAGCTTCGGATGTGAGACCAGGCAGTGCCACACGACCGCCTGGAATGCCTCCGAATGCGGGGTCACGCGCGATTCCGCCACGGTCGGCACCACCACCACGACATCACCGACCTGGCGGGTAAAGCCGCCGTCGCGGCCGACGACACCAAAGATCTTGAGCTTGCGGGCCTTGGCTTCCTTCACCGCCTCGACCAGATTGGGGCTGACATTGCGCTCCAGATTGCCGCCGCCGACCGAAAACACAAACACCGCGTCCTTGTCGTTGGCGCGGCTGACCTTGAGCCATTCCGAGAACACCGTGCTCCAGCCTTCGTCATTGGTGCGCGCGGTCAGCTCGGAGACGTTGTCGGTCGGCGCGTAGCTCTCGATCCCGCACAGTTTTCGGAAATCATTGACGGCGTGACCGCAATTGCCCGCGCTGCCGCCGACTCCCAGAAAAAAAAGCCGCCCGTTGCGTTCGCGCAACGCCGCGAGCTCATTCACCAGATTCTCGATCGCATCGGTCGGAATTTTCGAGGCGATGCTGGCAACTTCCTCGAAATAGGTCGCCGAATGTGTATTCGTCAAAGTCGCCCCCTCTCAATTCGTCAGACGCGGACGATCACTTGTCCGTCGCGCGAGCCTCGCGACACGCGGGCCGGTCCAATGCGGCACCTGCGCGTAACCCTCGCGTTCGGCGCGGAAACTAGTGAGCGACAGGCAGGCCGTCAACACGGTTGGCGGGTCGGCGATGTGGCTGCAGTGGACATCGCTGCAACCGGCCGTGCACAATGGGCCTCGACACGAGGCGACGCGGCCATGGCTCCGCGTATTGCCGGGCTGAACGCTGCGACCTATAATTCGGCCCCGTGGCAGAAATACCATGAGCGGCGCGGCGCGGGAGTATCTCTCATTTTCCAACTTTCCGAAGCGTCGACCGGGCAGCGTTGTCCATGATCAGGGTCATCCGGAAGGTGTCGTTCGGGCTGCGCACGCGTGGGCTCGAATACCTCTACCGCGCACCGATCAACGAGTTCCAGTATCCGCGCCTGGCCGCGACGCGGGCGCTGCGCCGGTTTGTCGTGTCGGTGGGAGACAGGCTGTCGTCGGGCCTGGCCGCTTCCGCGCACTGGCCGGAGGATGCTCTTCTCTTCGTTTACGACCTCGCAATCGCGCCGGTCACCTTCGATTTCGTTTCCTATCTTGCCGCGGCCGAGCTCAGCCGCCGTCGCAAGGGGCTCGCTCATATCGACGTCGTGTTCGTCGCCGGGCCTCACGAGGGGCTCCGCAAGGAGCAGCCCGAATACGAGGCCGAGGTCGACTTCGTGTCGCGAAACTGGCGGGTGCGCAACATGCTGGTGCCGGCCCTCAGCCTGCTGCCCAGTGTGCGTTCCCACGCGCTGTGCGCTTCGCGCGGGCAGGCCAGACAGCTGATCGCAGGCGTGGAACAGCAAACCTATCCGCCCGACTATCGCGTCGATCTGCCGTGTCTGCCCGCAAAGGCGTGGCTTCACGACATGGCCCGGGCGGACGGGCTCTGGCCAATGCTGAGGGCCGGCACGGCAGCGCGGCGCTACGTCAAATCTTATCTCGACAAGGTCGCCGGCGAGCGCCGTCCGCTCGTGATCACCTTGCGCAATTACGGCTTTGAGCGCCAGCGCAACAGCAGGACCGAGGACTGGATCGCGTTCGCGGACCGCTGCGACAGAGCGCGGTTCGCGCCGATCTTCGTGCCGGACGTCGGCGTCGCGATGACGACGGCGCCTGCGGACGTCGGAGATCACCCCATTTTCTTGCCCGCCTGCTGGAATCTGGAGCTTCGCATGGCCTTGTACGAGGCGGCCTGGCTCAACATCGGGATGATGCAAGGTCCCCTCGAATTATGCTGGCTCAACGAGAATGCGCGTTATCTGATCTTTCTACCGGCGGGCGGAGAAGCCGGCATTTCGGCCGACGCCCTGACCGAACAGGGCCTCCGCGTCGGACGCGACCTGGATTTTGCAACGCCCCACCAGCGCATCGTCTGGGAGGCGGACCAACTCGCCAACGTCGAGGCCGCATTCGCAAGCTTCAGCCGCACCTTGCCGGACAGGATGCCCGCGTAATCCATTGCCGCGGCCGCTCCCCAGCCCAGAGATGAACCGTGATTGACAAGCGCAAGCTTCAGCCGATAACAGCGGCCGGCACTCGGGAGGCCGCGATGGCGATCGATCCAAAAACTTCGGGCCTGAAGCCCCTGTCCATCAGCGCCGCCGAAGACATCTTCAGCGG
>NZ_JAFATE010000513.1 GCF_019244115.1 Bradyrhizobium sp.
GGCAAATACGTTCCGGTCGATCTGCGCAATGTCGACACCGATATCGCCGAGACCGGGCAGGAAGAAGGAAACGCCGAAGACGACGGCAGCGGGGTGCGGCTCTACCAGAGCATTTACGAAACAGCGCTGCGCAACAACATGCCAAAATCGGTGATCGAAGAGATCGTGCGCATCTACGCCTACGACGTGGACTTCCAGCGCAAAGTACTGCCGGGCGACTCCTTCGACGTGCTTTATGCGGACGACGAGAACGGCGACGGCAAGAACGAGGTGCGCTACGCCTCGCTGAGTGTCGGCGGTGAGACCAAGAAATATTACCACTTCCAGACCACCGACGACGGCACCTACGATTACTATGACGAGACCGGCAAGAGCGCGAAGAAATTCCTGGTCCGCAAGCCGGTCGCCGACGGCATCATGCGCTCCGGCTTCGGCGGACGGCGCCACCCGATCCTCGGCATCGTCAGGATGCACACCGGCGTCGACTGGGCCGCGCCCTACGGCACGCCGATTTTCGCCTCCGGCAACGGCGAGATCGAGAAGGCCGGCCCGGCAGGCGGCTACGGCAAATATATCCGCATCAAGCACAACAACGGCTACGAGACCGCCTACGGCCACATGTCGGCCTTCGCCAAGGGCATGGAGCCCGGCAAGCGGGTGCGGCAGGGCCAGGTGATCGGCTTCGTCGGCTCGACCGGCGAGTCGACCGGCCCGCACGTGCACTACGAGATCCTGGTCAACGGCCGCTTCGTCGACCCGATGCGGGTGAAACTGCCGCGCGGACGTTCCCTCGACGGGCCTGTCATGGCGGGCTTCGAGAAGGAGCGCGACCGGCTCGATGCGATGATGGCCGGACGCGGCGGCGGCGCCCGCATGTCGGACGCGACCGGCGGCCCGCTGCCGGTGCAGCAGGCCAGCAACCGGTGATCGGATCCGTCTGATCCCTTTCCCATCGATTTAGTCATGTGCCCGCAACCGCGGAGCGATGCCGCGCATCGGGCACAGCCAAGCCTCCGCCTGGACCCGCGGACAAACAAAACCCCTACGCCAGTCGGCGGAGGGGTTTTCGCGTACGGGTAATTCGAGAGCGGGACGTCAGTTCAGCTTGCGCCGCGGCACCGGGGTTTCGAACTGCGCGATGTCAGCGGTCTGCGGCGCCTTGCCGTTGAAAGTCAGCACATTGCCTTCCGCCGCAATCGTGATCCTGTCGCCATCCTTCACCTCGCCGGCCAGAATCATTTCCGCGAGCGGATCCTGCAAATAGCGCTGCATTACCCGCTTCAACGGGCGCGCGCCATAGGCCGGATCCCAGCCCTTTGCCGCCAGCCAGTCGCGCGCCGCCGCCTCCAGCGTCAGCGCGATCTTGCGCTCCTCCAGAAGGCGCGACAGCCGCGCGAACTGGATCTCGACGATGCGGCCCATCTCGCTCCGCTGCAGGCGATGGAACAGGATGATCTCGTCGACTCGGTTCAAAAATTCGGGACGGAAATGCGCGCGCACCATGCCCATCACCTGCTCCCGCACCGCCGAGGTGTCCTCGCCCTCCGGCTGGTTGACCAGGTACTCCGAGCCGAGATTCGAGGTCATGATGATCAGCGTGTTACGGAAATCGACGGTGCGGCCCTGGCCGTCGGTCAGGCGGCCGTCGTCCAGTACCTGCAGCAGCACGTTGAAAACATCCGGATGCGCCTTCTCGATCTCGTCGAACAGCACGACCTGGTAGGGCCGCCGCCGCACCGCCTCGGTGAGCGCGCCGCCCTCGTCATAGCCGACATAGCCGGGAGGGGCGCCGATCAGCCGCGACACCGAATGCTTTTCCATGTACTCGGACATGTCGAGGCGGACCATCGCGGTCTCGTCGTTGAACAGGAACTCGGCGAGCGCTTTGGTCAGCTCGGTCTTGCCGACGCCGGTCGGCCCCAGGAACATGAACGAGCCCATCGGCCGGTTCGGATCCTGCAAGCCGGCGCGCGAGCGGCGCACGGCGGTTGCCACCGCACGCACCGCCTCGGCCTGGCCGACCACGCGCTTGCTTAAGCTCTCTTCCATCTTGAGGAGCTTGTCCTTCTCGCCCTCCAGCATCTTGTCGACCGGCACGCCGGTCCAGCGCGACACCACCTGCGCGATGTGGTTGGCGGTGACCGCCTCCTCCATCATCTCGCCGGAGTTTTCCTTGGCCTCGATCGCCGCAAGCCGCTTTTCGAGCTCGGGGATGCGGCCGTAGGCGAGTTCGCCGGCCTTCTGGTATTCGCCGCGGCGCTGCGCATTGGCGAGTTCGATGCGCAGGGCATCGAGCTCGCTCTTGAGCTTCTGCGCATTCGACAGCTTGTCCTTCTCGGCGCTCCAGCGCGCGGTCAGGGCCGACGATTTCTCCTCGAGTTCGGCGAGCTCCTTCTCCAGCGCCTGCAGCCGGCTCTTGGAGCCGCGATCGCTTTCCTTCTTCAGGGCCTCCTGCTCGATCTTGAGCCGGATGATCTCGCGGTCCAGCGAATCCAATTCCTCCGGCTTGGAATCGACCTGCATCTTCAGCCGCGCCGCGGCCTCGTCCATCAGGTCGATCGCCTTGTCGGGCAGGAAACGGTCGGTGATGTAGCGGTTCGACAGCGTGGCGGCCGCGACCAGCGCCGAATCGGTGATGCGCACGCCGTGGTGCTGCTCGTATTTGTCCTTCAGCCCGCGCAGGATCGAGATGGTGTCCTCGACCGTGGGCTCGTTGACATAGATCGGCTGGAAGCGCCGCGCCAGCGCGGCATCCTTCTCGACATGCTTCTGGTACTCATCCAGCGTGGTCGCGCCGATGCAGTGTAGCTCGCCGCGCGCCAGCGCCGGCTTCAGAAGGTTGGACGCATCCATCGCGCCATCGGCCTTGCCGGCGCCGATCAGCGTGTGCATCTCGTCGATGAACAGGATGTAGCTGCCCTCCGCGGCCGTGATCTCCTGCAGCACGGATTTCAGCCGCTCCTCGAACTCGCCACGATATTTGGCACCGGCGATCAGCGCGCCGAGGTCGAGCGAGAGCAGCCGCTTGTCCTTCAGGCTTTCCGGCACGTCGCCATTGATGATGCGCAGCGCCAGGCCCTCGACGATCGCGGTCTTGCCGACGCCGGGTTCGCCGATCAGCACGGGATTGTTCTTGGTGCGGCGGGACAGCACCTGGATGGTGCGGCGAATCTCCTCGTCACGGCCGATCACCGGATCAAGCTTGCCGTCGCGCGCCGCCTGGGTCAGGTCGCGGGCATATTTTTTCAGCGCATCGTAGGCGTTCTCGGCGGTCGCCGAATCCGCGGTACGGCCCTTGCGCAGCGTCTCGATCGCGGCGTTCAGATTCTGCGCCGTGACGCCGCCCTTGGCGAGGATGTTCGCGGCCTCGCTGCTCTTGTCGAGCGTCAGCCCGAGCAGCAGCCGCTCGACCGTGACAAAACTATCGCCGGCCTTGTCGGCGGCCTTTTCGGCCGCGTCGAAGGCGCGCGCCAACTCCGGCGACATGTAGATCTGGCCCGCGCCGCTGCCCGACACTTTTGGCAGCTTGTTCAGCGCATCCTCGGTCGCTTTCAGGATCGCGCGGGAATTACCGCCGGCCCGGTCGATCAGGCCGCCGGCCAGCCCCTCGCTGTCGTCCAGCAGCACTTTCAAAACATGCAAAGGCGAGAACTGCTGATGTCCGTCGCGCATCGCGAGCGACTGCGCCGACTGGACAAAGCCCCGCGCCCGCTCGGTGTATTTCTCGATATTCATGTCTGTTCCCTCAGCCTGCCGTCCAGCCCCTAGCGGCAACTGCCACGACATCTTCAATGGGTGTCCGCCGGGCCCGCGTTGACTTGTCGCAACGAGACCGGCGGCCGCATCACCGGCATATCAAGCCTGGCTTGAGGCAGATGTGGGAAGGGCGTTTGCGGAACGGAAGAGCAGACCTCACGAATTCGTGCATGGTGGCGCGATGATCAGAAATCTCCTAAGAAACGGCATGCCTTCGATAACGCACGCCGAAATTTCCGGCCTTTACCGCTACCCGGTGAAGGGCCTGTCTGCCGAATCCCTTGACACCGTGCCGCTCGCGGTCGGAAAGACCCTGCCGGGCGATCGCCGCTACGCCGTCGAGAACGGCCCGAGCGGCTTTGACCCGGCGCATCCGGCCTGGCGGCCGAAGACCTATTACCTGATGTTGATGCGCCATGAGCGGCTGGCGGGACTTCACTCCCTGTACGAGGATGACACCAATCGCCTGACCATCCGCCGCGATGGCGAGATCGTCGTGCAAGGCGACCTCGAGACCGCGGAAGGACGCGCCGCGATCGAACGGTTCTTCGCGACCAACTTTGCCCAGGAGCTGAAGGGACCGCCAAAAGTGCTCTCCGGCGGCGGATACAGTTTCTCGGACCTCGCGAGCAAGGTGGTTTCGATCATCAATCTGGCAAGCGTTGCCGCGATCGAAACCATGGTCGGCGCGGCCGTGAATCCGATACGCTTCCGCGCCAATCTCTACGTCCAAGGCTGGCCGGCCTGGCATGAGGCAGGCCTCTTGCATCAGACGCTCGCGGTCGGCGAGGCGCGGCTGAA
>NZ_JAFATE010000562.1 GCF_019244115.1 Bradyrhizobium sp.
CCTTCACCTCGCTAGGCCAATGCGGCCCCTCCGCGGCCGGCCGTGCCGCACAATGCGAGGTCAATCCGTTCCTCGCCTTTGCAGAACCGATCGGTTCTTTTCATCATCCGCGCCGCCATCACAGGCGCATGCAGCGGCTGGAATGAACGCCAGCAAGCAAAGGCGCCGCGAACAGGACCCGCGGCGCGCTTGCGTCTTCCGACAACGTAGATGTTCAGAACGTCGCCCTGATGCCAGCATAGATCGCGAGCGGCATGCCCGGCAGTAAGGTCCGCGGATCGTTGAAGGTGAGCAGGTTGGCGCCACCGAGCGTCGAGTTGTTGAAGCCGCCGGTGTCGAAGAATGTACCGGCGGAGTAGTAATGCTGGTTGAACAGGTTCTGCACCAACCCGAAGAGCTCGATGTTCTTCGTTACCTGGTAGGACGTGTGCATGTTGACGACCCAGTAGGCCGGCACCTTCGCATTCAGATTGGAGTCGTCGTGGATCAGCCACTGGCTGCCGACCACGTTGAGATCGGCACCGATTTTCCAGGCGTCGGTCACGGCATATTCAGCACCAGCCTTGAAACGCTGCGCCGGGATTCCCGGAATGTGATCGCCGGGAACGACCGAGATGAGGCCGCCAACGGCCATCGGGTTGTGGGGCGATGAAAGTGTCAGAAAATTTTGATAGGTCGCGTCGATAAAGGTGTAGTTGGCATAGGCGGTCCAGCGGTTCCAGCCGAGATCGACCTTCGCCTCGAGGCCCTGGCGCAGCGTGGTGCCGGCATTCTGGAAGAAGCCGTGGCCCGGAACCTGGCTCGCAATATTGATGATATCGTCGCTGTTGTCGGCGCGGAACAGGCTGAGGCCCCAGCGCAGCCGCCAGCCGCTGTCCGCGACCGTGTCGGCTTTCTTCGGTGCCTTGGTCACCAGCTCTGCAGATGCACCGCCGCCAGAAAACTCGCCGCGCAGGCCGCCCTCTGTCGTGTGCGACACCACCTGCTTGAGCGGCGGATCGGCGAGCAGAAAATTGTCGATCTGGCAGGGAATGGCGGGATCCGAGCAGCCGAGCTCGAGCGGCGTCGGGGCACGGTTGGCTTCCGAGTAGCCGGCGTAGGCGCTCATGTTAGGCGTGATCTTGTAGGTGAGGCCGACTACGGGATTGAAGCGCTGAAACTGGTTCTGGCTGGTGAGCAGCGGATTGGTGCCGGTCAGGTCCTGCAGATTGATCTGTGCGAAGTTGTAGCGGCCACCGGCGGTGAAGGAGAGCTGCGAGGTGATGTCGAAGGTGTTAGTGGCGTAGACACCGACATAGGTGTTGTTGGTGCCGAGATTGACCGGAGCAAGGTCAGCCAAGGGCTGATCGATGAAGACGCCGGTGCCGGTGACGAAGAAATTCTGGTCGATCGTGCCGAGTTCGGAGGACGACTGGAAGTTCGAGTGGCCGCGATCGACACTGGTGCCGACCACAAAGTGGTTGTCGTGCCCGAACAGTTGTGCGGTCGAGGTCGCCTGCAGGGAGCCGCCAAAACTGTTCGACGTCGTGGTGTTGCGGTCGATCTCGCCGAGTGCGGAGTTGCCCGGAAGCGTGTTGAACACCGGCATGTTCACGTTGAGCGGCGTTGCCGGATCGCCGATGCATATCTGGCCGGCAAGCGCGGGAGCGACGGCCGGATCGCAGGGCTGAGCATCGCTGCCGTTGGCGTCGACATGGGCGGCGCGGTAGCTGCGGAAATAGGCGTTGCCCTGCAGCGTCAGCGTGTCGGTCGGCGTCCACTTTCCGTTCGCCTGCAGGAAGGCGAGTTGCAGATGCGTGGTCTGCGGCCAGGTGAAGACGCTCGACCAGCGCCGATTGAGCATCTCGATCGGCGTGGCGACGGTCCCGCCAAGCTTGTTGTCGGCGCCGGTGAACGAGACGTGGAATTCCGTCTGATCGCCCTTCGCACCGAGATCGACATACATGCGTCGGATCTGGGAGGATGCCGAGAAGTCGCGCCAGCCCCTGTCATAGGTGGTGTCGCCGGCGACGTAGGCCGAAAGATTGTCCTTCTGGTATCCGCTCTGTGCGCCCGCCGAGATGCGTCCGAAGGAGCCGCCGCGCAGCTCGGCCTCGTTGCCCTGATAGGTAAAACCGTTCTTCATCTCGATCGACATGGCGCCGCCGGTCGCGTTGAGGCCGAACAGCGGATTGTTCGGCATCAGCGTCATGCGCGCGATCGCCATCTCCGGGATGAGGTCCCAATTCACGACGTCGCCAAAAGCTTCGTTGATGCGATTGCCGTTTTGATAGACGGCGATGCCCTGCGGCGTCCCCGGCACCGGCGAGGCGGAGAAGCCGCGATAGTCGAGATTGCGCTGAAACGCATTGCCGGACTGGTCGCTCAGGGTCACGCCGGGCAGCGACTGCACCATGCCATCGAGCAGCGACGGCGTCTTGGCATGATCGAGATCGGCCGCACCGATCGACTGAAGATTGGATGGGACCTTGTCGCGATCGATCTCGCCGCCGGGGACGGGCGAAATGCCAACGGCTTCGATCGTCGGTATCGCCTCCTGCGCGGCAACTGCGACCGGCAGCATCGCACAGATCAACAACAGCGCGCTCTTAAGCACCGTGCGCCCGCTCAAACGTCCCCCTCCTCGCCTTGATCGCATCTGCTCGCGCGCCACCATCCGGTACCATTCAAGCGAAATCGGCAGTAAGGCGACTCGTAGATAGTCGGTCCAACGCCCGCAACAGGAATTGTTCTCGTGCCATCAGGGATATTCTCCCCAACTTACTGCGGCTTCAGGTGTATCGGAACGAGCCTGGTGATCTGCGCTTCGGGCATGCTGGCAGGAAAATGCGGAAAAGGTGCCGCGCGTTCAATGATCGAAAGCGCGGCATGGTCCAGGGTCGCCGAGCCGCCGCTTCTTGCGATGTGATGGGTCAGAAGGCGTCCATTGCGATCGACCGTCACGCTCACCTGCGCCGTACCGGTGTCCCTGTTGCCGTTCGTCGCATAAGTCGCGACGCGCTGGATCTGTGCACCGAACTGGCTCAACCAGGATTCCCGCCCCACCCGGGCTCCCTCGCTCTCAGCGCCGGGATTGGGCGCCGCCGCGACGCGCATGGGCTTGCTTCCCGGCGCACCGACGGACTTCGGCGGCGCCTGGCGCTTCTCCACCTTTTCGTCATGCGTCACCTTGCGCGGCGGCGGCTCGCGGACGGCCGGTTTGGGAGGCGGTGGCGCGGCCTCGACCGGCCTCTCCGGCGGGACAACGGTCGCCTCTTCGGGGACCGGCGGCGCTGGAACAGGCTCGACCTGAACGCGCGGCGCAGGCAGCGGCTCCTCGGGCGGCACCATCGCCTCGACCTGTGGCGGCGGTGGCGGCTCATTCGGGACCGGCGGCGGCAGCTCTTTCGGCGGATCCTCGGGCCGGTCCATTTTGGTCGGCGCGGGGTCCGGCTGGTCGACGGTCGGCGGTGCAGTCGGCGCACTCTGCGCGGGCATGAAGGCGACGTCGAAGGCCGGCGCCTCGGCGCGCGTCTCCGGCTCCGGCCTCAGCCGCAGATATCCCACCGCGAGCCCGACATGGAGCACGAGGACGATGACCACAGCCGCAACCCAGAGCGCGAACTCGCCGGATTGATCCGGTTGATCATCGACC
>NZ_JAFATE010000609.1 GCF_019244115.1 Bradyrhizobium sp.
GGCGCGGACGGAATCGGTGTCGCCGACGAGGTGGTCTGGAACGAGGGCACCCTCGGCACGGGAGGCGGGATCAGCGACGCTTTTCCAGTGCCGGCCTATCAATCCGGCCTGGCGCTGCCGCCCTCCGTGAACGACGGCAGGCTGCGCCGCGGCATCCCCGATGTCGCGGCGGCCGCGGCGGGCCGTCCCGGCTATCGCATCGTTCTCGATGGCATTGAGATCGTGAAAGACGGCACCAGTGCAGTCGCACCGCTCTGGGCGGGGCTGATCGCGATGACCAATGCCGCGCGCGGCGGCCCGGTCGGCTTCGTCAATTCCGCGCTCTATGCCAACGCCCCGCTGTTTCGCCAGATCATCCGGGGCGACAATCGCGTCGGCGGCAAGGGCTATGACGCGGGTGCGGGCTGGAACGCCTGCACCGGGTTGGGTGTGCCGAATGGTGTCGACATCATCGCGGCGCTCGCCGCCATTCCGGTGGCGTAGGTCCCAAAAACAAAAACCCCGCCATTCGCGGCGGGGTCCAGTTCGGGAGGAGCGAGCCAGACGGCGCGCAGGTAGACCCGATGAAGCGGTTTAAGCGGGAATGCGTTCGTCAAGATCGTGCGGCTCGCGCAGCACATAGCCGCGTCCCCAGACGGTCTCGATGAAGTTGCGGCCTTCCGAGGCGTTGGCGAGCTTCTTGCGCAGCTTGCAGATGAAGACGTCGATGATCTTCAGTTCCGGCTCGTCCATGCCGCCATAGAGGTGGTTGAGGAACATTTCCTTGGTCAGCGTGGTGCCCTTGCGCAGCGAAAGCAGCTCCAGCATCTGGTATTCCTTGCCGGTCAGGTGCACGCGCTGGCCGCCGACCTCGACTGTCTTGGTGTCGAGATTGACCACGAGGTCGCCGGTCTGAATTACCGACTGGGCGTGACCCTTCGAGCGGCGCACGATCGCATGGATCCGGGCGATCAGCTCGTCCTTGTGGAAGGGCTTTGTCATGTAGTCGTCGGCGCCGAAGCCGAGACCCTTGACCTTGTCCTCGATACCGGCAAGGCCGGAGAGGATCAGGATCGGCGTCTTGATCTTGGAGACGCGGAGCTGCTTGAGCACGTCGTAACCGGACATGTCAGGCAAATTAAGATCGAGCAGGATAATGTCGTAATCGTAAAGCTTGCCGAGGTCGACGCCCTCTTCACCGAGATCGGTGGTGTAGACGTTGAAGCTCTCGGATTTGAGCATCAATTCGATTGACTGCGCGACGGCGCTGTCATCTTCAATCAGCAAAACGCGCATGCCAGTTCCCCATAGTCGCCGCTCCGGGCGTCAGGTCGGGCCGCAAACTCGCGGCACTCAAAACGCCTTTGAACAACTGATTCGGATCCTGACGAAACATGGTTAACAAAATCTGATTCTGATCCGCAAGCCTTCTCGATGCAATTTTTATCGAATCGCGCTAAGGTGTTGCGTCGAACCAGTTTTTTGTATCCAGTTTCGTTCAGTCTCCACGTTAAGAGTTAGCCTTAACCGACTCCCGCGATTCGCTGTTCTCTTGAAGAGGCAGCCAAGCGTTCTCAGTCATCAAGGACAGTGACGCAATGATTAATGATGCGGGTAAACACGAAGTTAAGCAGAGCCCGGAAAACCATGAGAACTTAAGGTTTTCGCAATGAAAGCGTTGGCGGAGCAGATCGGCGACATCGACGGTGTCAATATTTTCGGCCGCGTGGTCGGCGTGAAGGGCCTCATGGTCGAGGTCGCCGGTCCCATTCATGCGATGTCGGTCGGCGCGAGGATCGTGATCGAGACCGGAGGCAACCGCGTCATTCCCTCCGAGGTGATCGGCTTCTCCGGGAACAATGCCGTGGTGATGCCGTTCGCCGGGCTCGATGGCGTACGGCGCGGCTGCAGGGCCGTCATTGCCAATGCCGCCAATCTGGTGCGGCCATCGCGGGCCTGGCTCGGACGGGTGATCAATGCGATGGGCGAGCCGATCGACGGCAAGGGCCCGCTGGAGCAGGGCGCCTCGCCCGTGCCGTATCGGAACACGGCGCCGCCCGCACATGCGCGCAAGCGCGTTGGTCGTCCGCTCGATCTCGGCGTCCGTGCCCTCAACACTTTCTTGACCTGCTGCCGCGGCCAGCGCCTCGGCATCTTCGCGGGCTCCGGCGTCGGTAAGTCGGTACTGCTGTCGATGCTGGCGCGCAATGTCGATGCCGACGTCTCGGTCATCGGCCTGGTCGGCGAGCGCGGCCGCGAGGTGCAGGAGTTTTTGCAGGACGACCTCGGCGAGGAGGGGCTGGCGCGCTCGGTGGTGGTGATCGCGACCTCGGACGAGCCGGCGCTGATGCGCCGGCAGGCCGCATACCTCACGCTCGCGATCGCCGAGCATTTCCGTGATGAAGACGAAGATGTGCTCTGCCTGATGGATTCGGTGACGCGCTTTGCCATGGCACAGCGCGAGATCGGGCTCTCGGCCGGTGAGCCGCCGACCGCCAAAGGCTATACCCCCACGGTCTTCACGGAACTGCCAAAGCTGCTCGAACGCGCCGGTCCGGGCGTGGGGATCGGGACGATTACCGCCATCTTTACGGTACTGGTCGACGGCGACGATCATAATGAGCCTATCGCCGATGCCGTCCGCGGCATCTTGGACGGCCATGTGGTGATGGAGCGGGCGATCGCCGAGCGGGGCCGCTATCCGGCGATCAACGTTCTCAAATCGGTCTCCCGGACCATGCCGAGATCGGCCGATCCGGCCTATCTGCCGGTCCTGATGCGAGCGCGCCAGATCATGGCGACCTATGCCGACATGGAGGAACTGATCCGGCTCGGGGCCTACCGGGCCGGCTCCAGTCCGGAAGTTGACGAGGCGATCCGCCTGCATGAGCCGCTGGAGGCCTTTTTGCGCCAGGGGAAGGACGAAGTTGCCAGTCTCCAGCAGGGATACCAGCAGCTTCAGCAGATCCTGGGGTGACTTGGAAACGGAACGCTAACCGTTTGGAAACGGAACGCTAACTTTGTCAGGCCATCATCCCACCGCATATTTAGCTATACCGGCCGGGCCCTCGTTGGAAACCGGCCTTGTCCCGCGTCGGAGCCGGGACTTCGGGGGAGTATGAGTCGATGAAGTCGCGCGAAACGCTGATTCGTCTGAAGAAGTTCCAGGTCGACGAGAAGCGCCGAAGGGTCACCCAGATCGAGGGCATGATCGCGGATTTTCAGCGCATGGCGGTCGAGCTCGAGCGCGAGATCCAGAGCGAGCAGGACCGCGCCGGGATCAACGATCCCAGCCACTTTGCCTATCCGACCTACGCCAAGGCTGCGATCCAGCGCCGCGAAAACCTGACCCGCTCCGCCGACGAACTGCGCGTCCAGCTCGAAGAAGCCAAGAGCCTGCTGTCGGAGGCCTATGAGGAGCTGAAGAAGGTCGAACTGCTGGACGAGCGCGACCAGGCCCGCGAGCGCGCCGAAGAGAGCGCGCGGGAACAGGCCGATCTCGACAGCATCGGCTTGATGCGGGCACGGCTCGGCGTCATCGTCTGAGCCCCCGCCAACAACAGATCTTGCTGACAAAACCCGGGCCGCGAGGTCCGGGCTTTTCGTGTCAATAATGAATTCCGCGGCGAGTTGGCTTGATCGCCTGCCTGTAAGATATGCTACGAAAAGCGATGAACCGCGATCCAGTGCATAGGACGACGAAAAGATGCGATTTCGGGGGCGCTGAATGCTGACGCCGGCGGAGCTGGTTTGGCTGATCGCCGCGGTCGCGAAGGGGGATGAGGCCGCCTTTGAGCGCCTATACGCCGCCACGCGTGCGAAACTCTATGGCGTCGTGCTCCGTATCTTGCGCCGTCAGGATCTCGCAGAGGAGGTCGTTCAGGAGACATACGTCAAGATCTGGAACAGTGCGGGCCAATTCAATCCCGGACTGGCCTCGCCGATCACATGGATGGCGTCCATTGCCCGCAACCGGGCCATCGATCTCGTTCGCAAGCGGAGCGAGGTTTCGATCGAAGAGGAACCGTCGGCGATGGAGGTGGCGGCCGAAAGCCCCGATCCGCTGGCGCGACGGGAAATGACCGAAGAACTGAAGCGGCTTTTGGAGTGTGTTGGGCGCTTGGAGCCCGACCGTCAGAAGCTCGTGCTGCTCGCCTACTACAACGGCTGGAGCCGCGAGCAGTTGGCGGAGAAATTTGCGGCGCCGGTGAATACGGTGAAGACCTGGCTGCGCCGCAGCATGATGGACATCCGGGAATGTCTCGGACTGGGATGAGTTTTGGCGTGAACGCGCTCGAGGTGGAAGTTCTCTGGTTCGGATGATGGCCTATAGCGAAGACCATATCGCGCTCGCTGCGGAATATGCGCTGGGCACACTCGATGCCGATGAGCGCGCGCAGGTCGAGACCATGATGGCCGTCGACACGGATTTCGCCGCGGTCGTGCAGGCCTGGGAGTTCCGGCTCGGCGCGCTGAACCAGATGGTCGGTGCGGTCGAGCCGCGACCCGAATTGTGGGAGCGCATCAGGGCGGCGATCGGACAGGCCGAACCGCAGGCGCCGATCGTGCTGCCGGAAGCGCTGGCGGCTGCCGCGCCCCGGCGGACCGCACCTGGCGAAGCGGTGATCAGCGCGCAGGTCGCGCCGCCGGTCACGGGCGACTCCAATGTCATCCGCCTGACCGCGCAGGCCAGGCGCTGGCGCACCATCGCCTCGGCGATGACGGCGTTGGCGGCGGCGCTCATCGCGATGCTGGCCGTCGAGGTCTACAAGCCCAATTTGTTGCCCGGTGCGCTCAGATCGAAGCCCCAGGTCCAGGTCGTCGAGGTGAGGACGCCGCAAACCGGGCAAGGACTTTCGGGACAATATGTGGCGATCCTGCAGGGGCAGGCGGGCGCGCCGGCGTTCATTCTCACTGTCGACGCCACGACCAAGAATTTCACCGTGCGCAAGGTCGGCGCTTCGCCGGAGCCGGGCAAGAGTTTTGAGCTGTGGCTGATCTCTGACAAGCTGCCCCGGCCGCGGTCGCTCGGTGTGATCGGCGGCAGCGACTTCACCGCGCGTCCAGTGCTCTCGGGCTACGACCAGGATGTCATCAACGGCGCCACCTACGCCGTCACGGTCGAGCAGGCGGGAGGTTCACCGGACGGTGTCCCGCACTCGACGCCGATCTATACCGGCAAGCTGATCGAGACGGTGCCGCCCACGACATCCGCTCCGAACCGATAGCGTCCAGCATTGGTTGAACTCCAACGAACGCGGACCCCACAAAAAGCGAAAACGCCCGTGGGGGGCGGGCGTTTTCTTTTGTAGTCGACTTGGGGTGGGTCTTCTACATATCCACGTGGCGACTTTGGGGGGCTGGTAAAGGGCCGCGTGAATTCCGAAAAAATCCTCTTCTTTGCTAGCGTACGACAGACGCTTCCGAACTCGTGACCGTGACCGGCTTGCCGGCCTTGATGACGCGCGCGGTCTGCGCATAACCGTCATCGCTGCTGAGCCGTGCGGAGAGGCCAACCGCCGCCACTGCGATACCAGCAACCAAAGCGACCGCTACCACCTTGAGGTGGGTCGATCGATCCGCGCTGTAAATCGAATGGTTCATGGAAGCCTCCAGCCCGCCTTCCTTGGCTCTCAAAAAATTCGTCGACGCCATCTCAGGCGCGGTTCAATCTCTTACGCGTGTATACGTAGGAATTTGGGCTTCCGTTCCGAAAGGGGTATTCACAAGTCAGTGAAGAGATGTGAACTTGCGCGATTGGTTAATATCAATATGCCTTGGAATAATCAGATACTACAGCCACTTAAGGCCAGTTTTCCGGACTCCAGGCGGCATCCAGGAGGAAGCTGTTCCGAAGCTGTTCCGAAGCAGAAAACAATTGCCTGTGGCGAAAAAGCCCTGCGGCTAAATGCACAAATCAGCGGTACCTAGACGCTTCCCACCGTTTTCAGCCGCGCGCGCGGATGGATCTCGGCTTGCGACAGCACCGTGGTCTGGGCACGAAAACGTTCAACGAGAGATCGCACAAAAGGACGGATGGCGGCCGAGGTAACCAGGACCGGCGCCTCGCCTTCGCGGGCCGCCCGCTCGAACGCATCGCGGACCGAGGTCATGAACTCGGAGAGTTTTGACGGCTGCATGGCAAGGCTGCGTTCGTCGCCTTGACCGACCAGCGACTCGGCAAAAGCCTGCTCCCATCTGGCCGACAGCGCGATCAGCGGCAGATAGCCCATCGGAGAGGTATTTTGCGCGCAGATCTGGCGCGCCAGCCGGGCGCGGACGTGCTCGACGACGGTCGACGGATTGCGCGAGAACGCCAGTGCATCGGCGATACCTTCGAGAATGGTCGAGAGATCGCGGATCGAGATGCGCTCGGAGAGCAGCAGCTGCAGCACGCGCTGGATGCCCGAGATCGTGATCTGGCCCGGAACGATGTCCTTGATCAGTTCGCCTTGCTCCTTCGGCAGCTCCTTCAACAATTTCTGCACCTCGCCGTAGGACAACAGATCCGACATGTTGCCCTTGAGCAGTTCGGTGAGATGCGTCGACAGCACGGTTGCGGCGTCCACCACCGTATAGCCCTTCAGCGATGCTTCCTCCTTCAGGCTGGCGTCGACCCAGGTCGCGGGCAGGCCGAAGGTCGGCTCGATGGTGTGAATGCCGGGCACGCTGACCTGGTTGCCGGCGGGGTCCATGACCATGAACTGGGCGGGCCAGATCTTTCCGGTGCCCGCATCTACTTCCTTGATCTTGATGATGTAGGTATTGGCCTCGAGCTGCACATTGTCGAGGATTCGCACCGCCGGCATCACAAAGCCCATCTCGATCGCCAGCGACCGGCGCAGCGCCTTGATCTGTTCGGTCAGCCGGTCGGTGCCATCGGGGCCGTTCACCAGCGGCAGCAATGCATAGCCGAGCTCGATCTTGAGATCATCGATCTTCAGCGCGCTCGAGATCGGTTCTTCCGCCTGCGCCGCCGCGGCGGCGGCAGCCGCGGGCGTCGCCGCCGCGGTCGCTTCCGCCGCCCTCGTGGCACGCTTGTGCTTGCGCGCCGACCAGGCGAGCCATCCCGCGCCGCCGGCCAGTGCGAGGAAGGGGATCATCGGGATACCCGGCAGCATCGAGAGCACGCCCATGACCGCGGCCGCCATGCCGAGCGCCTGCGGATAACCGGAAAACTGCTTGATCAGTGCCTTGTCGGCTGCCCCGGAGACGCCCGCCTTGGAGACCAGGAGGCCCGCGGCGGTCGAGACGATCAAGGCAGGCACCTGGGTCACCAGGCCGTCGCCGACGGTCAAGAGCGTGTAGGTGCGCGCCGCCTCGCCGAAGGACAGGCCCTGCTGGGCGACCCCGATGATGATGCCGCCGATGATGTTGATGAAGACGACGAGCAGGCCCGCGACCGCGTCGCCGCGGACGAATTTTGAGGCACCGTCCATGGCGCCGAAGAAGCCGCTTTCGTCCTCCAGCGCCTTGCGCCGCTCCTTGGCGATCTTCTCGTCAATCAGGCCGGCGGACAGGTCGGCGTCGATCGCCATCTGCTTGCCGGGCATCGCGTCCAAATGGAAGCGCGCCGCGACTTCGGCGATGCGCCCCGAACCCTTGGTGATGACGACGAAGTTGACCGTCACCAGGATCGCGAAGACGATAATCCCGATGACGAAATTACCGCCCATTACGAAATTGCCGAACGCCTCGATGACGTGGCCGGCCGCATCGGTGCCCTCGTGACCGTGCGACAGGATCAACCGCGTCGAGGCGAGGCTGAGCGACAGCCGCAGCATGGTCGAGATCAACAGCGTGGTCGGGAACGACGAGAATTCCAGCGGCGCCTGGATGAACAGTGCGGTCATCAGGATCAGGATCGACATCGTGATCGAGATCGCCAGAAACAGATCGAGCACCACCGAGGGCAGCGGCATGATCAGCACGACGAGGATGACAAGGATGCCGAGCGCGAGCGCAATGTCGCCGCGCTTGATCAGGTTGCCGATGTCGCCGAGCTTTGGAAAAGAGCCGCCGAGGGCGCCCGCGCCCTGACCCGCCGTGACGTCGACCATGGTTGCCGCTTCCCCCCGGCTGTGCCGCTCACGCGCGCCAAACGTCTGCACGGCGGCCGCAGGACCACCGCTTCGAAAGTGAGGCACCGCGCTGGCGTCCACGGGAAGCTCCCCCGCTATCCGCGACCGACGACACTCAACTTCACTCGGCAATTCTTGCCCGGTGTATAGTTAGCAAACGGTTAAGGAAGTGGTCTCTGCGGCGCGGTATTTCGCCGCTTACTGGCCTGAGGGCTGAAGAGTTGCCGGCTTGTCCGAGATTGAGCCAGATGGGACACCTATCTCGGCGGGGCCGGGTCGGATGCCCCGACGGACCATTTCCATCCGCTCGGATTCAAATGTGCCTTTCGGCCTGCAGTCCGATTCGACGGACGCGTATCCTTTCCTCTTACCGATCGGGGCCGAGGGGTTTCCAGCCAGATCGATATTCCAGTAGTAGGACCGACAGTTCGTGAAGGACGATGGAGCGGCCGCGCAAATCCTGGGGAACTGAGACTCGCAAAGGGCTATGTCCTGGTAGAAATGCATCGGCACTCCCTCGCAAGAGACACTCCAGGTCCAAATGCTGGCTTTCGTGATTGAACAGGCGTCGTTGTGAAGGGCGTAAGCGGTCTCCAATCCCGGTACTCTCAATGCCTTGAGAGAAAGTTGCATAACCTGTTCGGTTGAAGGGGCATTGACCAACCTGAACGCGGTCCAGACGGCGTAGGCTCCCACTGCGACGAGCGCCGCTGTGCCAAGCGTTCTCATTTTCTGCTCATCCCGGTCCGTTTCAGCAGAGCCGTCATGGCGAGGGGCAAGTCGACGAAGCAATCCATGTCGCGCAAACGGCAGCATGGATTGCTTCGCTTCGTTCGCGTAACGGGCGGGACTTTACTTGTCTACTTCGACTTTTGCAGCTTGGTCACCGTATAGCCCGACGCCGCCTCCTCGGCCTCGAACGTCACCTTGTCGCCGACCTTGAACTGCTTGAGCATCGCGGGATCCTTGACGCGATAGACCATCGTCATGCCCTCATCCATGCCGAGGCTCTTGGCTGGGCCGTGCTTCAGCGTGATCTTTTCCGCGCGTTCGTCGATCTTCTTGACCTCGCCGGTGATGGCTTCCGCCGC
>NZ_JAFATE010000611.1 GCF_019244115.1 Bradyrhizobium sp.
CACCAGCATCATGCCGGTTGCGATGACGCCGAGAAAACTCGCGACCTTCAATTGCTGCAGCAGATATTCCGGCGACAGAAAACTGCGCGAATAGAGGCTGCCGAGCAGCAGCAGCAGCACGATGCAGCCGAACGCGGTCAGGACGGCGGGATCGAGACGGCGCAGGAAGGCGGGCAGCCGGATCGCCGGGCGTGGGGCGGTTGCCTCGCTCATCCGAACCACTCCAGGCGGTTGCGCACCTGGAACAGGCCGAACGCGCCGATCGAGACCGCCAGCATCAGCACCACGCCCTGGAACAGCGGCTGCCAGAGCGGATCGAAATCGAACACGAACAACAGGTCGCCGATGGTCCGAAACGCGAGTGCGCCAAAAATCGCGCCGATGGCGCTGCCGCGCCCGCCCATCAGCGAGACGCCGCCGAGCACCACGGCCGCGATCGAGAACAGCGTATAGGCATTGCCGCTGGCATAGGCCGCCTCGCCCGTATACGAGAAGAAGGTGAGAAACAGCCCGCCGATCGATGCGAGCAGTCCCGCCAGCGTGTAGGCGAAAAATTTGGCGCGCTGGATCGGAACGCCGGACAGGTAGGCCGCCGTCTCCGCCGAGCCTTTCGTATATGCGGCGCGGGCGACCACCGAGAGGCTATAGGGCACCCAGATGATCAGCACCGCGAGCGCGAGCACCACGAGGCTCGCGGGAAGGAAGCCAAACAGGCGGCCGGTCATCGCGTCGGCCAGGGTCTCGTTGACCGATCCGCCCGGATTGGGCCGCAGGAACAGCGCGATGCCGTAAAACATCGCCCCGGTCGCAATGGTGGTCACGATCGGTTGCAGCCGGCCAAAAATGACGATCGCCCCGTTGAGCGCGCCGCAGGCGAGCCCGGTGGCCAGCACGCCCACGACGCCGAGCGCCGTCTCCGCGGCCGAGCCGACCACGATCGCGGAGGCGACGCAGTTGGTGAGCGTCAGCACCATGCCGACCGACAGATCGATGCCGGCGGTGATCACCACCAGCGCCTGCGCCATCGCAACGAAAGCGAGCAGCACGCCCTTATTGGCAGCGGTCTGTACCATGTTGACGCCAAAGCCGGCCGGATGGTTGGTCGCGTAGATCGCGAACATCACGGCAAAGATGCCGATCGCCGTCAGCGTGCCCTGCTGTTCCGAAAGCCAGTAACGCCAGTCCTTCATGATCAGATCTTGCCCGCCGCCTGAGTGGCATCTTGCACGTTCAGCGCGCTGGACACTAGCGCGCGCTCGGTGATCTCGGCGCCCATGAGTTCCCTTGTCACCGCGCCATCATACATCACGAGCACGCGGTCGCAGCAGCCGATCAGTTCGTCATAGTCGGTCGAATAGAACAGGATCGCCGCCCCCTCGTCGGCGAGGCGGCGCAGCAGCCGGTAAATCTCCTGCTTGGTGCCAACGTCGATACCGCGCGTCGGGTCGTTGAGCAGGATGATGCGCGGCCTGTTCATCAGCCATTTGGCGATGACGACCTTCTGCTGGTTGCCGCCTGACAAGGCGCCGACGGCAATGTCGGGCGAGGCGGTCTTGATCTCCAGCTGGCGGATCACCTCGTCCACGAGTTCAGACTGCCGCTCCTTGTCGATCACACCGAAGCGGGCGATGCGGCCGAACGCGGCCGCGGACAGGTTGTCCTTAACCGACATCGGCAGCATCAAGCCTTCGGTCTTGCGGTCCTCCGGGATCAAAGCGAGACCGTTCTGCGCCGATTTTGCCGCGCCCGGGCTCTCGATCGTGACTTTGGCGCCATCGACGAGAACGTCGCCGCGGCAGTCGCGCAGCACGCCGAACAGCGCCAGCAGCAGTTCGCGCTGGCCCTGGCCGTCGAGGCCGCCGAGCCCGATGATCTCGCCCGCACGGAGCGAGAAGGAGATGTCCTTCAAGCGTCCGTTCCAGCTCAGCCCCCGGCATTGCAGCGCCGGCGGCTTGCCACTCTCCTTCACGCCGGGCTTTGCGGGAAACACATGCGCATATTCGCGGCCGATCATCAGCTCGATCACCTGCGCGTCCGTCTTGCTGCCAGCGGCGAAGGTCGCGATCTTGCGGCCGTTGCGGAACACCGTGCATTCGTCGGCGAGTTCGGCGATCTCATGCATCCGGTGCGAAATGTAGAGCAGCGCCAGTCCCTCGGCGCGCAGGCGTTTGAGCACGGCGAACACGCGCGCGACATCGGAGGCCGTGAGCGCCGACGTTGCCTCGTCGAGGATCAGAATCCTCGGCCGCCGGGCGAGCGCCTTCGCGATCTCGACCATCTGCCGGCGCGACAGCGGCAGGTCCTTCACCAGCGCGCGGGGGTGGATGTCGTCCGCCCCCGCCCGCGCCAGCGCTTCCTCAGCGAGCTTGCGCTGCGCTTGCCGGTCGATCATGCCGAGCCGCGTCGGCGGACGGCTGATGGCGATGTTGTCCGCGACCGACAGGTCTGGGATCAGCGACAGCTCCTGGAAGATGCAGACGATGCCGGCATCGGAAGCAGCCGCCGGGCTCGTGAAGACGACCTCGCTTCCGCTCAGCGTCATGCGCCCTTGGTCCGGCGCGACCACGCCGGCCATGATCTTGATCAGCGTCGATTTGCCGGCGCCGTTCTCGCCGAGGATGGCGTGAATCCGCCCTTCGCGGACATCGAGGTCGGCCTTCTCGAGCGCAACGACGCCGCCGTAACGTTTTGAGACGCCCTCGACCCGAAACAGCGGCGCGGCCGCGTCCATGCTCTACCCTTGTTCTTCGATACCCGGTTCTTCGTCGATGGCGTGGCGGTGCTTCAACTACCCTCCCCTTGCGGGGAGGGGTCGGGGGGGTGCCAGGCACTCCGACCTTTCGTGGGGACCCCCCTCCCCGACCCTCCCCCGCAAGGCAGGGCTATCGCATATGAGTGCCACTCTCTCCGTTTGCCTCCCCCGCTTGCGGGGGAGGTCGCCGCGCTTGCGCGGCGGGTGGGGGCCGGCCCCGGCCTCGGCTGCAGCCTTTTTCGCACGACGCCCCCACCCCAGCCCTCCCCCGCAAGCGGGGGAGGGAGCGCACCGCCAGCGTTCGAACGCCATATGCGATTGCCCTGCCCCGCAAGGGGGGAGGGGCGCACTGCGGATGCCGCACCAGTCTAGTCTCGTTTCATCACTATCCTGTCAGACGAGACTTACTGGTTCTCCTTCGTCTGCCCCATGATCTCCTGCGCGGTGAAATTGATGCCGCAGGTCGGGAAGGAGTTGCCGACGAAGAAGTTGTTGGACTGGTCGGGGAAGTAGTCCTGATCTTTCTTGAAGTTGGGATCCTCGACGATGGCAAGCGGCAGCTTGACCGATTGCGGAACGACCTGGCCTTCGAGCGCCGCGAGCGCGACCTTGATCGCGACCGCGACCTGCGCAGGACCGGTGCCGGCCGACGAACATTTCAGCCCCTCAGAGGCATGCGCCGCGCAGAATTTGCGAAAACCGTTCTCGGTTTCGCCGCCGAACGGCACCATCTTCTGCTTGGCATCCATCATCGCCTGGACGATGCCGGTGTCGCCGCCCTGGCCGGTGATGCCGTCGAACGGTCCGTTGGTGGCGATCGCGTCG
>NZ_JAFATE010000415.1 GCF_019244115.1 Bradyrhizobium sp.
TCGGCTGGAGCCCCCGCGCCTTCCACCCGGTGTTCACCTAATCAACGAACACCACGGTCTTGCGGCCGTTCGGGATCACGCGGTCGTCCAGGTGATAGCGGATCGCCCGCGCCAGCACGCGGCGCTCGATATCGCGGCCCTTGCGGACGAGATCGTCGGGCGTATCGCGGTGACTGATGCGCTCGACGTCCTGATCGATGATCGGCCCTTCGTCGAGATCGCGGGTCACGTAATGGGCCGTCGCGCCGATCAGCTTGACGCCGCGCTCATGCGCCTGGTGGTAGGGCCGCGCACCCTTGAACCCCGGCAGGAACGAGTGATGGATGTTGATGCAGCGGCCCGACAATTTTGCCGACAGATCGTCGGTGAGGATCTGCATGTAGCGCGCCAGCACCACAAGATCGGTCCTCGTCGTTCCCACAAGGGTCCAGATGGCCGCTTCCTGCTCGTCCCTGATGTTCTTGGTGACAGGCAAATAGTGAAACGGGATGCCGCCGAAGTCGAGCCCGGCATAGGTCTCGCGGGGATGGTTGGAGACGATCGCGGTCGGGATCATCGCCAGTTCCCCGGTGCGCCAGCGATAGAGAATGTCGACCAGGCAGTGATCCGACTTCGAGACGAGGAGCATCACGCGCCGCCTGTCGCCGCGATCGCGCATCTGCCAGTCCATGGCAAAACGCTCCGCAATCGCGGCAAAGCCGGTCTGCAGCGCGGCCAGTTCCACGGCGAGGTCGGCGGCGGTGAACACCACGCGCATGAAGAATTTTCCGGTCTCGACATCATCGAATTGCTGGGCATCCAGGATGTTCTGGCCGTTGTGAGCCAGGAAGGTCGAGACCGCCGAAACGATGCCGGGACGATCCGGACAGGACAGGGTCAGCACATATTGATGGGGGGGCATGGAGGGCATGATCAGTTCTTGTGCAGCGGCGGATTTTTCGCAGGCCTCCTGTATCATCGGCGGCGCCCTTGCGCCAATGCTGGCGGCAGAGCATGGATGAACAAAAGCTGTCCCCAAATGTTGGAAGCGACATCATGGTCGACCGATTGAATGGTTACCGGATCCTGATCCTGGAAACGCGGGAAGAAGCGCAATTCTCGCGCCTGCTCGCCGAACAGGGCGCAGAGGTGGTGCAATGTCCGATGTTTTCGATCCAGGATGCGCCAAATGCCGCGCCGGTCGAGGACTGGATCGCGCGCTGCATCGCGCGGCCGTTCGACGACATGGTGTTCTTGACCGGCGAGGGCCTGCGCCGCCTGATGAAGGTGGCGCGACGCCTGGGCAATGACCAGGATTTCGTCGCCGCGCTCGGCAAGGCGCGCAAATTCGCGCGCGGACCCAAACCCGGCCGGGCGCTGCGCGAGCTTGGCCTGGAGCCGCAGCAAACCACCGAGAAGCCGACCTCCGAAGGGGTCGCTGAGATGCTGGCGCGAATTGAGCTCGGAGGTCACCGGCTCGGCCTGCAGCTTTATCCCGACAAGGACCATGGCCCATTGATCGGCGCGATATCAGCGCAGGGCGCCGAGGTCGTGACCGTGTTGCCTTATGTCTATGACGCCAAGGCGGCCGACACCAACATCGTGACCGCGATTGAGGAGATGGCGCAAGGGCGCATCGATGCGATCGCGCTGACCAGCTCGGGCCAGCCGCGCCGCCTGTTCGAGGTGGCACAGGCGCATGGCTGCGAGGCGCGCTTGCGCGAGGGATTGGCGGTGACCCCGATCGCCTCCGTCGGTCCGGTCGTGTCGGAGGAATTGCTGGCGCGCGGCATCGAGACGGACATCCTGCCGGCCAACGAATCGTATTTCATGAAGCCGCTAATCTCGGCAATGGCGACGGCCCTGGCAAAAAGCCCTCCCAGGGTCGAGACTCGATAATTGAGTTCGTCATTCCGGATGGTCCGAAGGACCAGACGCGGAATCTCGAGATTCCAGGTTCGATGCTTCGCATCGCGCCGGAATGAGAGCAATCACTCCGCAGCCTGCCTGGTCTCGCTCAGATAGGCCTGGTAGGCGAGCCGGATCCCATCCTCAAGCGACGTCTTCGCGCGCCAGCCCAGCCTGTCGATGCGGCCGACGTCGAGCAGCTTGCGCGGCGTGCCGTCGGGACGCGACGTGTCAAAACCGATCGCGCCGGCATAGCCGACCACAGCGGCGACTACGCGTGCAAACTCGGCGATGGTGATGTCCTCGCCGGTACCGATGTTGATCAGCTCGGCATCGGAATAGACTTTCATCAGATGCACGCAGGCATCCGCCATGTCGTCGACATAGAGGAATTCCCGCCGCGGCGTGCCGGTGCCCCACACCACGACATCAGAAGCACCCGCGAGCTTCGCCTCGTGAAAGCGCCGGATCAGGCCCGCGACGACGTGGCTATATTCGGGATGGTAGTTGTCGCCGGGTCCGTACAGGTTGGTCGGCATCACGCTGACAAAATCGCTGCCATACTGGCTGCGATAGGCTTCCACCATCTTGATGCCGGCGATCTTGGCAATCGCATAGGGTTCGTTGGTCGGCTCCAAGGGACCGGTCAGCATCGAATCCTCGCGCAGCGGCTGGGCCGCGAGCTTTGGATAGATGCAGGAGGAGCCGAGAAACATCAGCTTCTCGGCGCCGTTCAGATGCGCCGCATGGATTGCATTGGCGGCGATGGCGATGTTGTCATAGATGAACTCGGCCCGCAGCGTGTTGTTGGCGACGATGCCGCCGACCTTCGCGGCCGCCAGGAACACGACCTGCGGCCGCTTCCGCGCAAACCAGTCGAACACGGCGGCCTGGTCTCGCAGGTCGAGTTCGCCGTGCGCGGCGGTCAAGAGCTCGACGCCCTCCTGCGCCAAACGGCGCACCAGCGCGGCGCCGACCATCCCACGATGCCCGGCGACGAAGACCGTCTTGCCCTTCAGTTCAAACGGCGTTTTTGCCATTGGCAGCCTCTTGCCGCGCGATCTCGAGATCGCCCGCCACCATTTCCCTGACGAGCTCCCCAAAACTCCGCTTTGGCGTCCAGCCGAGTTTTTCACGCGCCTTGGCGAAGTCCCCGATCAGCAGGTCGACCTCGGTCGGACGGAAATAGGCCGGATCGATGCGCACCACGGCCTTGCCGCTCTTTTTGTCGATGCCGGTCTCCTCGACGCCCTTGCCGCGCCACTCGATGGTACGGCCGACCTCGGCGAACGCCAGCTCGATGAATTCGCGAACCGAACGGGTTTCCCCGGTCGCCAGCACGTAATCGTCGGGCCGATCCGCCTGCAGGATCATGTGCATGCCTTCGACGTAATCCCGGGCATGGCCCCAATCGCGCCGGGCTTCCAGATTGCCGAGATAAATCGTCTCGTCCAGCCCGACCTCGATCCGCGCGACCCCGCGGGTGATCTTGCGGGTCACAAAAGTTTCACCGCGGACCGGGCTCTCATGGTTGAACAGGATCCCGTTCGCGGCAAACATGCCATAGGCCTCGCGATAATTCACCGTGATCCAATAGCCGTAGAGTTTGGCGACGCCATAGGGGGAGCGCGGATAGAACGGCGTGGTCTCCTTCTGCGGGATCTCCTGCACCAGGCCATAGAGTTCAGAGGTCGAGGCCTGGTAGAACCGCGTCTCGTTCTCCATGCCCAGGATCCGGATCGCCTCCAGGAGCCGCAGCACCCCGATCGCGTCGGCATTGGCGGTGTATTCCGGGCTTTCGAAACTGACCGCGACGTGGCTTTGAGCCGCGAGATTGTAGATCTCCGTCGGCCTGATCTGCTGCACCAGGCGGATCAGGTTGGTGGAATCGGTCATGTCGCCATAGTGCATCAGGAACGGCACGTTGCCGGTGTGCGGATCGGCATAGAGATGATCGACACGGGCGGTGTTGAACGAAGACGAGCGCCGCTTGATGCCGTGCACGGTATAGCCGAGGCCGAGCAGATATTCGGCCAGGTAGGATCCGTCCTGCCCGGTCACGCCGGTGATCAGCGCCACGCGCCGCTTCGCATTTTTCTCCGCCATCATCACTCCAATGTCGCACCGTGGCGCGCACCGCGCCGCCTTTCTCGGAGCGAACAAGGCCTTGGCGGACCTTGCCGGCCGCCAAAGTCCCTCACATCGCCCGCAGCCCTTACCACTCCGGGCCCGCCGGTGTCTAATGCCAAACTCGATCGAAATGTACGCTACCAGCGTAGATCGATGTCGCCATTGCAGCTCGCCGTGCGTTTGCTCAGCAATTCGCTCGGCTGATTTCGAAGCTTCCAGACATGGAGGGGGGTATGCCGGCCGCGAACGAACACGGGACCGGCGCTGACGAATTGCGTCAGATCGGACGCCAGGGATTCGCGCCTCGCCCTTTGGATCAGGTCGTCGCCGACCACGATCTTGGTGCCGAGCGTCTGCGCCTGCTTCTCGAGCCGGGCCGCGACGTTGACGGCATCACCAATGAGCGTCGGACCGAAGCTTCTCGAACTCGTCAGCGTGCTGGTCCAGACCTCGCCATACTGCAGACCGATGGAGACCGACACCGAGGGTGTCCGGTCATTGCCATAGTCGCAACCCAGCACGTGAACCTGTTCGAGAATCCGTCGAGCGCATTGCAGGGCTTTCGTTGCCGAGCCGGTCGTGCCGGGCATATCCCAGAACGTCGCCAGCGCCCCGTCGCCCTGATACGAGTTCAGCTCGCCCCGGAAGCGGGACACGAGGTCGGTTACGACGTACTGAAAATCGCTGAGCAGACCGAACACGGCTTCAGGCGGATCGTCGATGCAGATCCGCATGAAATGGTCGAGGTCGACGAACATGACCGCCGCGTGCCGGTGGAGCGGCGGTTCAGGATATGGAATGAAATCGGTTGGGGGCTCGGTGGAGATCATGTTTCGATCCTTTCGAGACAGCGCCCATGTTCGCCTGAACGGGCTCGAACCTACGCATCCCATCGTGAAACCGCCGTGAATCGGGCCTACGCGACGGCTTCACGGGGCCTTCGCACCGAGCGTCGTCCGAATGGCATTGAGCCCACGGAATTGCGCTGCCAGCGGCGATTTCGCTCGCGACGGTATCGAGGGAAGGTCGCAGGCGACGGGCACCCGCCATTCCGCGCCGGCCAGCGACAACGACTTTTCACGTCCCGTTGACGAGACGCCTCCGAGCTCCGAACCTGCTGCGCCCCACGCATGCCCGCGGCGGCGATGGCATCCACGACCGGAGTTGAGTACGATAGAGAGTTGGCGATTGAGAGTTGCAATTTTTTCGAGTTTGAGACGCGTTCATTATGTATCTCGCTCCGCTCAACCTGTTCTCCGGATCCGGCGAGACGTTGTTGGACAGCATTGCGGGTCTGGCCTCGCCCGAGCTCGTCGCGCTGGCGAGCCGTCTCGCGCGCGTGTTCTCGATCGCATCGCCCTTCGCACCCGGACTTCACTGCGTCGGCGGCGAAATCGTGATCAACTCCGATCTGTCGGCAGAGGCCGCCGCGACGCGATTGAGCGTCACTGGAAACGGCGAGACTGCCGCAACAGCGCTCGTCGCATGTCTTGGTGAGGCGGCCGAGTTTCTTTCGCAGTTCGAGCGAACGGGCGACATCGAGGAAGTGACCGCAGACCGCGATCGCGCACGTCTTGTCGCCGACGGCTGGATCGCCGAAGCGATCGCCGGCGCCGATCGGCCGATCGACTGGATCAGGGCCTCCGACGCGTCGACCGGGGAGATTGCGCTGCTCCCGGCAGATCTCTGCCTCAGGCGCCCGCCGCACAGACGCACGATTTCGCCGGCCGGCGCGTTGTCCTCGGGTGTGGCGGCAGGACCGAATTTCGAGACGGCGGCGCTTCGTGCCGTTCTGGAGCTCTGCGAACGCAACGCCGCGGCGATGTGGTGGCTTGGCGGTCGCCGCCCCCGCCATTTCGCGCTGGATCATCCGGCCACGAAAGCCGGCGCCGAACTGATCGAACGATTGCGGATGGGCGTGACGGCGAGGCGGACGCTGCTGCTCGATATCACGACGGACAACGAAGTCCCGGCTGTCGCAGCCGTATCGGTCGACCATTGCGGCCGAGGGCTGGCTTGCGGCCTGTCGTCGCGGCTTACCGCGAGCGACGCGGCAAAGGCTGCAATTCTCGAAATGTGCCAGATGGAAATGGCCGCGCCGGTCGCGGCGGCCAAGCGCACCGAGGCCGGTGACGCGGCGCTCAACGAGGCCGATCGCCGTCATCTGCGCCGCGCGGAATTTGCGGCAATGGACTGCGAACTGCTTCATCCATGGGACATCTCGTCGCATGCGGCGGGCAGACTGCCGACGGGCTCGGGACTGGAGGGGCTTGTGGGCCATCTGCGCGCCAAGGGAGTTCGGCTCTATCTGCTCGACCACACAAGGCAAGACGTCTCCGTTGCCGTCGTCAGGGCCGTTTCGCCTGACTTGCAACCCTTTTCGACGGCCGTCTCGACGAAGCGATTTGTCGAGACGCGGTGTGACCGCGAAGGCGAGATCATCGCAGAGCACGAGATACCATTGCTCTGATATACACCGGTGACCTATTTAGTTGCACGTGCCAGCCTCAAGCAGGCAAAAATGCTCGATCATAGGACGCGTAAGCGAGCTGGAGCATCAGCCGTGGAAAAAGGCGATAGTCCTGAAGCGCCGGCGAGTGGGCAGGTGACCGTCCGTCTTCTCGGAGATTTTGCAGCCGAGTTCGGTGGCCGCAAGATCTTGCTGGGTACACGCAAGGCGAAGGCCTTGATTGCCTACCTTGCTCTTTCGGACAACGCACAGGATACGCGCGAGCGCCTCGTCGGGCTGTTGTGGAGCGAGAGCGACGAAGAGCGCGCGCGTGCCTCGCTGCGCCAGGCGGTGCACGACATCAGGCTGGCCTTCGATCATTTGGGGTTCGCCGGGTTCAGCATCGACAAACAGGCGCTTTCGCTGAGGCGTGACCAGCGGGCCTGCGATGTCGACGAGGTGCTCGCCGCCGTCACGCAAGGCGTCGTGCACCCGCGGCTCCTCGAAACTCAGCGGATCACCGACACCCTGCTTTCCGATCTCGACAACATCGATCCGGCCTTTCAGGTCTGGGTGCTGACCAAACGCCAGCTGCTGCTTGACCGGCTGACCCTCGCGCTCGAACGCATGCTGCCGACCGACGGCGGTCCGGGCGAGGCGAGCGATGCTGCCTTGGCCCTGCTCAATCTCGATCCCACGCACGAAGTCGCGTGCCGACATCTCATTCGCACACGCGCCCTGCGCGGCGACATCGGCGGAGCGTTGAAAATCTACAAGTCGCTGTGGGATCTTCTGGAGGCGGACTACGACGTCGAACCGTCGAATGAAACCCAGGCCCTGATCGTCGAGATCAAGCAGATGCCGGGTCTCGGCGAACAGCCGCAAGCCCCGACGCTCGCCCCGGTCCTGCCCGAGACTCAAGGCGAGGCGTCGAGCCCGAAGCAACTCTTCATCTCGGTCTGCGCCTTCGAGGCGAGCGGCGTTCCGCAGGACATGCGCCACCTCGTCGACGGATTCAGGCACGAATTCGTGGCCTGCCTTGCACGTTTTCGCGAATGGTCGGTCCGGACCTTGCCGCCGGTTTGGGGACCCGAGCCGAGAACCTCATCCTCGCCGCCGGAGTATATCGTCGAAGGCACGACCTATGAGTTGAACAACACGGTTCGGCTTGTCGTTACGCTGCGCGATGCATCGACATCGGTCTGCATCTGGAGCCAGCGCTATTCGATCACGCTGGCCGCGTGGTTCGAAACCCAGGAGCGGATCGTCCGCCAGATCGCCCAGGCCCTGAACGTCCACGTCTCCGCCGAACGGCTGCGCCGCTTCGCAACGGCCAATGAAGTCCCCGTGGAGATCCATGACCGCTGG
>NZ_JAFATE010000841.1 GCF_019244115.1 Bradyrhizobium sp.
TGATCGTTCCTTCGGGATTTTCGACGATCAGCGTCTCGTTACGGGGGAGATCGGAGATCAGTTCCTCAGCGCTGGCAGAGACTGCGCACATTGCAAGAAACAAGGCGAGCGCAAGATGCCGCAGCGCATGCATGGTTGCCTCCCTTCAGTTCTTCTCGTTGAACTCAGTAAGCACCCTCGATTGTTTCCGTCAATCGCTATTTCCGCAGCGCCCGCGCGCCCTCCCCTCACGATGATGAGGCGCGAGCGCGCCGGTCATGAGGTATCCGGACGCGCAGCTTCACTGCGTGGGGCTCCCCGAAAGATACGCGGCGGGATCGCCGCTATCGATCAGATGCTCGATGGTCCGCTGTAGCGGCGCGCTGATCGGAACATTGAGATTGATGTCGCTCGGCGGAATGGGCGCCTGGAACCATCTGGCGTAGATCTTCCTGATCTCGCCGCTGCGATAGACCGAGGCCATCGCATCGTCGACCACCTTCTTGAAAGCCGGGTCGTCGCGCCGGAGCATGATGCCGTAAGGCTCGACCGACAGCGCCTCCTCCGAGACCATGTAGTCGCCCGGCGCCGTCGAATGCGCCATCCGGCTATAGAGCAGGATATCGTCCATCACGAAGGCGTCGGCGCGGTCCGATTCCAGCATCCGGAATGCCTCGCCATTGTCCTTGGCGGCCAGGATGGTGAGGCCGAGATTACGCTGCACGTTGAGCTCGCTGAGCTGCTTGAGATTGGTGGACCCGATGGTGGAGACGGCGATCTTGCCCCTGAGGTCGTCCAACGTCCGCAGATTGGCACTCTTCTTGGCCATGAAGCGGTTTGCGGCGACGAAATAGGTGGTCGAGAACCCGACCACCTTCTGCCGCTCGATGTTGTTGGTGGTCGTTCCGCATTCCATGTCGATCGTCCCGTTCAGCACCGACGGAATCCGGTTCGACGGCGTGACAGGCACGAGCTTGACCTCGAGTTTTGGCAGGCCAAGTCTCGCCTTCACCGTGTCGGCGGCCAGGTAGCAGAGGTCCATGGCATAGCCCACGACCTTCTCGTTGCCGTCATAGAAGGAGAACGGGGTCGAGGATTCACGGTGACCGATCGTGATGACGCCCGTGCTCCTGATCTTATCCAGCGTGCCGGTGAGTTCTCCGGCCATCGCCGCATGGCTCGCGACGCTCAGCGCGGCTGCGGCCAGCATGATCTTGATACGCATCGCTCCATCTCCTCGTTGAAAATCGATAAATCATGTCTGCAATCGCCCGGTCATTTCTCGCTTCATGCCGTAAAGAGGCGGCTGGCCGGCGGGCCGCGCCGGTCGAGACGGGCCGGCCGGCCCACGATCGCAGCGTACTGGTCGATCGAGGCCGGTCGCCCGAGCAAATAGCCCTGCGCGAAATCGCAGCCGGCTTGCGCCAGAACATCGAGCTGCGCCTCGGTCTCGACGCCTTCGGCGGTGACCGGAAGCTCGAGCCCGCGCGCCAGAGCGATGACGCCGCGCAGGATCGCCTTGGATTGCGCGCGATCGAGGTTCGAAATGAAGCTGCGGTCGATCTTGATCATGTCGAACGGAAACGCCTGCAGATAGGACATCGACGAATAGCCGGTGCCGAAATCGTCGAGCGCGATGCCCACCCCGAGCGCCTTGAGCCGGCGCAGAATCGAGACCGCGCGGGAGAAGTCGTCGATCAGGACGCCTTCGGTGATCTCGAGCTCGAGCCGGCCCGGGTTCAGCCCGGTCTCGATCAGGATCTCGTGCACGAGCCGCACGATGTCGTCGCCCCGACACTGCACGGGCGACAGATTGACGGAGATCTTCAGCTCCTTCGGCCAGGACGCGGCCTCGCGGCACGCCGCGCGCAAAATCCATTCACCCATGGCGACGATCAGGCCGGTTTCCTCGGTCAGCGGGATGAAGACGCCGGGCGGGACCAGGCCGCGTTTTGGATGCTGCCAGCGCACCAGCGCTTCGAAGCCCGCGACGCTGCCCCCGATCCGCGTCAGCGGCTGGAAGTCGAGCCGCAGCTCGTCATTCGCCACGGCGGATTGCAGATCGTGCTGCAATTCGCGGCGATCGCGCAGCTCCGCCCCCATCTCAGTCTCGAAGAAACGGATCGCGTTGCGCCCTTCGGCCTTGGCGCGGTAGAGCGCGATGTCAGCATTGGCCAGCAGCGTCGCCGCTTCGTTGCCGTCGACGGGAGAGCATGCAATGCCGATGCTGATTCCGATGCTCACCTGCCGCCCTGATATTTCGATGTCCCCGATCAGGGCCGTCCGCAGCTGCTCCGCGAGCCGGCCCGCGGCCTGCGCATCGTCGTGCGTGATCACGATGAACTCGTCGCCGCCGACCCTTGCCAGGAAGGCATTTCCTGCCACCTCCTTGAGACGCCGCGCCACCTCGCACAGCAGCGCGTCGCCGACCAGATGGCCGTGCAGGTCGTTGATCTCCTTGAAGCGGTCGAGGTCGAGGCAGAGGATCGCGAACGCGCCGCCGGCGCGGATCGTCGCGTCGACCGTGGTCGCCAGATGGTCGGAAAACGACGCGCGGTTGTTGAGGCCCGTCAACGCATCGTGGTGGGCAATGTGCGCGATCCGCTGCTCGGCGCGCTTCTGCTCGGTGATGTCCTCGACGGTCGTGACGAAGCCGCCGCCCGGCACCGGACGGAACACGACCACCAATGCACGCCCGTCGGGAAGCTCGGCCACGATGCTCGCCGGCTTGTTGGCGGCAATGATGCCGTTCAACCCGCTGATATAGGCCTCGAGGCCGCTGCCGGGATTGAGGCCTTGGGAGATCTGATGGTCGAAGATCTGGCGCAGCGTGGTACGGGGCCGCGTGAGCTCGCCGGGCAGGTGAAACATCTCGGCATAGCGGTCGTTGCAGACGATCAGGCGATGATGGGCGTCGTACATGCAGACGCCCTGCGACTGGTTGTTGAGCGTCGCGTCGAGCTGGGTGCTCTGCTTGCGGAAATACTGCACGACCACGGCTCCGGTGCCGCCGATGGCGACGACGAGCACGATGGTGAGGCCGATCAGATACCACGCCTCGGTCCGCCAGTCGGCGAGTGCGGCGGAAACCGTGGTGCTGGTCACCAGATCGATCGGAATGTTGGCGAGGCGCGTGCCCGCGATCAGCCGGTCGGAGCGATCGATCGCCTCCGGCGTGCGGGCCACGCCGCCACCGGCGCGCATGATCTCGCCCAGCGGCCCGCCGGAAAGAGTTTTTCCGATGATGGAATCGATGTGCGGGAAGCGCGCCAGCAGCACACCGTCATGCCGAAGCAGGGCGATCCATTCATCCGCTCCGCGGATCATGGTCCGATACAGCTCCTCGAAATAATGCGACTTGATCGTGCCGACCACGACGCCCAGAAATTCGCCATCGGAGCCCATGAATTTCCGGGCCAGCGGTATCGTCCAGGTTCCGTTGTTCGGATCCTGCTGCGGCCGGCCGAGTTTCGAGCTCAAGGCCGGGTTGTTCTTCAGGGCCTGGAAATAATCCTGATCCGCGACGTTGCCGCTCGGCGAGGGCCACGACAGGGACGTATTGATGAGCTGGCCATCGGCGCCGACCAGCGTCACGGCCTCGATGTGCGGGAAGCCGGAGATCTTGTCCTCCAGCATCAAATGAATGTCGCGGCTCGCCATGGCGCGCGCGTAGACCTCGGCGGAGACGACGGCGAGCGTTTCCATGTGCTCGATCAGGCTGGCCTCGATCAGGTCGACGGACTCGAGGTCGCGCGCCGCCTGCTTGGCCAACACGGTCGAGGTCGCCAGGAGCTGCTGCTTGCTCGCCGTAATGGCGTGATCGCGCAGGTTGGTGAGGATGAGGGCGATGGTGCCGACGATGAGCGCGATCAGGAACGCGCCGCACAGCATCAGGACGACCACCGGACGCGTGGCGCCGGTCCGCCGCATCGGCGGGACTCCCCCCTCCGGCACGAACGTTGCCAACACGCCTTTGAGTGAGCGAGCAGCCCGCAACATGGTTCCAACGATGGTGAATCGTTCGGAAATCCTAGATTTCGATCTTTTGGATCAGGTTAAAGCCGCGCCTGCCGGGCTGCGGAAGCGCGGTCACGGTTAACGCGTGTTACACCTGGGCACGGTGGATGGAGCAGTACGCCCACCTTTCTCCGTAGTTTTGCGGGCGCGAGGGTCTCGAACGCGCCAACCGTCGCTCCTGACGTGGGAGCCGGCTCGCAGTTCAATAATCAGGCCCAGGCGACACCGAGGACGACGGCATGGTCGTCATCCTCACTGTCGGCACGTCTGATCGACGGGTTGTTTCGCTTTGCGCCCCGCGCACGTCGATGACGGAAATCCAGACGCTGCATGGCCGCCAGCACGCTTCTCGCGAGGTCGATGGCCTGCTCTGCCGCCTGCTTGACGACAAACAGGATGGCTGCGGCACGGCTCATGATGCTGAGCAGGAGGATCACCGAGACGATATCGATATAGGCCAGCACGTCGCCGATCAGCATCAGCTCCGGGGGCAGTGGAACGCTGTGGGCATAGGCCACAGCCAGTATGGCGAGCGGGATGAGCGCGACGATCCGCCGCCATGTCAGCCGGTCCAGGAACGCGGCGAACTGCACGACGAAGACCTCCCACAGCAAATCGCCGAAAGCTGCGGGCTTGTCGATGGTCCATTTCTTCCAGAGCTGTTTCCACATGTGAGGCCTGGTCTCCATCAAAGCAGCTCGCGTCGAGCCAGATTTCGCATCAGCGCGCCCACGCCGAAGGTCCACGGCTCGCAGTCGTCGCTCATGCGCATGCGGTTGACGAGCCGGCCGAGTTCGGGGGCGGCGATCGTCACGATGTCGTCGGCCTTGTGGGTAAAACCCTGCCCCGGCGCATCGCGATCCTTCACCGGCGCGAACATGGTGCCGAGAAACAGCACAAAGCCGTCGGGATATTGATGCACCGGCCCGATGGTCTGCGCGACCAGGTCGGTCGGGTCGCGGCTGATCTTTGCGATCGACGAATGGCCGTCGAGCACAAAACCGTCCTCGCCCTTGACATTGAGGCCGACCTCCATTTTGCGGACGTCATCGAGCGAAAAGCTCGCATCGAACAGCCGCAGCAGGGGGCCAATGGCGCTGGAGGCATTATTGTCCTTGGCCTTGGACAACAGCAGCGCCGAGCGGCCCTCGAAATCGCGCAGGTTGACGTCGTTGCCGAGCGCAGCACCAACGATGTTGCCGCGGCTCGACACCGCCAGCACGACCTCCGGCTCCGGGTTATTCCAGGTCGATTTCGGATGCAGGCCCGCATCCATGCCGGTGCCGACCGAGGACATGACGGGCGCCTTCGTAAAAATCTCGGCGTCGGGCCCGATGCCGACTTCGAGGTACTGGCTCCAGGCCTGCTGCTCGACCAGCACCTGCTTCAGCCGCATCGCTTCGGCCGAGCCCGGCTTGAGCTTAGAGAGGTCGTCGCCGATCACTCGGACGATTTCCTTGCGGATCGCTTCGGCCGAGGCCGGATTGCCCCGCGCGCGCTCCTCGATCACCCGCTCCAGCATCGAGATGGCGAAAGTGACGCCGGCGGCCTTGATCACCTGCAGGTCGAGCGGCGCGAGCAGCCAGGGCTCGTTTCGGTTACGGCGATCCGGCGGCGTGTTGGCCAGAATGCGTTCGAGATCGCCGATCCGCTCGCCCCTTGCGGCGCGCAGCTTCTCAGCCGGATTGTCCGCCTCGCACAGCGCGCTGACGGTCGGAAAGCTTGCGGTGACATCGAAAACGCCGTCCGCACGCACGGCGACCACCGCCGGGCCCTCGGCCTGCGGCAGCCACACGCGTCCGGCCAATGTGCCCGTCGTGCCGTCGTCAGGCAGCACGGATGCTGCTGTCAGCGTGATCATGCCTTGTTCCATCTCATGTGGCGGGTCTGACCTTCGCCGCACTATCCGCAACGGCGCGCAATCTTGCAACATGATTGCAGCCGTCTGACTGATGTCGCGTTCCTGCCGTGGACGGGCTACTTGAGCAATGCGATGAGCTGGCTGCGCTTGGTGACGCCAAGCTTGGCGTAAATCGCCTGGAAATGATGACCGACGGTATGGTCCGAAATCCGCAGGCGGGAGGCGATGGCCTTGTCGGACAGTCCGCCGAGTGCAAGATCAAGCAGCTCGCGCTGCCGGTCCGTCAAAACCGTCAGATCGGCAAACGTCATCCGCCTGGTCTGGAGAAAGAGCGTGTGCAGGACCGGTGCGATCAGCTTGAGCGCGGCGATGAAGCGCTTCGATTGTGCGCGAGGTATGCCTGACAGGCAGATATAGGTCCCGCATTTGCCGACGGGATCAATGACGCCGTGGACGGCCATCAAGCCCAGCGAGAAGCGATGGCTGCTTTCCAGATCCATTTGGCTCGTGGGGATCGGCGCGCCATCCTCATCGACGCATCCTTTGTCGTCCGTGAGAAAAGGCTTTTGGTGATATATCCACCAGGCCAGGGCGGCGCGCGTATTCAAATCGAAAACTTTCGGACGGCTCGCGACATATTCGGGACAATGTCCGCTCGCCAACCAGGACAGCACATGGATACGTCCGCCGGACCACTTTCCGTAGGCTCCCAAAAACCCTGAAAATGGAAGAAATGGCCGCAGCGCATCGTCAACCCACGTGATGATGTCGCGCTCGCTCGGTGGTGGCGCGGGCAGCGCGCGCAACACATCGATCCAGGCCAGGTGATCCAGCGCAGAATGGTCCAGCGCGGCGTCGTGATCGGCCGCCTGAAGTTCTAGGACATCATTATCCCCGCGATCGGGCATTCAAGTCCTCTGGACGTGCGCCCCGTCGACGACCTTGGCGAGCTCCACGCGAGCCGGCAATGCGGCGCCGTCGTTGCTAGCGCCAACTATACAACAGGCCGCGCGGCAATGCATATCGGCCGCATAGCACGCATTGCTGCGTCCACAGGTGCGTCGTCATGGAACCATCAGCGTCCCCAGCGCAAGGCGAGCGCGTCGAGATCGCGCGCCAGTTCGATCAGCCCAGTGCGCGTCGCCGGATGCAACGGCTGCAATGGATGGCGCACGGCATCCGAGCGGATCACGCCGCCCTCGCGCATCAGCACCTTGGCGGCGGCGAGGCCGCATTGCCGGTTCTCATAATTGATCAGCGGCAGCCAGCGCGCATAGGCGGCCTTGGCTTCGTCGCGACGTCCGGCCAGATAGGGATCGATGATTTTGCGGATGCCGTCCGGATAGCCGCCGCCGGTCATTGCCCCGGTTGCACCGGCATCGAGGTCCGCCATCAGTGTGATCGCCTCTTCGCCGTCCCACGGCCCCTCGATCGCCTTGCCGCCGGCCTCGATCAGGCCGCGCAGCTTTCCGGCCGCCATCGGCACCTCGATCTTGAAATAGCGGATGTTCTCGAACTCACCCGCGAGCCGCGCCAGCAGGTCCACTGAAAGCGGCGTGCCGGCCACCGGCGCGTCCTGGATCATGATCGGAATGCGGATGGCGCTGTTCAGGATTTTGAAGAACTCGACGATGCCCTTCTCCGCTACGCGGAACGTCGCACCATGATAGGGCGGCATCACCATCACCATGGCGGCGCCCGCCTCCTCGGCCTGGCGGCTGCGCGCGGCGCAGATGGCGGAGGAGAAGTGGGTCGTGGTCACGATGACCGGGACGCGGCCGGCGACATGCTCCAGCACCGCATGCATCACCGTTTCGCGCTCGGCATCGGTCAGCACGAATTGCTCGGAGAAGTTGGCCAGGATGCAGATGCCGTGCGAACCGGCGTCCATCATGAAATCGATGCAGCGGCGCTGCCCCTCCAGATCGAGCTCGCCCCGATCATCGAAGATGGTGGGGGCAACCGGAAAGACCCCCCGGTAGGGCCGGCTTGTGACAGCAGAGGACATGGCGTTTCCTGAAGGCTGGATTTTGAGCCCCTAGCCTTCACCACCATCGGGCTGTTGGGTCAAGATGGCAGCGATCTGCCGGAGCAGGCCGGCTTTCCCGCAAAGCCACACCCACCGAGCAAAACACGGCAAAAGGCCTCGGCGCGCTTCCGCAACCTCTTGGCGGCTCGTAGAATGCCGTTGGCAGGGGGCAATCGAACGATGCAATCAAGGCGGCATTTTCTGGGCACGGCGGCTGCGACACTGGTCTTGCCGTTTGCGAAGCTAAAGTCTGCGCAGGCGAGCCAGCGCACCATCCTCAACGATGCCAGCCGACTCAGCCCCACCCCGGTGGCAAAGCACCTCACGATCTCCAAACCG
>NZ_JAFATE010000445.1 GCF_019244115.1 Bradyrhizobium sp.
GACGCGGGCGAGGTCGCGGCCAGCGGCAAGGCCGCCGGCGCGGTGAATGTCTCGCGCGGCATGCTGGAGTTCCGCGCCGACCAGGACTCGCCTTATCACGACAAGAATTTTTCCAAGGACAAGACCGTGATCCTCTATTGCGGCTCCGGAGGTCGTGCGGCGCTCGCCGGCAAGACGCTGAGGGATCTCGGCTACGACAAGGTCTACAATGTCGGCGGCTTCAAGGACTGGGTCGAGGCCGGCGGCGCAGTGGAGAAGCCGTAAGATGGGTAGGGTGGGCAACGGCGCTTTTGCGCCGTGCCCACCGCCTCTCCGCGAGCATCTTCTGGATGGTGGGCGCTTCGCTTTGCCCACTCAAGTCAGCGCGCCTTGATCTGGTCCCACAGCCATTTCGCGACCGCATCGGGCGAGGAGTCGGCATTGCTGCCGCTGGCGCGCAAATTGGCTTCGCGCATGGTCGTGATGTCGATCTTGCCGAGCAGCGGCTTGAGCGCGCCCTGCAGCGCCTCGTCGTGCAGGCGCCGCGGCGCCAGCAGTAGCACCGCGTCATAGGGTGGGATCGCCTGCTTCGGATCATCGAGCGCGACGAGATCGTATTTCGCGATCAGCCCGTCGCTGGTGTAGCCGGTGATGACGTCGACCTCGCCTGCGGCGACCGCCGCATACATGAAATCCGGCTGCATGGTCCGCTGGGTTTTGAACGACAGGCCGTAGACCTTTTGCAGCGCAGCCCATTCCGGGCGCGAGAAGAACTCGTAGTCGCTCGCGATCGAAAGCTCTGAGGCATGCGGGGCAAGATCGGCGATGCTGTGAATGCCGAGTTCGTCGGCCTGCTTGCGCCGCATCACCAGCGCATAGGCGTTCTCGAAGCCGAGTTCGCCGAGCAGCGTGATGTTCTGCTTCGCCAGCATCTCCTTCAATGCCGCGATCATCTCGCCACGCGGCTTGATCTCGGTCTGGTGAAACTGGTTCAACCACAGCGTGCCGCTGTAGTCGACGTAGATGTCGATATTGCCAGTGGCGAGCGCGTCGAACACCACGTTGGAGCCGAGGCCTTCGCGCTGGGCCGACGACAGTCCGGCCGCGCGCAGCCGCTCGCGGATCAGGCTCGACAGCACATATTGCTCGGCAAAGGTCTTTGCGCCGACGACATAGGTCGATGACGTCAGCGTCAGCGTCGGCACCAGTGTCGCTGCGACCAGCGCCACGATGCCGGCGCTGCCGAGCGCGGTGCGCAGGCGGCTGTGGCCCTGCAAGCCGGTCTCGATCAGGGCGAGCAATTGATCGACCGCGATCGCCAGCACCGCGGCCGCTGCGCAGCCGAACAGCACAAAGACCCAGTTCTGGGTCTGCAGCCCGGCAAAGATGTAGTTGCCGAGGCTGGTCTGGCCGATCGGCGTCGACAGTGTCGCGGTGCCGATCACCCAGACCGCGGCGGTGCGGATGCCGGCCATGATCACCGGCAGCGCCAGGGGCAGCTCGACTGACAAGAGCGACTGCCGCTCCGTCATGCCGACGCCCTTGGCGGCCTCCAGCACGCCCGCGTCGATGCCGTTCAGTCCGGTGATGGTGTTGCGCAGCACCGGCAGCGTGGAATAGAGCGCCAGCGCCAGCACGGCCGGCAAAAAGCCGAACGCGGAAAAGGAGAAGCCGAACGAGGCCAGCGTGAACGAGGCGAGCACCAGCAGCAGCGGATAGAACAGCGCGAGCAGAGCAAGCCCCGGCACCGTCTGCACGATGCTGGCGATCGCAAGCAGGATGCCGCGCAAGACCGGCCGGTCGCGGGCGAGAATCGCAAGCGGCAGTGATACGATGAGCCCAAGCATCAGCGCGGTGAGGCTGACGCGCACATGACTGCCGAGATAGTCGGGCAGATACGAAAACGCCTGTGCGATGCGCGGATCGGAGAAAAGGCTCATGCGCCGCCCCGTGGCAGAAGGGCGCTCAGCCGCTCGGCTTGGCGGCGTGGCGTCGAGAGCAGTTCGGCGACGTAAGCGTCGGCGCTGCTGCCGAGCTCGGCCGCGCGCGCCAGCGCCAGCAGCTTTCCCGTCCGCATCACCGCGATGCGGTCGGCAAGCAGGATCGCCTCCGTCATGTCATGTGTGATCATCACGGTGGTCAGGCCGAGCTTGCGATGCAGGGCGAGATAGTCGTCGCCGAGCGCGTCGCGGGTCAAGGGATCGAGCGCGCCGAACGGCTCGTCCATCAGCACGATTCGCGGCCGCGCCGCCAGCGCCCGAGCCACGCTGACGCGCTGCCGTTCGCCGCCGGAGAGCTCTTGCGGCAGGCGGTCGCGATAGACGCGATCGAGCCGGACCAGGTCGAGCAGCTCGTCGACCCGCGCGCTGATGTCGGCCGCCGGCCAGCCCAGCAGCTTTGGCGTGACGCCGATATTGTCGGCGACGCTGATATGCGGAAACAACCCACCACTCTGGAACACATAGCCGATGCCGCGGCGCAACGTGACCGGATCGGCCGCGCGCACGTCCTGCCCCGCGATCGTGATGGTGCCGCTGTCAGCATCGATCAGGCGGTTGGCGAGCCGCAGCAGCGTGGTCTTGCCGGAGCCGGAGCCGCCGACGATGGCGAGAAATTCACCCTCGGCAACGTCGAGCGACACGTCGTTCACCGCCCGCACGGAGGCGGCGCCGCGCCGTCCGGCAAAACTCTTGCCCACATGGGCATAGGCGATCAGCGGAGCGGATGGCATGCTGGTTCTCTCTCGCGCGATCGCCGCGTTGAACTTGTTCGCCCAAGGCGCTAAGGCATCTTCGCTAAGCAGATTGGAGGAAATGCGTGGAGAAGGCAACGCCGACGGCGGTCGCGCTGCAGGATGCGACGGTGGCTTTCCGCGTTGCCGATGGCCGCGTCTACACCGCGGTGGAGCAGGCCGATCTCGCCGTGGCGGACGGCGAGTTCGTCGCCATTGTCGGCCCTACCGGCTGTGGAAAATCGACGCTTTTGAACGTCGCCGCCGGGCTCCTGCAGCCGGCCGCGGGGCGGGTGCGGATTTTTGACAAGCCGCTTGTCGGCCTCAACCGCGACGCCGGCTACCTGTTCCAGGCCGATGCGCTGTTTCCCTGGAAAACCGCGCTCGACAATGTCGCGATCGGGCTCGAAATCGCCGGCACCTCGCGCGGCGAGGCGCTGGCGCGCGCAAAGCAGTGGCTCGGCTCGGTCGGGCTTGGCGCGTTCGCAAGCCGCTATCCGCACATGCTCTCGGGCGGGCAGCGCAAGCGCGTCGGCCTCGCGCAGGTGTTGATCCGCAACCCAAAAATCCTGTTGATGGACGAGCCGTTCGGGCCGCTCGACGCGCAGACCCGCCAGATCATGGGCAACCTCCTGCTCGAGCTCTGGAGCGCGGACAAGAAGGCGGTGCTGTTCGTCACCCATGATCTGGAGGAGGCGATCGCGCTCGCCGACCGTGTCGTCATCATGTCGGCGGGGCCAAGCGCACGGATCATCGGCGACTGGCGCGTGCCGCTCGCGCGCCCGCGCGACATCTTTGAGGCGCGGCTGGACAAGGATTTTCACGCGCTGCACCGGGAGATCTGGAGCGTGTTGAAAGAGCAGGTGATGAAGGGTTATGCGCAGTCCTCGCAAGGCGCGGAGGCCTCGTGATGTCCCGCTTGAGGCTCCTTTCGCTGCAGCTTTTGGTCGCCATTGTCGCACTGGTGCTGTGGCAGTTCTTCGCCACGGTTTCGGTGTTCGGAAAAGTATGGCTGCCGCCATTCTTCTTCTCCAACCCGGTCGATGTTGGCACCCAGGTGGTCGCCTGGTTTGCGAGCGGCGTGATCTGGAAGCATCTTCTGATCACGCTCTGGGAATCGATCCTGGCGTTCGTGATCGGGTCGGCCATGGGCGCCGCGGTCGGCTTCTGGTTCGCACGCCAGCCCAGGGTGGCGGCCGTGTTCGATCCCTATGTGAAGATGGTCAACGCGCTGCCGCGCGTGGTGCTGGCGCCGATCTTCACGCTCTGGCTCGGCCTCGGGATCTGGTCGAAGGTCGCGCTCGGCGTCACGCTCGTGTTCTTCATCGTGTTCTTCAACGTCTATCAGGGCGTCAAGGAGGTGAGCACGACGGTGCGCGACAATGCGCGGATGCTCGGCATGAGCGAGCGGCAATTGACGCGGCATGTCTACTTTCCCTCCGCGCTGTCCTGGATGTTCTCCTCGCTGCACACCTCAGTCGGCTTTGCCGTGGTGGGCGCGGTGGTCGGCGAATATCTCGGCTCGGCGGCGGGGCTCGGCTACCTGATCCAGCAGGCCGAGGGTGTGTTCGATGTCGCCGGCGTGTTCGCCGGCATGTTCGTGTTGTCGGCGTTCGTGATCCTGATCGATGTCGGCGTGACGCTGGTGGAGCGCAGGCTCTTGGTGTGGCGGCCGGTCGCGGGCGAGGGCAGGGGGTAGATGTCGCCTTGGCGCTGCTCTATGTTGCGGCCAAAGCGAATGGAGGAAGCAATGAAGAACACATTCGGCAAGCTCGCCGCGGCCCTGTTCGCGCTGGCGCTGGTCTCGCCGGCGGCGACGGCCGAGAGCAAGGTCACCATCGCGGTCGGCGGCGGCGCCTGCCTGTGCTACCTGCCGACCGTGCTCGCCAAACAGCTCGGCGAATTCGACAAGGCCGGCGTCAATGTCGACCTGGTCGACCTCAAGGGCGGCTCGGATGCGCTGAAGGCCGTGCTCGGCGGCAGCGCCGACGTGGTCTCCGGCTATTTCGACCATTGCGTCAATCTCGCTGCCAAGAAACAGCAGCTGGTGTCCTTCGTGGTCTATGACCGTTATCCCGGGCTGGTGCTGGTGGTGTCGCCGTCGCATACGGCCGAGATCAAGTCGGTGAAGGACCTCGCCGGCAAGAAGGTCGGCGTCTCGGCGCCGGGCTCCTCGACCGACTTCTTCCTGAAATATCTTTTGAAGAAGAACGGGCTCGATCCGGCAAGCGCCGCGGTGATCGGCGTCGGCCTCGGCGCGACCGCGGTTGCCGCGATGGAGCAGGGCCAGATCGATGCGGCCGTGATGCTCGATCCCTCCGTCACCGTGCTGCAGGGCAAGTTTCCCGATCTCAGGATTCTCGCCGACACCCGAACGCAGAAGGATACGCTCGCCACGTTCGGCGGCGAATATCCGGGCGGCGCGCTCTACTCCACCGCGGCCTGGGTCGCCGGCCATGAGAAGGAGACGCAGGCGCTGACCAACGCGATCGTCGCGACGCTCGCCTGGATCCACGGCCATTCGGCCGAAGACGTCATGGCAAAGATGCCGGAAGAGATGGTCGGCAAGGACAAGCAGCTCTATCTCGCCGCGCTGAAGAACACGATCCCGATGTATTCGGAGACCGGCAAGATGGACCCGAAGGGCGCCGATGCCGTGCTCGCGGTGTTCAGCGAGGGATCGCCCGATGTCGCCAAGGCCAACATCGACGTGTCAAAAACCTTCACCAACAAGTTCGTCGATCAGGTCAAGAAGACCACGGGGATGAATGCCAAGTAGATGTGGCTTCGGGTCATGACGCCCGCCTCCATTCATCGCGTCACGACGCTCGAGCTCAGATACGAGCCGCGGCCCTGGCCATTCGCGGAGGCGCGGCGCGCCGAGATATCGGCGCATTTCGCCGAGAAGCAGCGCGAAAAACCCGCGATCTGGAATGGCCGCGTGCTGCTGGCGCGCGATCCCGTGCTGGAGGAGGCGCAGCTGTCGGCCCGTTATTTCGACGCCGATTTTGCCAGCTTTTTGGCCTGGCGCGACTGGGGCTTTCCGGACAAGGAGGTGTTCAACGGCTTTGGCGTGGGCGCGCTGCGTTCGTCGGACGGCGCCTTCGTGCTCGGCGAGATGAACCAGCATACCGCGAATGCCGGGCGGATCTATTTTCCGGCCGGCACGCCGGAGCCCGGCGATGTCCGCGAGGGCGCGGTCGATCTCGCCGGCAGCATTTTGCGGGAAATGCAGGAGGAGACCGGGCTCACGGCGGATGACTACGCTATCGATCCCGGCTGGTATTGCGTGCGCGCGGGCGCTGCGATCGCGCTGCTCAGGCCGCTGGTTGCGGATTGTCCGGGCGAGGAGCTCAAGGCGCGCATCGAAGCCAATCTCGCGAGCCAGGCGCGCCCCGAACTCGCCGCCATCCATCTGGTGCGCGAGACGCGCGAACTCAGGGGTGAACTCGGCGCCGCCATGCCGCGTTACGTCACCGCGTTCATCGAGCACCAGCTCGGTGGTTGATTTCATCGTCATTGCGAGGGGCGAAGCGACGCAGCAATCCAGTCTTCCCGAGTGGCAGGTCTGGATTGCTTCGCTCGCTCGCAATGACTGACGAAGTGGAGGCAGACCTCGTTCCATGGCCAAGAAATCCCTCAGCACCGAGCTCGATGCATTCATCTCCCCGTTTCGCATCGACGGTTCGAGCAAATTCCATCTGCAGTCGCACAAGACCAACGCAAAGGGCGGTCTCGACAAGGAGGCGGGTGAAAAGATCCTCGATGCCAATCGCAAGCGGCTTGCCGAGTTCCAGGAGAAACTGTTCGCGCAGGACCGCTGGTCGGTTTTGGTGATCCTGCAGGGCCTGGATGCCGCGGGCAAGGACAGCGCGATCAAGGCGATTTTCGAGGGCATCAATCCGCAGGGCTGCGAGGTCACCTCGTTCAAGCAGCCGACCAACCACGAGCTCGAACATGATTTCATGTGGCGCTGCGTGGCATCATTGCCCAAGCGCGGCGACATCGGCATCTTCAATCGCTCCTATTATGAGGACTGCCTGGTGACGCGGGTGCATCCGGAATTGATCAGGCACGCGAAGATTCCGCCAAAACTCGTCACCAAGAACATGTGGCGCGAACGGTTCGAGGACATCATCGCTTTCGAGCGCTATTTGTCGCGCAATGGCACCATGATCCTGAAATTCTTTCTCAACATTTCCAAGGAGGAGCAGCGCAAGCGATTCCTCGATCGCCTGGAGGAGCCCGGAAAAATCTGGAAGTTCTCCATGAACGACGTCACGGAGCGGGCACGCTGGGGCCGCTATCAGGCCGTCTACCAGGACATCGTCCGGCACACCTCGACCAAGGTGGCGCCATGGCATGTGGTGCCGTCGGACCACAAATGGTTCGCGCGCGTGGTGATCGGCTCGGCCATCGTCGCCGCCCTCGATCGGCTCGATCTAAGATTCCCGCGTGCCGACAAGGCCTCGCTGGAGGAATTCGCAAAGGTGCGCAAGGCGCTGGAGCAGGAGGACGCGGGGACACGCAAGAAAAAGCAGCCGTGAGCCGGATCTCGCGCGGTCATCCCGTGATGCTCCGCCGCCGGATACGATCTCTTGCCCAACGGTTCCAAAGCATCGGTGCGCTGGTCGACATTTTGCCCTAAAATGCCGGCTCATCGGGCCGCGTTGCTTGAAGTCCTTTGTGGAGGTGTCATCGTGAAGAGATCGATCCGTTCGGGATGTGTTGCGTTCGCTTTCCTCCTCTCGATCGACATCGCCGCCGCGCAAACCCCCGGATGTTCCACCGTCAGTCAGACGCCGGCTGCGCAGACACTGCATTGTGAAGGCGGGATTACAATCGTAGTCGAAAACGGCGCCCGCTACAGCCTGAAGGATCGCAATCATGACGGCCGTATCGATTCGGCCGAATTGAGCAGCAAGGCCTTGCTTCTGGACGTCCCGAAACAGCCACGCGACAAGACCTTTGAGGTCAGGACGCCGCAGGCCATCGCGGCGGTGCGTGGCACCAAATGGGCTGTCGACGCGGCCGATGCCAAGACCTCGGTGTTCGTGGCGCGCGGGCGGGTTGCCGTGGGGCGAAGCGGAGGAGGTGGGCCGGGCGTCGTGCTGGGTCCCGGTGAAGGCGTGGACGTGGAGTCGGCGGGACCGCTGATCGTGAAGCGCTGGCCGCCGGCGCGCGTCGCCGCGCTGATGGCGCGGCTCGGACAATAGGACCAAAGCCACGGGAATGGGCAGGACGCTGCAGAACATCGTTGCCGTCGTGCTCGCCGGGCTTTGGGGGCTCGGCGTGTACGTGGCGCACTCGCGCGGCCAGCTGCATTCTCTCGATCGCGCCGAAGCCGCACTTGCGGGATATCGCTTGATCCTGCGCGGCGTCAGGACGCCGCCCGACCTGGTGACGATTGTCGAGATCGATGATGCCGCGGTCAGGCGGCTCGGCACCTACCCGCTGACGCGGCTCGATCTGGCCAGGATCGTCGATGCCGTCGCCCGGCTGAAGCCGAAGGTGATCGCGCTCGATTTTCTGCTTGTGGACAAGGGGCCTGCGGATGGGGATGACGCATTGGCGAGATCGCTCAACGCCGCCCCTGCCGTCATCGCCGCCGCCGCGGTGTTCTCGAGGTCCCTCCAGGCGGTTCGCGTTCAGGACGAGCAAGGTCCGCTGTCCGGACTGCCCAAGGCCGAACGATTTCTGCTGCCCTTGAAGGCGTTCGCCGATCAGGCCCAGGTCGGCATCGTCAACATCACGACAGACCAGACGGGCACGCCGGTCGCGATCCCGATGCTGTTCCGGAGCGATGACGGGCTTGCGATGTCATTTCCGCTGCGTGTCGCCGCGCTGGCGACCGGCGCCGAGCCGTTGATCGAGCCGGAGCGCCTGGTGCTTGGCGGGCTTTCGATTCCGACCGATGCC
>NZ_JAFATE010000230.1 GCF_019244115.1 Bradyrhizobium sp.
TCGGTGCGCTTGCGTGCATCTGAAGCCTCCGACTCGTCGATGAAGCGGCGGCGGAGCGCGATGTCCTCCGCGCCGTAGAGCATCAGGGTTTCGGCGGGCAAGCCGTCGCGGCCGGCGCGGCCGGTCTCCTGGTAAAACGCTTCGACACTGGCCGGCAGGTCCGCATGCAGCACGAAGCGCACATCGGGCTTGTCGATTCCCATGCCGAAGGCGATGGTGGCGACCATGATCAGCCCTTGTTCATGCTGGAAGCGGCGCTGGTTTGCTTCCCGCGCCTTCATCTCCATGCCGGCATGGTAGGGCAGCGCGGTGAAGCCATGGGCGTTGAGGGTGGCGGCGATATCCTCGGTCTTGCGCTTGGACAGGCAATAGACGATGCCGCTCTCGCCTTTGCGGGGTTCCAGGAAGCGCAGCATCTGCTGCATCGTGCTGGTCTTCTCGGCAACGCCATAACGGATATTGGGGCGGTCGAAGCCGGAGATGAAGCTGTTCTGAGCGCCGATGTTCAGATGCTCGACGATTTCCGCCCTGGTCGGGGCATCCGCGGTCGCGGTGAGCGCGATGCGCGGCACGCGGGGAAAGAGGTCTGCGAGACAACTGAGCGCACGGTATTCGGGCCGGAAATCATGGCCCCATTGCGAAACGCAGTGCGCCTCATCGATGGCGATGAGAGAGAGTTGGGCGGATTTCAGCCGATCGAGGTTCTCGCCCTTCAGAAGCGTTTCCGGAGCCATGTAGAGCAGGTCCAGTTCGCTCTCTGCGATATCCCGCCACAGCAGATCCTTTTCCGCGCCCCAGAGCCGGGAATTGAGCGCCGCGGCCTTCACGCCGGCCTGTCTGAGCGCCGCCACCTGGTCTTCCATCAGCGCAATGAGCGGAGAGATGACGAGTCCGATCCCTGGACGCACCAGCGCCGGGATCTGATAACAGAGCGACTTGCCGCCGCCGGTCGGCATCAAGACGAAGGCGTGGTGGCCTGAAGTCACATGCTCGATGATGTCACGTTGCCGTCCGCGGAAGCTGTCATAGCCAAATACGGATTTGAGGATGGAGCGTGGATCGGCCAGCATGGGACTGTTTTTCTTCGGCGGACGCAGTGTCGGATATGTCTTTTTTTCGGCCGGTCGCCGGCCATCATAAGGCTACCCGCTAAAGCGTATTTTGGCGAGATCACCTTGTGGCCCGCTCGCCGGCAATTCTCGGCAGATCGAGATTGCCCTCCGCCCAGGCGCGGGCGAGCGTCAGGGAGGCGATGTGCCAGACCCCGTCGATCTTCTCAAAACTTATGTCGTAACAGCCGCCGACCAGCCAAAGGTCCCGTCCGGCCAATTCCACCTCCTTCACGAAGTGCCAGGCCACGACGGAGGCGGCCGCCCGGGCGGTGTCGCCGCTGATCGCGACGTCAGGCGTGCCGATGACGTGACAGGTCCGCGTGAAGCCAGGAAGCAGTTTTCGCCAGCCGCCGATGAGATCCTCGCGCGTCATCGCCTGTGCTTCGCCGCCGAACAGCGACGTATAGTCGACGCCGACCCGCGGTGCGAACAAGGCGAGGAGCCGGTCCCAATGCTGCCCATCCACGTGGACAGCGAGGGAACCGATGAGGTTGGCGATATGACTGCGGTCGTCCATCGCAAAAAACATTGTCGCCGCAGCGGCTGTCGGTCAAGCGGCGATCTCCGCCCCCGGCAACTGGCCTTCCAGCAAGGCGATGGTGACCAGGAGATTGTCCCGCCTGGCCCTGAGATTGCGGGCGAGGGTGGGGTAGGCGACGCTGGTGACGTCAAAAATGCCCGTTCGCTTCTGCTCGTCCTGGATATCGGACTCGAGCAGGTGAACCTGCCAGCGCAGGTCGGCGATCAGCGCCTGCAGTTTCATCGTGGTGCGGGGATTGCTTACGGGCGTCTCTAAACGGGATGTCGGCTTCATGGGTCTGTTCCGGTGTGGGACGCCTGGGGGCTGGCGTCGGGTTCGACGCTGCCTGTGCAACCGCAATGCCAGTGCGGTTGCAAATTGGCCGGTATTCGCCCATCCCCGCAATCTTACGGATATATCCGTGGGGCACATCCCGAGGATTTCCCCGCACAACGGTATCGGCTTGCGGTTCCTCCCCGCACAGCGTACCTTTCGCCCATAAGTTGCTCATTCGAAAGCAATCGATTGGCTGCGGCCTAGCGGGAGAGAGCGATGGCGGACCAGGTCGCATGGCACCTTTCCGGTGACTATTTTGAGAATTGTAGCTGCAGCATCGTGTGTCCGTGCCTGGTGTCAGCGGCCGCCCCGTTGACCGCGCGACCGACCGAGGGCTTTTGCAACGTGCCGCTGGTCTTCCACGTCGAAAGCGGCCGCTATGGCGATGTCGCGCTCGATGGACTGAACGTTCTGGTGATCCTCCACGCACCGGGGGTCATGGCAGAGGGAAACTGGTCGGTCGCCGCCTATATCGATCAGCGCGCCGACGATGCGCAGACCGAGGCGCTGGCCGCGATCTTCACCGGCGCCGCCGGCGGTCCGATGGCCGCATTCACGCCGCTGATCAGCAAAAATCTCGGGGTGCGTAAGGTCCCGATCACATTCCACATCGAGGGCAAGACGCGGTCCGCGGAAATCCCTGACATTCTGCACATGTCCGTCGATCCGTTGCCGACGATGCATCCGAGCGGGGAAATGTGGGCCAACATCGGCCATCCGGTCAGCCCCGACAGGATGGTGATGGCCGTCGGCGCCGCCGGCAATGTTTTCACCGATCACGGCATGCGCTGGGACAATTCCGGCAAGAACGGCCTGTACGCGCCGATCAGCTGGTCGAACGCCTGATCCGGCCCTGCGACAAGGCCGGCCACATCACTCGCAATGACCGACAGCGCCCTTGAAACCGTGCTGCGCCGCGACCGCTTCATCGTCGGCGGCGCGATCACCATCATCGTCGCGCTGGCATGGTTCTATGTGCTCTGGCTCGCAAGCGACATGGACATGGGCGGCATGGACATGACTGATTTTCGCATGATCCCGGCCGGAGTCGGTCTCATGCTGCCCGCCAGCGAGCCATGGCGCGCGATCGAGTTCGGCTATGTGTTCGTGATGTGGGCTGTCATGATGGTCGGGATGATGGGCCCGTCGGTAGCGCCCATGATCCTGATGTACGCCCGCGTGGGCAGGCAGAGCAGGGCGCAGGGCAAGCCGTTCGCTGCGACCGGCTGGTTTGCGGCCGGCTATCTCATCGCCTGGAGCGCCTTTTCGCTGGCGGCAACTTTTCTGCAATGGGGGATCGAGCGCGCAGCCCTGCTGGATTCGAAGATGGTGATGTCGAGCAGCGTGCTCGGCGCCATCGTGCTGATCGCGGCAGGGGCCTATCAATGGACGCCGCTCAAGAACGTCTGTCTCGCGCAGTGCCAGTCGCCGTTTCTGTTCCTGATGCGCAACGGCGGCTTTCGCAAGGACGTGCGAGGCTGCCTGCTGCTAGGGCTTCGGCACGGCGGCTATTGCGTCGGCTGCTGCTGGATCCTGATGGCGCTGTTGTTCGTCGGCGGGGTGATGAACGTGCTCTGGATTGCGCTGCTGGCACTGCTTGTCCTGTTGGAGAAACTGACCCCGTTCGGACGATGGATCGCGCGTGCCGCCGGTATTGGATGCCTAGCCGCGGGCGCCTGGCTGCTGGTGTGGCCGCCGCAGTAATCTGAGGGCGTGCAGAGGATGTTCCGAGTGGGAAGGTCTCAACCGCGGTGCAGCTTTTGGTCGACACGCATGTGGATGCGAGTCAATCTTCAAAGCCGACAATGGCGCTACCGCGCCAAAATCGTTGCTTAGACGAGCATTTTGCTGGGCCTTAAGAATCCTTCGCTTTGGACTCGAGCGCGCGAGCTATCGTGGTCTGGAGTTCTCGATGTCCCTCTGCAAGCCCCAGAATGGTTGGCCATTCTGGCGGATTTCTCCAACCTTTACCCCAACTGCTATCAAGTAATTCATCGAGTGCTTCGCACGCGCCGATTTCGCGATCACTCAGGCCATAAAGACCCTCCTTAGCAAGTCGCAACTTGACGATCAGCGGATAAGTGAACGCGGCTATTACGAGATGCTGCCAATCTGTCCAATTCTGACTGAATTCCGACTTGGGGCCTCGATGGACTATCGAGCTGCGTGCTTCGTAGAGCTCCTTCATCCATTTTCGATGAATTGGCCAATTCTTTTGAGCTTCAACATATTTTGAATCGGGCTTTATCCGTTTCGCTTTCGCAATCGTCCGTCTCGCAAAAGCTGCCCAGCAATCAGTGAACGCTGCCGCCACGGCCTGTGCATTTGGGATGGCTGGTTCCAGTATTTGCTCAAATGCGATCGCCGATAAGAGCACACAAGTTTTCCAATCCAGCTCTGAAGTTTCGGCGTGAGCCAGCAAGAAGGTGTCCAGCGACAATTCTAGTGCCGGGATTATTGAACAGTTTGAACGTCGCGCTTTTGCAATCGCTTTGATCAAATGCTGGTTGACGACGTGGCACTCTGTCCCTTCAATCTGAGCCGGCCGCTGGAACTGAATGTCTTTGTACCGCATGCCCCCAATCTGCAGACCGCCGCCACGCCTTGGAAAAAAGGGCGAGATCCGGTCTGATCCGGCTTCAACCCCCTGACCGATAATTCGGAACATGGTTGAGTTTAAGTGTGGACTGAAGTGTCCCTCGAAAAACCGCTGCTCAGCCAAGCAAGCTAACGCCAGCGTTTTCGTTGCCTGTGCAACTAGGTCCCAATGATTGCGTGGGATGTTCCAAGCATGCGGGTGACGCGCTCGGAGTACGATTGTGCAGCTCTTAACCGGCTGACCGCTCTTGCCGACATAACACTTGAGCACCTTCTCGACCGTTGGTGCAATGTCGCGCCCGACAATTGATTCAATTTCCGTAATCTGCAAAGGACAGAAACGAAAGCGGTCGACCCGGACACAACCAGGCAAGGTAAGCCAGGGTAAGAAGATAATGAAGCCGGCGCTTGGCAAGGGCCAATTCCCTGCGTTTGGATTCGACACTTTATTGCTCGCCGTCATCGTTACCACCACAACGCCTCGGGTCCCCGGCTATTCTATCTATGGGGGGCAGGTACATTGGGACAGAAGCGCGCCCGCTCGTCTCTGGCCGGCCGGCGATGCGGCGCAGCCATGCGGCCGTGAAAGGGCGGAGCCTCGCCTGTTTGACAATGGCTATTATCTGACTTAAGTCAGATATATGCTCGATGCCGTCTCCCGCGTCCGCAGGTTCAACCGCGCCGTCACCTCCGAGGTCGGCGCGCTCGACAATTCGTTTCTGGGGCGCGGCCGGCCGCTCGGCGCGGCGCGCGTGCTCAATGCGATCGGGCAGGGACGTTCCGACATCGCCGAGATCCGCGACTATCTCGGCCTCGACTCGGGCCTGATGAGCCGCCTGCTCCGCAGTCTCGAGGAGGAGGGACTGATCGAGACGATGGTGCATGCCGATGACGCACGCCGCCGCGTCGCGACGCTGACACGCGCCGGCCGGCGCGAGTTCAAGGCCTATGAGGCCCTTTCCAACGCGCAAGCCGAGGCGTTCTTGGCCCGGCACGCCCGACCGGATGCGCTGCTCGCGGCAATGGACATGATCGGCTCGGCGCTCGGCGTGAGCCGCGCCACCGTGCAGGAGATGAACCCGACGAGCACCGAGGCGCGCTATTGCCTCGGCGAATATTATGGCGAGCTCGCGCGCCGCTTTGCGCAAGGTTTTGATGTCGCGCGCTCGCGCGATCCCGACGCCGCCGACATGCGCCGGCCGCGCGGCGCGTTTTTGGTGGCGATCTCCGACGGCCTGCCGATCGGCTGCGTCGGACTGAAGGGAACGGACGGCGACCTCGCCGAGATCAAGCGGCTGTGGGTCGCACCGTCAGCGCGTGGCCTCGGGCTCGCCCGGCGCCTGATGGATGCGGCCGAGGGCGCGGCGCGCGCGCTCGGCATCACCGTGCTGCGGCTCGACACCAACAGCGCGCTTCCCGAAGCGGGCCAGCTTTACCGGACGAGCGGCTGGCGCGAGATCGCGCGCTTCAATGACGATCCCTATCCGGACCTGTTTTTCGAAAAGCGGCTTTGAAAGCGGCGGCGGGCGCACGCACGGCCGACCAAGCCGTAGAGTGGACAAAGCGAAGCGTGCCCATCATCGAGGTCGCGGTTCGCTGGGAGATGGTGGGCACGGCGCAAGCGCGCCTTTGCCCACCCTACACTGCTGTTTTTCGAAAAGCGGCCGTGACCCGGCGGTGTGCGACAGCGGGTGGGGCAAGCCCCGCACATCGCGGCGTCGTTCAGATGCCCCCACCCCAGCCCTCCCCCGCAAACGGGGGAGGGAGCGCGCCACCCATGTGGTACCGATCGAACCTCATCTCGTGGCGCGTCACCCCGCCGCGGCGTTGATCTCGGCCGGCTGCGGTTTGCGCTCGAACCTTGCCCGCTCGTCACTGGCCGCCGCGGGCAGCCCCGCGAAGCGGCGCAGCGCTTCCGCCATTTTGGCGCGGC